>JAFAZC010000046.1 GCA_019239965.1 Kutzneria sp. | reverse complement strand
GGGTAGTAATGCCCGTACGCACCCTTCTCGTTCTCGCCACGTGCGTGGTACGGCACACCCCGGCGGGAGCTGGCGAAGAGCTTGGGCTCGAAGCCGGAGGCCTGGTACATCAGGCGGCCGCCCGCGCGGACGAAGTGGCCGCCCCGGCCGACCGTCATCAGCGCCATGTGGTCGAAGAAGTTCAAGCCCAGGCCGCGGATCAGCACGTTCTCGCCCGGCTTGATGTCGGCCAGGTCGAGGTCGGCCGGGTTGGCCGGGGTGATGTAGGTGAGGTGGTGGATCCGGGAGAGCGCCGCCGTCCGCTCCTCGCGGGCGGTGAGGCGGGCCGGCACGTGGCCCTGGGCCAGCACGATGGCGTCCAGCTGGTTGAGCCGGGTGCCGTCCCCCAGCCGGACGCCCTGCGGGCCGGCGGGGATGCCGTGCACGTCGGCCATCGCGACCACGCGGCTGCGGTGCACCAACACCATCACGTGCTCGGGCGCGTTCGCCACCACGCGCAGGAAGCTCGCGCTCAGGTAGCTGCCGTAGAACGCCCGGCTTGGGTAGGTGTTGGGGCCCAGGTCGCGGGCCTCGGCGAGGGTGACGTCGTCGGTGTCACCCCGGCCGCCCGGCTCCAGCAGGCCCTTGGCCCACTCGTACAGGCTTGGGCCCTGTTCGATCGGGCCGTCGATCCGCACGCTGTCGTCGGTGTAGACGGTGATCTGGGAGGCGACGGTGTTCATCAGGAGGTGGCGCGACTGTTGCGGACGCCAGACCGCTCCGGCGCCGGGTGCCTCCGGGTCGACCACGTGGACGGTGATCTGGGGGTGCGACGGCGAGTGGCGTTCGTTGGCGCACAGGCGCTCGAGGACGGACAGCCCCCGGGGGCCGGCGCCGACGATGCAGATCTCCAGCTGACTCTTGCTCATGAAAACCCTTTCGATCCCGCCGGTTCGGCGTGGTCTCGGCTCGGGAGGCGGTGCCGCAGCCGCAGCATCTCAACGCTGCTGACCGATTTTGTTAAGGAGTATGAGCATCTGTCAGGTGTGGCTGGGAACAGGCGGATGTCGGTTGCACCATGTCAGGTATGCGGGAGCGATCCGGTATGCGTGACGCACTGCTCGTGATGGTGGCACTGGGGTAGTGCGGTGGTCGGGCCGTTGCTGCTGCCCGGGTAGTCAGTGCTCGGCCCGCCATACATAGCTTCGGACAGGCCCAAGAGGGCGCCGTCGATGGCTCGGGTGACCTTGGCACCACCGGTCTAGGCCCGGCCGTGAGCCCCGGAGGGCAGGATGTCTCCTTCAATCGTGATGTGGCCGCTGTCTGTCTACCTGAATGACTACCTCACTGGAGCGGTCGCGGGCGTGGCGCTAGCCCGCCGGATGGCCGCCACTCACCGCCGCATCGGCCGACCGGTGATGGGGCCGGTTCACTCCGTGCGGGAGAGAATCGGTCCGGATCGGCCGGCGGTGTTGAGCCGCGGAGGGTCGGCGGAGGCAAGGTGCGGCGGCGCGAACCGCAACGGCGCCCAGGCCGTCATCGCGTGAGTTCTACGTCGCCTAAGTCTCGTAGCCCATGACGGTGAACAGGTCACGTACCAAGCGCTCGAACGCGTACGGGTCATCTGCAGCAGGTCGGGCCGGCCGTCCATGGGGCTGACGGCGGCGGTGTCGAAGTGGCGGATGCCGTAGGTCAGTCGGGCTGGATCGTGCGACGATGACGGTATGAACCGACTCGCAAACGCGACGTCGCCCTATCTGCTCCAGCATGCTTCCAATCCGGTGGATTGGTGGCCATGGGGAGAGGAGGCGATGAATGAAGCTAAGCGGCGGGACGTGCCCATCCTCTTGAGTGTGGGGTATGCGTCCTGCCACTTATGCTTCTACGAATTCACTGGTGTCACGTGATGGCACACGAGTCCTTCGAGGATTCGGACATCGCCAGGCTGATGAACGACAACTTCGTCAACATCAAGGTGGATCGGGAGGAGCGTCCCGACATCGACGCCGTGTACATGGAGGCGACCCAGGCGATGACCGGCCACGGCGGCTGGCCGATGACGTGTCTGCTGACTCCGGACGGCGAGCCTTTCCACTGTGGCACCTACTATCCGCCGGCTCCCCGACCCGGTATGCCCTCGTTTCGGCAGCTGCTTGCCGCGGTGGCCGAGGCGTGGGCCACCAGACGCGGTGAAGTGCGTGAGGCGGGGGCCCGGGTGGTCGTCGAACTCAGCCGCAACGCCGCGCCGCTTCCGGTTTCCGCGGTGGACGCCGAGGTTCTCGACGGTGCCGTGGTGTCCCTGCTCGGTGAGTACGACAGGACCAACGGAGGGTTCGGCGGTCAGCCGAAGTTTCCGCCGTCGATGCTGTTGGAGTTCTTGCTCCGCAACCATGAGCGGACCGGCTCTGTTCATGCGCTGTCCCTTGCCGAGGGAACCGCCGAGGCGATGGCTCGTGGCGGTGTGTACGACCAGCTTGGCGGCGGGTTCGCCAGGTACAGCGTCGACGCCGGCTGGGTGGTGCCGCACTTCGAGAAGATGCTGTACGACAACGCTTTGCTGCTCGGTGCGTATACGCATCTCGCGCGCGGGAAGGATTCGGCGCTGGCGAGGCGGATCGCGGTTGAGACGGCCGGCTTCCTCCTGTCCGACCTGCGCACCGCGGAGGGTGGGTTCGCCTCCGCACTCGACGCGGACGCCAACGGTGTCGAGGGGCTCACCTACGTCTGGACTCCGGCGCAGCTGACCGAGGTGCTCGGTGGCAGCGATGGGCGATGGGCCGCCGAGACGTTCGCGGTCACCGACGAAGGCACCTTCGAGGACGGAAAGTCCACACTCCAGCTGTGCGCCGAACCCGAGGACGTGTCGCGCCTGTTCGACGTCCGAGGACGCCTGTTGGCGGCACGACGGGAGCGGCCACAGCCGAGCAGGGACGACAAGGTGGTCACCGCTTGGAATGGATTGGCCATCGGTGCGCTGGCGAAGGCCGGTGCCGTACTGGGACGTCCGGACTGGGTCCGCCGCGCCCGCGAGGCCGCGGCGCTCGTGGTCGACGTACATCTGACCGACGGGCGACTGCGGCGGGCATCGCGTGACGGCGTGGCTGGCGCGGCCATGGGTGTGCTCGAGGACTACGGCTGCCTTGCCGATGGCCTGCTCACGCTGCACCAGGCCACGAGTGAGCCGCGATGGCTGGCCGTGGCCTGCTCGCTGTTGGACACCGCGTTGGCGCGGTTCGCTGACAGCACGGAACCCGGCATGTTCTACGACACAGCCGATGACGCCGACCGGCTTGTGCGTCGGCCGGCCGAGCCCAGCGACAACGCCAGCCCGTCCGGAGCGTCGTCCCTTGCCGGAGCACTGCTCACGGCCTCGGCGCTCGCGGGTCCCGACCGGGCCGGCCGTTATCGGGAAGCCGCCGAGCTGGCTGTGAACCGAGCCGGCGTGCTGGCGGCACGGGCTCCGCGGTTCGCGGGACACTGGCTGACCGTGGCCGAGGCGATGGTTGAGGGGCCGATGCAGATCGCCATCGCCGCCGAGGCGGGTGATCCGCGCGGCGAGCCACTTCTGACAACCGCTGTGACACTGGCGCCAGGAGGCGCCGTGGTGCTCGCCGGCACACCCGACACCGTCGACGTACCGCTGCTCGCAGGCCGTCCGCTTGTCAACGGTGCACCCGCCGCCTACGTGTGCCGCGGTTACGTGTGTGATCGGCCCGTCACCGCCGCCGATGACCTCGCCAGCCTTCTCCGACGCCGGTGAACCGTTCGGTTCGCCGCTGGTGAACAGGGCTGTGGAAGTGCTGTTGTCTCGCGTACGTTGTAGCGATGTAATGATGTAATCACTACCTCGGAGGAGGAGTGTCATGCACGGACGCTTCGCGAGAACGGGCTGGGGCGGCCGGGGGCGCGGCGGCTGGCAGCAGTCGGACGTGCCCCCTGCCGACGACGCCTCGGCGTGGTTCGCGGGTCGGCTCCCCGATGGCTGGTTCACCGGCACGCCGGAGGTGACGGTGGATCGTGAGGAGATCATCGTCGTCGGTGAGCTGCCCGCGCTGAGCGAGGAGTTCCCAGACGACGCGGCAAGGACCGCCGCTGAGGCAGGACGGATCAGCAGGTTCCGTGAACAGACCCGGGACGAGCGGATCGAGATCGCCAGGCAGGCCGAGCACCGCTACGGACGCAAGGTGGCCTGGGGAGCCAAGCTCGGTGGCAGCACGGAACTGTTCACCACGCTGGCCGCGCCGGTGATGACACGGCTGCGCCAACCTGAGCGACTGGTACTGGACACCCTGGTGGACGCCGGAGTGGCCCGGTCCCGTTCGGAGGCCCTGGGTTGGGCGGTCCGGCTGGTCGGGGAGCACGCCGAACAGTGGCTTGCCGAACTGCGACAGGCCATGGCGAAGGTCAACGACATTCGCAACCAGGGCCCCGATCTGGACTGAACCGCTGCCCGTGACGGTGCCGACTCGGTGCTGTCACGGGTTCTCGCTGTGGTGGCACGCCCGCCCACGCTGGGCGCGGTTCCAGCTGAGCAGCTGGAACCCCGGCCGCGGTGACGACAGACGTCGCGGCTAGCGGTAGTCGACGCTTCCGGCGACGTGGAAAGGATCCGCCTGCGGAACATTGGACTGGATCCTCAGGGTGAAGCAGACGTTGGCGCCCGCGGCCTGGCCGACAATGGTTGAACGGTGGTCGTTCCCGCCGATGAAAACGTCGCCGATACGTGCTCCGGTGCCGCACCCTTCAGCGGTCACGTGGGTGGCGAGAGGATTCTCGGTGAACGCGATGGCGATGCGTGCCTGAGGTATCGGATTGCTGAACGGGCCGGCGGTGAGCGGCGTGTCGAAACCGGCTGTGCCGTTGAAGGTTCCATCGGCCGGCCTTGCCGAGGCGATCGGCACGCCCGCAAGGGACAGTGCGGCCACAGCGGCCAAGCCGAGAGCGCCCCGGGCGAGCCAGCGCGTGCTGGACATGAGGTCCATCCCTCCAGTGGTTGCGTGATTGTTGTTGATCGGGCGCAAGCGTAGGCGGCCTGCCGTGGTTGATCGACCTACTTTGTGTGCGAGCTGTTGACCAACGCTTCGGCATGTGTGAACTTGGCGACGTCTGAGTTTTCAGCTACGCCGATTCAGCTGTGCGACTGTTCGGCGGGCATGTGCGGTCGTCAGCGGCACAGCGCGGACCAGGCGGGCAGCCGATTGGAACGTGCGGTCATCACCGGAGCGGGATGAGGAGGTGCCACGCTCCGATCAGCCGCGGTACCCCTCGGCGTACCCTGCGGTGATGTGGGTCTCCGCAGATATCTGAGCAAGATCGTCTATGGACTCTACGAGCTGCGACTCAACCAGCAGCTCGCCGGGGCGCCACGACCTCGGCATGTCGGGGTCGTGCTCGACGGAAACCGACGCTGGGCGAGGGAGGCCGGGTTCGACGACGTCAGCCACGGCCACCGGGCCGGCGCGCGCAAGATCGCCGACCTTCTGGTCTGGTGCCAGGAGGCCGACGTGGAGGTGGCCACGCTGTGGCTGCTTGCCACCGACAATCTCAAACAGCGCGCGAGCGAGGAACTCGACGCCCTGTTGACGATCATCGCTGACGTCGTCGACGAACTTGCCGAGCCGGGCAACCCGTGGCGGCTGCGTATCGTCGGCGCTCTTGACCTGTTGCCCGCGGACATCGCCACCAGGCTCACAGCGGCGGGACAGAGCACCGCGAGCCGCTCCGGCATGGAGGTCAATGTCGCCGTCGGCTACGGCGGCCGACAGGAGATCGCCGATGCGGTGCGCAAGCTTCTGCTTCAGCACGCCGAAGCCGGTACCTCGATCGAGGAACTCGCCGAGGTGCTCGACGTCGACCACATAGCCGAACATCTGTACACATCCGGGCAACCCGATCCGGACCTGTTGATCCGGACATCCGGCGAGCAGCGGCTTTCCGGATTCCTGCTCTGGCAGTCGGCGCACTCGGAATTCTGGTTCTGTGAGGCCTATTGGCCTGCGTTTCGCCGGGTCGATTTCCTCCGGGCGCTACGCGACTACGCGATCCGCCATCGGCGGTTCGGCTCCTGAGGGTGTAACAGTGCAATTGAGGGTGTGACCGGAATCATGATTCCGGTCACACCCTCAATTGCGGTCACCACTGTTTCAGTTTCAGTGGTGGTGGCCATTCACGATCGCACCCATGCTGCAGGTCCCGACGTAGCTGGGAGAGTTGATGGGCACCGCGGCGCCGAGGACGCCGACGTTGTCGCCGCACGCGCCGACGGGGACGTTGACGTTGTGGAGCGCGTCGACGTCAGCCACGTTCACCAGGCCGTGCTGGAAGACCGGGCCGTCCTCGTCACCCTGGCCCGCGATGACACCGCCAACGCAGTGTTCGGTGGCGCTGGGGGAGTTGATGGGCACCGCAGCGCCGAGGACGCCGACGTTGTCGCCGCACGCGCCGACGGGGACGTTGACGTTGTGGAGCGCGTCGACGTCAGCCACGTTCACCAGGCCGTGCTGCACGACGGGCTGGCCGTGCGGGTGGCCGCCGCCCTCTCCATTGCCCTCGCCTCCGGACGGAACACCGGCGAATGCCGGGCTCGCGAGGAGGAACAGACCCGCCACGGCTGCGGCGGCGATAACGCCGGCCTTCTTCAGCACTGCCAACACGCTCCTTCAAGACAGGAATGAGATAAGGAATCCCGATGCACTGATGTTTCCTCGGTTCGGGTCCACCGACGCGGAACCTACTCGATATGGCGCTTTGGTTCCCACCTGGATAACACTATTGTGTGATCGTCCCCGTGAGTGTGTAGCTCTTTCTAGTGGATTTGTGGCCAGGGGTATTCCGTTCCGTGGAGACGGCGGTCGGCACCGGCGAGACCAATTCCACCGTAGCTGGTTGGCGGGTCCGCGCGGCATCGCGGAAAGTTACTCCTCGTTACTAGCACGATGGTGTGATTGTGGTCGATTGTTCTTGATCATCACCTGTATTCGCTGTTCGGCGACTTGAAGCCACGCTTTCCGTGCCTTGACCTTGCGTAACCATTCGATGACGACAGGGCGAATCACCTGGGTGGCAGCCTGGAGCGGGACTCACAACGCAGGTAGCTTGCGATACGACGGGTCGTGTCCAATGCGAACCGTCCCGGGAGGCCCTGGTCGTGTCGGTAGCGAGCGCGAGGGGGCCGGCACCCGGCCCTCTTGGGACGCGGGCCTGACGTCGTAACGACGTACGGCGAGCGGACCAGCTGGGTGGTGTGCCTGGCCCATCGAGGGAGCGGATGCGGGTGCCGCGTTCGCGAGGGAGTAGCCGTGACCACACGACGTCCCGCCAGCCGTTCTTCGGGCGCTTCCAGGGCTGGTACAGCCCGCGGCACCGCAAAGAAGTCGGTGACACCCACCACGTTCACCTACGTGTTGGACACCTCGGTTCTGCTCTCCGACCCGTGGGCGATCAGCCGGTTCGCCGAGCATGCCGTGGTGCTGCCGCTCGTGGTGATCAGCGAATTGGAGGGCAAGCGCCATCATCCGGAGTTGGGCTGGTTCGCCAGGGAGGCGTTGCGTCTGCTTGATGAGATGCGGTCGCGGTACGGAAGGCTGGACTCGCCGGTGCCGATCGGCGAACTCGGCGGCACCCTGCACGTCGAACTGAACCACACCGATCCAGAGGTGCTGCCGAGCGGCTTTCGCACCGACTCCAACGATGCCAGGATCCTGGCTTGCGCACTGAACCTCGTCGCGGAGGGACGTTCAGTCACCTTGGTGACCAAGGACATGCCGCTGCGGGTCAAGGCCGGCGCCTGCGGACTAGACGCCGCCGAGTACCGCGCCCAGGATGTGACACCGTCCGGCTGGACGGGAATGACCGACATGGCGGTGCCCAGGCAGGTTATCGATCAGCTGTACCGGGACACCGTGGTCGACCCGACCCAGTTCGACCTCCCGGAGGCCGCCGAGTTGCCCTGCCATACCGGGCTGAGGCTGCTCGCCGGGACGGCGAGCGCGCTGGGCCGGATCACTCAGGACAAACAGATTCGACTGGTTCGCGGCGACCGCGAGGCGTTCGGACTGCACGGCCGGTCGGCCGAGCAACGGATCGCGCTCGATCTGTTGCTCGACACCGACGTGGGCATCGTCTCGCTCGGCGGGCGGGCCGGCACCGGTAAGTCGGCGCTGGCCCTGTGCGCTGGTCTCGAAGCGGTCATGGAACGTGGCCACCATCGCAAGGTCGTGGTGTTCCGGCCGGTCTATGCGGTCGGTGGTCAGGATCTCGGCTACCTGCCCGGCTCGGAGAGCGAGAAGATGCAGCCGTGGGCTCAGGCCGTGTTCGACACCCTCGGCGGCCTCGTCAGCCAGGAGGTGCTCGACGAGGTCCAGGATCGCGGCATGCTGGAGGTGCTGCCGCTTACCCACATCAGAGGACGTTCGCTGCACGACTCGTTCGTGATCGTGGACGAGGCGCAGTCGTTGGAGCGCAACGTCTTGCTGACCGTGTTGTCCAGACTCGGCTCGGGGTCACGGGTCGTGCTGACCCATGATGTCGCACAGCGGGACAACCTTAGAGTCGGCAGGCACGACGGGGTGGCGGCGGTGATCGAGAAACTCAAGGGGCATCCGTTGTTCGCCCATGTCACGCTGACCCGGTCGGAGCGTTCGCCGATCGCGGCACTGGTGACCGAGATGCTGGAGGACTACGCCAGCTGACCGTCCGCGGGCCGTACCCGCCCCGGGTGGTCGGGTGCGGCCCGCGCGGAGCCGTCCTCAGTCAAGGGCGCGACGCATGAAGCCGCGCATACCGAGTGCGCCGAAGATCGCGATAGCCAGGGTGAGGACCGGAAGCGACACCCACAGCGCCATGTGTGGAACGCTGGGGATCAGCACGGCTCGAATGGCCTCGCTGACATAGGTCAGCGGATTGAGCGCGCACAGGATTTGGAACCATTTCAAGCTCTCCAGCTGCGGCCAGGGAAACTGGGTCGCGCCGGTGAACATCAGCGGGGTCAGGATCACCGCGAACATGATGTTGATCCGGCGTGGCGGCACCGACGTGCCGATCACCATGCCGATCGCGGCACCGGCGAGAGAACCGAGTACGAGTACGACGAGCACAAGCGGAAGACTCGACAGTGGCCAGCTGACGCCGAGAATCGCGATGCCGATGGGCACCATCAGCAGTGCCGAGACCAGCCCGCGCAGAGCACCGAACACCATCTTCTCCACCGCGACGAGGCTGATGGATATCGGCGCGAGCAGTCGGTCCTCGATCTCCCGCGTCCATGAGAAGTCCAGCACGAGCGGAAGTGTGGTGTTCTGCAGGGCGCCGAGGAAACCGTTGAGCGCCACCACGCCGGGAAGCAGCACCTGGCCGTAGTCACCCTGGACGTAGCTGATCGCGACGAGGACTTTGCCGAAGATGAACAGGGTGAAGAACGGCTGGATCACCACCTGGGCGAGGAAGCTCGGCAACTCCCTGCCTGTGACGAACACGTCGCGTCCGAGCACCGCGACGAACGTGCGCCATGCGATCATCGAAGTTCCCTACCTGTCAGGTGAATGAAGACGTCTTCCAGACTCGGCTTGCCGATGGTCAGATCGGTGACCGTGCAGCCGAGCTGGCCGACCGCGTGCAGAGCGGCCGACAGGATGACCGCCGGCTCGACATCGGAGTAGAGCCGGAACTGGTTGGTTTCCGATTCTGACGGCGTCTCGTCCCGTGGTGGTGCCTCGCTGGACCACGTCGTGGCGTCCTCGTCGGCTGACGTCGAGATCTGCTCCACCCGCTGCGTGCTGTCCATACGGGACAATTCGGCGGCTACCACATCGGGTGCTGTTCCGTTGAGGTCGACGGACAGGGTCACGGTGTTGCTGCCGGGCAACGACTTGGTCAGTTCCGCCGGAGTGTCGAGAGCAAGCAGCTTGCCGTGGTCGACGATCCCGACTCGGTCGCAGAGCTTGGTCGCTTCGTCCATGTCGTGTGTGGTCAGCACAACGGTCACGCCGTCGTCCCGCAGTTGCGCGACCCGATCGTGCACAAACAACCGTGCCTGCGGATCGAGGCCGGTGGACGGCTCGTCGAGGAACATCACTTTCGGTTGATGCATCAGTGCTCTGGCGATCATGACCCGCTGTGCCTGGCCACCCGAGAGCTGGTCGATCAAGGACTTGCCGCGGCCGGTCAGCCCCATTCGCTCGATGATCTCGTCGGCGAGGCGGTGGCGCTCCGCCCGCGGCACGCCGTGATATGCCGCGTGAAACAGCAGGTTCTGGCGCACGGTGAGTGACCGGTCCAGATTGTTGCGTTGGGGCACGACCGCCAGCACCTGCCGAGCCCGCTGGGGGTCGGCAACCACGTCGACCCCGTCTACCAATGCCCTGCCGGAATTGGGGATGACTCTGGTGGTCAGCACGCCGACGGTGGTCGTCTTGCCAGCACCGTTGGGGCCGAGTAGACCGAACACCTCGCCGACGTGGACCGTGAAGCCGAGGCCGTCCACGGCCGGTCGTGGGTTCTTGTTGTACGTTTTGACCAGATCCTCGACAACAACAGCGTCATTCACGGTGCAACCCTATGCTGGTCGGCCAGTAGGGACAGCTGATTTGCGGAGTTGCCGACCGTGTGAACCGCGCACTGTCGGCTTGCCCTGTCCGTCACCAGCCGGAAGGCAGTGGTCGGCCTTCGGCGAACCCCGCCGCGGACTGGATCCCGAGCACCACCCGCTCGTGGAACTCGGTCAGATCGCGTGCGCCGGCGTAGGTACATGCCGACCTCACCCCCGAGCAGATGGAGTCGATCAGATCCTCCACGCCAGGCCGAATCGGATCCAGCCGCATCCGCGAAGTCGAAATGCCCTCCTCGAACAGCTCCTTCTTGGCCCGGTCGAAGTCATTGTCGGCACGGGTGCGCGCGTTGACCGCCCGCTTCGACGCCATCCCGAACGACTCCTTGTATGCCCGGCCAGCCTCGTCGCGCAACAGGTCGCCAGGCGATTCGTAGGTGCCGGCGAACCATGAGCCGATCATGGCGCTGGACGCGCCGGCCGCGAGCGCCAACGCCACGTCCCTCGGATGACGGATGCCGCCGTCGGCCCACACATACTTGCCCAGTTCCCGAGCCTTGGCCGCGCATTCGGCCACCGCGGAGAACTGCGGCCGGCCGACACCGGTCATCATGCGCGTCGTGCACATGGCACCGGGCCCCACGCCGACCTTGACCACGTCCGCGCCGGCGTCGACCAGATCGCGCACTCCGGTCGCGGTCACCACATTGCCCGCCACCACGGGAACCGAGCCGATCCCCAGACGCCGCACCGCTCGCAGCGCGTCGAGCATCTTCTCTTGGTGGCCGTGGGCGGTGTCTACCACGAGCGCGTCGACGCCGGCCTCGAGCAGTGCCGCGGCACGTCCGGCGACGTCACCGTTCACACCTGTGGCCGCGGCCACCCGCAGCCTGCCCCGTGCGTCAAGGGCGGGCTGGTAGATCTCCGCCCGCAGTGCGCCGACCTCAGTCAGGACACCGGCGAGGCGCCCGTCAGCGTCCACGCCGAGCGCGATTCTGGTGTTCCGCCCGTGCAACTGGTCGAACACCCGCGTGGCCGGTGTATCCAGCGGCAGCGTCACCACGTCCTGGTCGGCGACCTCGCCGATCCTGGTGAACCGGTCGACTCCGGCGCATGCTGACTCGTCGACGACTCCGAACGGCCTGCCGCCGGAATCCACGACCACCACCGCGCCATGCGCACGTTTGGGCAGCAGATTGATCGCATCCGCGACGGCTTCGCCCGCGCCGAGCACCAGCGGGGTGTCCCACACCGGATGGCATGCCTTCACCCACGCGACTATCTCCGCGACCGCCTCGGGGTCCACGTCCTGAGGCAGCACTACCAGACCGCCTCGCCGGGCAACGGTCTCGGCCATTCGCCGCCCGGCCACCGCGGTCATGTTGGCGACCACGATCGGAATGGTCGCTCCGGTGCCGTCCGCGGTCGACAAGTCGACATCGAACCGAGACTCCACCGCTGATCGTCCCGGTGTGATGAAGACGTCGTCATAGGTGAGGTCGTACCCGGGCCCATGCTCGTTGTTGAGGAAGCGCACGGAGATCCAGGTTACGTGGTCCGCTCCCGCCATGCCGTCAGCCGGACAGCAGCGCTCTCACCTGATCGATGGTGTCCGCGTCATTCACCTCCTTGTCCGGCCGGTAGCGCAGAACCCGCGCGAACCTCAGCGCCACGCCACCTGGGTAGCGCGGACTGACCTGCACTCCGTCCAGTTCGATCTCCACCACCAGCTCGGGCCGCACACGGACGACGCCGGTCTCCGGTGAACAACCCTCGGTGGTCCCGTCGACGGGCAGGGCGATGTCCGCCAGGGCCGCCGTCTGCCATCTCAGCAGTTCATCGGTGAGCCCCTTGAACGTCTTGCCCACCATGATCGCGGGTCCACCGTCCGGGTCTCTGGCACCGAGATGCAGATTGGACAACAGGCCGCGGCGGCGGCCATGGCCCCATTCCGCGGCCAGCACGATGAGATCCAGTGTGTGTACTGGTTTGACCTTCTGCCAGGACCGGCCGCGCCGGCCAGCGGCATAGGAGGACTCCAGCGACTTGATCACCACCCCCTCGTGTCCCGCGGCCGCGGCGGCCAGCGCCACTTCCATCGCCTCCTCGTGCCCGGGCTCCATCACACCGGGGATCCGAAACCGCCCCGCGACCCGGTCCAGTGCGGCGATCCGCTGTTCCAACGGCAGGTCCAGCAGATCCTGGCCGTCCAAGTGCAGGCAGTCGAAGAAATAGGGCCGCAGCAGGAGCTGGCCGACGCCACGCGCCCCGAACCGGCTCATCGTCTCCTGAAACGGCCGCGGCCGGCCGTCGTCGGTCAACGCCAGCGTCTCCCCGTCCAACACCACGGATTCGCACGCCAGCCCGCGGACCTGTCCAACCAGCTCGGGAACGGCCGCTGTGATCTCACGCAGCGTCCTGGTGTAGACGCGTACGTCGGCTCCCATCCGGTGCACCTGGATACGGGCACCGTCCAGCTTGTACTCCACGGTGACCCTGCCCAGCTCGGCAAGGGCGGAGTCGAGTGACTCGGCCGGGGTGGCCAGCATCGGCCGGACCGGCCTGCCGACCACGAGCCGGAACTCCGCCAGCGCCGCCGCGCCACCAGAGGCTGCGGCAACCGCGGCCGTGGTCAGCTGTCCCGACAGCAGGAAAGCCCGGCGGACCGCTTCGGCCGGCACGGCGAAGGCGGCCGCCACCGCGTCGATCATCACTCCTTCCAGGGCGCCCTGCCGGAGTTCACCGGTGAGCAGTCGGCGGAGGAAGTCCTGCTCCGGGGCGGTGGCCCTGGACATCAGGGCTTCGAGCGACTCGGTCCGACGCTGGGCCGCCCCCTTGCCCTCGATGCCCGCGATCACGGTCAACACGTTGTCGACCTCGACGATGCTCAACGTCGGGCTGGCGACCGCGGCGGCCGCGATGCCGAACAGCGTGCGCCAGCCGGCACCGACCTTGCCCTGGCGTGGCAGGCCCGCCAGGAACGCGACGGCCGGAGCGACCTCCGTCTCGGTCAGCTGGGACAGCAGACCGGCCAGCACGGCCACCTTGGCCAGCCGTGACCTAGTAGAGGCCACGGCCATCGAGGCGGAGACGACGTCGGCGAGGAGCATGCCCCCATGATGCGACGGCCTACCGACAGTTTCGGATTTGCCGGTCCTGGCCTGCTGATTCCGGAAACTGTCGGTAGGCAGGGGCAGACTGCGGGCACGAGACGAGGAGGTGGTTCATGAGAGCACGTCAGCGATGATCTCGACCGCTGACCGCAGCCGATCAGGGCTCATCCACGCGTACCCGAGGACGAGACCGGGAAACGGCGCCGCTCCGCCAGCTGGCAGGTAACCGGACAGTGCCGGTGCGTTCACGCCGCGTGCCGCGAGTGCTCGCTGAAGCGCGAGGTCGTCGGTACCGCTGGGAAACCGCAGCACCACGTGCAGTCCGGCGGCCACGCCGACCGGACTGCATCTCGGGAGGTGTTCGCTGACCGCGGTGAGCAGGGCGTCACGTCGTTGCCGGTGCAGTGCCCTTGTCCGTCGCAGGTGCCGTTCATAGGTCCCAGTCCGTATCAAGTGGGCGAGCGCGGCCTGGGGCAGGGGACTACAGCCGAGGTCGTGGAAGTGCTTGGCATCCACGAGATCGGAGCGCAGTGCCGGTGGCGCGAGCAACCAGCCGATCCGCAGGGCGGGTGCGAGGACCTTGCTGACACTGCCCTGATAGACGACTCGCGTCGGGTCCAGTGCCTGCACAGCTCCCAGCGCGGGCCGGTCATAGCGGTGCTCGGCGTCGTAGTCGTCTTCGATGACCAGTCCGTCGTTCTCCCGTGCCCAGTTCAGCAGTGTCCGTCGACGCTCGGGATGCAGGACCATCCCGAGCGGGAACTGGTGGGCCGACGTCACCAGGACGGCCCGGCATCCGCTGGCGGCGAGTTGGTCGACACGGAGGCCCCGATCGTCGACGGTAATCGGCACTGGGCGAAGGCCGTGCGCGGCGAACAGGTCCGCCCCGCCTGGGCTGCCAGGGTTTTCCACCGCGATCTGCCGGTGGCCGCGTGCGTGGAGCACCTGGGTCAGCAGCGAGAGGCCCTCAGCGACGCCGTGTGTGATGATCAGGTCCTCAGGGGCGACCACGACGGCGCGGACGCGGCCGAGGTAGCCGGCGAGCTCGGCGCGCAACTCGGCCAGCCCGGCGGCCTCGGGGTACCCGAGTGCGTCATCGGGCAGCGAGGCTAGCCCGGCTCTGGTCGCGGCCACCCACGCGGCCCGGGGAAACGCGCCGAGTGCGGGCAGGCCCGGGCGCAGGTCGAAACGCCAGCGATCAGGAATCGACGCCGGCTTTGGCGGCCGCGTGCTGGTGTGCAGGGCGTCGGCGACTGTCGTTCCGGAGCCACGCCTGGCCACCAGATAGCCCTCGGCCGCCAGCTGCCGGTAGCTTGCGGTCACAGTGCCGCGTGCCATCCCGAGTTGGGTGGCGAGGTCGCGACTGGACGGAAGGCGGGATCTCGTCGGCAACCTGCCCGCCCTGATCGCCTCGCGCAGGGCGGCCTCGAGGGTTCGCCCGCGCGAACGTGCCGGGCAGTCCGTCATGCTCGGCAAGAGCAGTTCACGCAAAGTGGCCCATGATTCAGGCATCGATGTGGAGCATAATGATGGGCCACCTGTCGTGCAGACTGCGCCGGTGACCGATGTGCGGCCTGGCGGTATCGCCGAGCTGGGCACGTCACCGGCAAGCGTGGTCAGGGCAGCCGGTTTCGGCGGATTCGGCATCCTGCTCGTTGGCGCGTCGTTCCCGGTGACCAGCCTGCTTCAGAACTATCCGGTGCTTTCTGGCCAGGCGATCCGGTATGCGGTCGGGAGCATCGCGCTGCTTGGCGCCCTGCTGGCAAGGGGACGGCGGCTCCCGAGACCGTGTCTGCGTGACCTCGCCGGGATACTCGGCATGGTCACCGCCGGGATGCTGGGTTTCAACGCCGCGATCCTCGCGGCCGAGCGCTACGCCCAGCCGGGATTCGTCGCCGCGGTGGTCGGTGTCGCCCCGCTGGGGTTGGCGGTGGTGATGCCGCTGCTCAGTGGCCGCCGGCCGGCAGTGCGGGGACTTGTCGGCGCCGCCATCGTGGTCATCGGTGTCGCCGTGCTCAGCGGTGGTGGGTCGTGGCACGGACCCGGTCTGGTATTGGCGACGCTCTGCCTGATCGGTGAGGTGCTGTTCACCGTGTGTGTGGTTGGTGCGGTCGCGAGGTTGGGCGCGCTGGAGGTGTCCACCTGGGGATGTTTGATCGCGGCCGGCGGCGGGGCCGTCGTCGCCACTGTCTTCGAGGGGCCCGCGGCTTGGCGGATGCCCACACCGGTGGAGGCCGTCGCACTTCTCGTGCTCGGCGTCGTCGTGACGGCAGTCGCCTTCGCCTGCTGGTACTCCTGTGTGCGGACCATCGGGGCCGACCGCGCCGGGGTGCTTGTCGGCCTCATGCCGGTGTCGGGTCTCGTCGTGTCGGTCCTGCTCGGAGCGGAGCCGCTAACCGCCGCTGGCGTCGGTGGCACGGTGGCGGTCGCGGTCGGGTGCGTGCTGGGGTTGCGCGGGCGGGCGGCTAGCGGTACCCGCCTCGTGCCATCTTGAGCACGTCCAGCGCGTCATCCAGCTGTTCGACAGTGATCCGGCCGGCGTCGACGTGTCCGCGGGCGAGCACCACCTCCCGGATCGTCCTGCGCTCCCTGACCGCCTGTTTGGCGACCTCGGCGGCCTCCTCATACCCGAGGTAGCGGTTGAGCGGAGTGACCACCGAGGGGGAGGACTCGGCGTAGCCACGCATCCGCTCGACGTCGGGCTTCGCTCCGGCGATCACCTTGTCGGCGAGCAGACGGGCCACAGCGGCCAGCAGCCGCGCTGACTCCAGCACATTGCGCGCGATCACCGGCAACATCACATTGAGCTCGAAGTTTCCCTGAGCGCCGGCGAAAGCCACGGCGGCGTCGTTGCCGATGACCTGAGCGGCGACCATCATGGTCGCCTCCGGGATCACCGGGTTCACCTTGCCCGGCATGATCGAGGAGCCCGGCTGGAGGTCGGGCAGCGCGAGCTCGGCGAGCCCGGTCCGCGGACCGGACCCCAGCCAGCGCAAGTCGTTGGCGATCTTGAACAGGGACACCGCCACTGTCCGAAGCTGACCGGAAACCTCCACGACACCGTCCCTGGTCGCCTGTGCCTCGACATGGTCACGGGCCTCGGTGACCGGCAGTCCGGTGGCTTCGGCCAGTTCCTCGGCGACCGCGGCACCGAAGCCGGCCGGTGCGTTTAGCCCGGTGCCGACAGCGGTGCCTCCGATGGGCAGTTCGCCCAGCCTCGGCAGGGTGCCGCGCAGCCGCTCGACCCCGTACTCGACCTGGGAGGCCCACCCCCCGGCTTCCTGGCCAAGCGTTATCGGCACGGCGTCCATCAGGTGCGTGCGACCCGACTTCACGATGTCCCGCCAGTCCTGTGCCCGCTGTCGCAGCACCTCCGCCAAGTGCTCAAGAGCGGGCACGACGTCGTTGACGACCGTTTCCGTCGCTGCCAGGTGGATCGTGGTTGGAAAGGTGTCGTTGGAGGACTGCGAGGCGTTCACGTGATCGTTGGGATGCACCTCGCGGCCCAGCGCGCGGCTGGCGAGGGTGGCGATCACCTCATTGGCGTTCATGTTCGACGACGTGCCGGACCCGGTCTGGAAAACGTCGATCGGGAAGTGGCCGTCGTGTGTTCCCGCGGCCACCTCGTCGGCGGCCACCGCGATCGCCGCCGCGAGATCCGGTTCGAGCACCCCCAGCCGCTCGTTCACCCTGGCCGCCGCCGCCTTGAGCAGACCGAGCGCCCGGATCTGCACCCGTTCGAGACCACGTCCGGAAATCGGGAAGTTCTGCACCGCGCGCTGGGTCTGTGCCCGCCACAGGGCCTCGGCGGGGACGCGCACCTCGCCCATTGTGTCGTGCTCGATCCGGAAGGTCTGCTCGGTCATCCTTCGAGTGTGGACCCGCTCACGGTCCTGGGCAGCATGGCCTTGAACACCTACAGTCGGAACAGCGGCGGCGTTTTCTCGCCACGGGCGGAAAGCTGAGGTGGCTGATGGCTTCTTCGGAGAACGTCGATGTCGACCTGCTTGTCGTCGGCGCGGGTCCGACCGGTCTGTTCGCCGCCTACTACGCCGGATTCCGAGAGCTGTCGGTCGCACTCGTCGACGCACTGCCCGAGCCGGGCGGCCAGGTCACCGCGATGTATCCAGAGAAGATGATCTTCGATGTAGCCGGGTTTCCCGCCGTGCGGGGTCGGGACCTTGTCGCGGCACTGGTCGAACAGGCCGCACAGTGGAAGCCCGTCTACCTGCTCGGTCGGCAGGCGAGGGCGATGGCCACCACGGATGACGGCCTGGAGGTCACCCTCGCCGACGGCGCCGTCGTGCGTGCCGGAGCGGTGCTGATCACCGCCGGTATGGGTGAGTTCCGTCCGCGCCCCCTGCCCGCGGGAGACGGCTGGCTTGGCAAGGGAATGGTGCATTTCGTGCCGGCACTCGACGCGCATCTGGGCCAGGACGTCGTCATCGTCGGCGGCGGCGACTCAGCCTTCGACTGGGCACTCTCCCTGCACCCGATCGCGAACAGTGTCACGTTGGTGCACCGAAGGGCCACGTTCCGGGCGCACAAGGCGACGATCACGAAGGTTCGCGAGCTCGGCGTTCCGATCATCACCGACGCCGAGGTCGTCGAGCTGCGGGGTGGCGGCGACGGACTGCTGCGCGAGGTCGAAGTGGCGATCAAGGACGCTGACAACAGAGTGCTCGCGGCGCAGACCGTCGTCGCGGCGCTCGGCTTCACCGCCGACCTCGGCCCGATCGAGTCCTGGGGACTCGAGCTGGAACGCCGTGCCGTGCTTGTCGATTCGACGATGCGCACCGCGAGACCGCGGGTGTACGCCGCCGGGGACGTCGCGACCTATCCGGGCAAGGTCAAGCTCATCGCGACCGGGTTCGGCGAGGCGGCGACGGCGGTCAACAACCTCGCCGTCGAGCTTGACCCGCAGGCGCACCTGTTTCCGGGTCACTCCAGCAACGCGGGCTGAACTCACCGGGTCACGGCAGCGGTGGGGGCGCGTCGTCGTCGAGCCGGTCGAAGTCCACTGAGGAGTATTCGCGGAGCTTGGTAAGCCGATGGAAGCCGTCGATCACCCGCACGGTCCCGGACTTGGACCGCATCACGATCGACTGGGTCCGGCAGCCGCCGGCCCGGTACTGCACACCGCGGACGAGGCCGCCGTCGGTCACCCCGGTCGCGCAGAAGAACACGTTGTCCCCTCGCACGAGGTCATTGGTGGTGAGAACCCGATCGAGATCGTGCCCCGCGTCAAGGGCTCTGCGCCGCTCCGCGTCGTCACGTGGCCACAGCCGGCCCTGGATCTGTCCGCCCATGCACTTCAGCGCGCATGCGGCGATGATCCCTTCCGGTGTGCCGCCGATACCGAGCAGGAGATCAACTCCGGTGTCCGGCCGGGCGGCCGAGATCGCCCCGGCGACGTCGCCGTCGGCGATGAACTGGATCCGCGCGCCGGCCGCCCGGATCTCGCTGACCATGTGTTCGTGGCGGGGTCGATCCAGAACACACACCGTGACGTCCGAGACGGTGCTGTTCTTGGCCTTGGCCACCCGGCGGATGTTCTCGGCGACCGGCGCGGTCAGGTCGATCACCTCGGCCGCCTCTGGGCCGGCGGCGATCTTCTCCATGTAGAACACCGCCGAGGGGTCGTACATCGTGCCCCGGTCGGCGACGGCGAGCACGGCGACAGCGTTCGGCATCCCCTTGCTCATCAGGGTGGTTCCGTCGACCGGATCGACGGCGACGTCGCAGTCGGGCCCATCCCCGTTTCCGACGCGCTCCCCGTTGAAGAGCATCGGCGCCTCGTCCTTCTCGCCCTCGCCGATGACCACGACGCCACGCATGGACACGGTGCCGATGAGCTTGCGCATGGCGTCAACGGCGGCCTGGTCTCCGCCGTTCTTGTCGCCCCGCCCGACCCACCTCCCAGCGGCCATCGCGGCCGCCTCGGTCACTCTGACCAGTTCCATGGCGAGATTGCGGTCGGGCGCCTCAGGAACACGCCGCGGAGTGCCGTTGGACGGTCCAGAGGTGGTCATTCAGCCTCCCTTGTCGACGCGGCCGATCACGGCGGACCAGCCAGTACATGAGGAATCCTCGCAGATCGCGACGCCCGCCACCGTCCGTGTGCGATTCGTACCGGTCAACCACGCCGAATCAGGGCTCGTCCTTCACCGCGACGCCGTCCTCGACCGCGGCCAGCGCGCTCTCCACCCGTTGTCTGGCACCGGACAGATGCCGCTCGCAGAGCTTGGCGAGGGACTCCCCGCGTTCCCACAGTGCCAGTGAGTCCTCGAGGGACAGTCCGCCGGCTTCCAGCCTGCGCACCACGTCGGCGAGCTCGTCGCGCGCCGCCTCGTAGCCGAGGGCTGGATCCGACTCGCGCGCGGATTCTGTCATGGAGTCGTGATTCCCATCCGGCTCCGCACACCGACGATGACAGTGGCGAGAGCCTGGTCGTATCCAATGAACGCCTCGGCGAACTCGGCTCCGTCACCGTCCCGCACCGCCTCGGCGATGCGGTCCTCCGCGTCAGCGACACGGCGCCGGTGCACCGAGCCTTCGCCGTACCACCATCGCATCCCCGCATAGGTCGCGATGGCCTCGGTCAGCTCGCGCAGACGCACGGGAAGGGCGCGTCCACTCGGACAGTCGCACCCGGCCAGCATGGCGGTCCAGCAGTCGGCCGCGGCCGAGTTGGCGGTCTCGGCTTGTAACCGAACGGTTTCCGCGGCTCGTGCGAGCGGAATGTCGTTCGAGTCCCGCACGGCGAGGCCAACGGCGCTCACCGTCAGCGGAAGGAACGTGGGTTCTCGCGCCGGATAGGGCACCCTACCTCCGCTCCCGCGTCTCGTGGCTGGACACGACCGCGGACAGCGCTCCATCGGCCAGTCGTATCCGCAGCCGGGTATCCGGTGGAGTGTCGCTGACCGAACGCGGCACAGACAGGGTGCCGTCGGGGGCAACGCGCTGCACCACCGCATATCCGCGGGCCAGAGTGGCGGCTGGGCCCAGGGTCGTCAAGCGTGCGCGGACGCCGGCGAGCGCCATGTCCTCGGTCCGGAGTCCGGCGCACACGGCCCGGCGGGCGCGTTCGAGCAGCGCGGAGACCTCCTCCGCGCGTGCGCGCAGCGGAGCCAGCGGGTCGGTGAGCACGGGACGGCTGCGCAGCGCGTCGAGCAATCGGCACTCTCGGTCGACCCAGCCGTGCAGGGCGGCGCGCCCCCTGGCGCGAAGCTGGGCGATCCGCTGCGTCTCCTCGGCGAGGTCGGGTACCACCCGCTTGCCGGCGTCCGTCGGCGTCGAGCAGCGCAGGTCGGCGACATGGTCGAGCAGGGGGGTGTCCGGCTCGTGCCCGATCGCGCTGACCACCGGGGTCCGGCACGCCGAAACGGCACGGCAGAGTGTCTCGTCGGAGAATGGCAGGAGGTCCTCGACGCTGCCACCGCCCCTGGCGATGACGATCACGTCGACCGCGGGATCGGAGTCCAGTGTGGACAGCGCGGAGAGGATCTGCGGCACAGCCGTAACGCCCTGCACGGCGACATTGACCACCCGGAACCGCACCGCGGGCCACCGCCGGCCCGCGTTGGTCAACACGTCGTGCTCGGCCGCGGAGGCCCGACCGGTGATCAGACCGACGACACGGGGAAGAAACGGCAGTCGACGCTTGCGTCCGGGATCGAACATCCCCTCGGCGGCCAGGAGCTTGCGCAGCCGTTCGATCCTGGCGAGCAATTCACCGACACCGACCGTACGTATCTCGTCGACCCGCAGGCTCAGTGTGCCGCGCGCCGGGAAGAAACTGGGTCTCCCGTGTACGACGACCCTGCTGCCCTCGGTCAGAGGCAGCTCGCCGCCGCGAACGAGGCCGATCGCGCAGGTTATGGTCATCGACACGTCCGCAGCCGGATCACGCAGCGTGAGGAAGGCGGTCGCGGTGCCCGGCCGGGCGGAAATCTGGGTCACCTGTCCCTCGACCCACACGGCGCCAAGGCGGCCCACCCAGTCCGCGATCTTGCGAGTGACCGTGCGCACGGGCCAGGGCTGTTCCGGGGACGTCGGTCCGGGAGACGTCACGGATCCTCGTTCTCCTCGCTCTCCACCATCCCGACGGTCGATGTTCACCCGTTGGCGCGAACGGTCGAGATCCGTCGGGTCAGCATCCCGACGTAGGCCGGCCGACCGGCGTGGGAGCGCTCGTAGGTCAACAACTCCTCCAGTTCATCCACTGTGAACCTGCGCAACCTGGCGCGCAGCTGAGGAATGGTCAACTCGTCGTACTCTGGCAGCACCGCGACACCGCTACCGTCCTCCGGGGATGGCGTGCGTTCCGCAAACGCTTGCTCCTCCTGTAGCCACGGGTCAGTGGGCTCGCCGGTGTCGGCGGTGTCACCCTGTGAGTACTCCTCGGTGCCGGGTTCGTCCTCGTCGAATGTCGCCCACTCGGGTGTTTCCTCGGTGGGCCGCAGCGTGGCGAGGGCGTCATCGCCCTTGATGGCCAACTCGGTCACTCGCTGCTGCACCCGCATGGACAGTTGCAGAGCCTGGCTCACCACGGTCACGGGCAGGCCCGCGAGCTGCTCGGGAAGCTTGCGCGCCTGTTCGACGGTGAGCACCGCGAGACCCGCGGCGACACGTACCGGCAACGGCAGTGACGACTTCATCCTTCTAGCGTGCCTCAGTCGGATCGTCCTGGAAAGTTGTCCCGAAGACCTGCGTGAGAGGATGGCCCCCCGTCCGGCAGTACCCTGAAGGCATGAGTCCGTCACGTTCCGGTTCCGACCAGAATCAAGCCGGCGACGCTGCCGAGCGGCCGAGGCGGGTGCTGCTTGCGAAGCCCCGCGGCTACTGCGCTGGCGTCGACCGGGCGGTGGTGACGGTCGAGAAGGCGTTGCAGACCTATGGTCCGCCCGTGTACGTGCGCAAGGAGATCGTGCACAACCGGCATGTGGTGGAGACACTGCGGGAACGGGGTGCGATCTTCGTCGACGAGACCGATGAGGTGCCGGAGGGCGCGCTCGTGGTGTTCTCCGCGCACGGGGTGTCACCGGAGGTGCATCGCGAGGCCGCTGACCGGGGCCTGCGCACGATCGACGCCACCTGCCCCCTGGTGACCAAGGTCCACATGGAGGCCAGGCGGTTCGCCCGCGATGACTACGACATCCTGCTGATCGGCCACGACGGGCACGAGGAGGTCGAGGGCACGACCGGTGAGGCGCCCGACCGCATCCGACTGGTCGACACGGCTGAGGACGCCGAAAAGGTCACGGTTCGCGACCCGTCGAAGGTGGTCTGGCTGTCGCAGACCACGTTGAGCGTCGACGAGACGATGGAGCGGGTCGACCAACTCAGGCAGCGCTTCCCGCAGTTGCAGGATCCGCCGAGCGACGACATCTGCTACGCCACGCAGAATCGCCAGGTGGCGGTCAAGGCGATGGCGCCGGACTGCGATCTGGTGCTGGTGGTGGGTTCGCGGAACTCCTCGAACTCGCGACGCCTCGTCGAGGTCGCGCTGCAGGCCGGGGCTCGTGCCGCGTACCTGGTCGACTACGCCCGTGACGTCGACGAGGCATGGCTGGACGGGGTGGCCACGGTGGGTGTCACCAGCGGCGCGTCCGTGCCCGACGTCCTGGTGCTCGAGGTGCTCGACTTTCTCGCCGAACGGGGCTGGGGCGAGGTGCACGAGGTCACGACCGCCAACGAGAAGATCGCCTTCGCGCTACCGAGAGAACTGCGCACCGATCTCGTCCGCTGAGGCGGCGTGGCCGGACCGCTCGCCGGTCAGCGTTCGTCGGTTGGCCGCCGCGGCCGTCGTTGCGGTGGCTGGGGCGGATGACCCCGACCGGGTCGGCCAGCCGCCCCCGTGCCGCCCCGGCTGGGCGAGCCAGGAGCTCTTCCGCCGCGGCCACCGTCCCCCTGGACCTGTCGGCGCGGGTCCTCGCCGGGGGTGCCGCGCCCTATCGTGCCCTCACCGCCCCGCGGAGGGGGTTGACGGTCGCGGTTGGCACGAGTCGGCTGCCCTCGTTCCATGCGTCCTCCGCGTGTCCCCGCCTCCGACCGTGTCGGACGCGGCGACTTGGCGGACGGGTTCCCGGCCTTGGCCGCCGCGGCCGCTGACCGACGGGCTGGCGGCCGGTCCACGCCACGTGCCGTCGTCGGCCGCTGCATGATCATCCGAACCGAACCGATCACCAGTGTGAGTACCGTTGTCACGGCCATCACCGGGAAATTGCTGATCAGCGGTTGTCCGACCACAAGGGCCTTGCCAGCCACACCGCCGGTTCCGCTGGTGAGTATCGCGAGCAGCGGCCCGGGCACCAGGATCATGACCAGCGGAGGCTCCACCATCGGCCCGAAAAGGCTCTTGCGTTTGACCAGCGTGATCGCCAGCACGCAGCCGAGCACGAAGCCGATCCGGAACACCCACCTCAGTACGCCGGTCGCCTCGATGTCGACGATCGTGCCCGCGGCGGTCAGGGCCACCGCCACCAGCACAGCGCCCCACCAGGGCACAGCTCTAGACCCGAGGGCGGGACGCTCGTCCCATGGCACCTGCCCCTGATCGGCCTCGAGGTCGCTCTGGTGGTCACGCATACCCATCACGCCCGACACGGTAGCCCGTCAGCGGTACAAAGCTCGGGAGTGCTCCACAACGGGAACGATCAGTCACCCCTCCGCGCGGTGATTCCCACGATGTTGACCAGCCGAAATCGCGCCTTCACGGACTTGACTGGTGCTTGTGACTCATCGATTCACTCGGTGACCACCTCCGTCCCGGCCGTGAACTCCTGGTGGGCGGTGGGACCTGCCGAGAGCTCGTCGGCTCTCCGTACCGCCGCGATCGGTGTCGGACTCGCTGCGGCGTCGGTGAGCGGCTGCACCGCGGCCCGGAAACTCTCCAGAGCGTCGAGTTCCCTGCGCCGGGCGGACAGGAACCGTTGCAGATGCGTGCCGGAGAGGTTCGCCGCGTCCACGGCGGAGCTCGCGGCCCGGTGCGCCCCGGCGGCCTTGGCGCGCACCTGCTCGATGTCCTCCGCGATGGCGCTTTCGGTCGCGGCGAACAGCGCAGCGGAGGCAAGCACCGCGAACCCGGTCGGCCCGCACAGGAACACCCTGCGGTCCAGCAGCCACCGCAGCAGGTCGGGGTCGGCATCCATGGCCGCGACCACGGCGGCGTCCGACGGAACGAACATGATCGTTCCGTAGATCGCGTCGGCCCATCGTGCGTACCCCTTGCCGGCCAGTTCGGCGGCCCTGGACCGGATGTTGCGCACATGTACGCGAAGAGCGTCGGCCCGCTCCTCGGCGTCGTCGGTCTCCACCGCCTCGACCCAGCAGGCCATGCTCGTCTTGGCGTCGACGGGGACCTGCCGCCCGCCGCCGACCCTCAGCACCAGGTCGGGGCGCACGGTGCCGCCTCCCGCGAGATCGGTCTGCACCGTGAAGTGCAGGCCCTCGCGAAGGCCGAGCACCCTGGCCGTCTCGACGAGAACCTGTTCGCCAAGTTCACCCCGTCCGGTGATGGAGGCGAACGCCACCTCATAGCGCCGGAGCGTCATCTGCTGCCGGTCGAAGCGCACCCGCTCCGCTTCGACGGCACCGAGCGCGGCGTCGGTCCTGCGCACGCTGTCCTGGTACAACCGCCACACCATGACTAGCCCGCCCGCCAGGAGCAGCGCGAGCACGACCGCCGCGGTGCTGATCACGTCTGAACCCACGACTCGATGATTGCCCAGCACCCCGACAAGATCGCGCCGGCCCCCGGCCGGCGCTGTCGGTGTCACCCCCTAACGTGGGCCGCATGCGGGTCCTGCACACCTCCGACTGGCACGTGGGGCGCACCTTCCACGGCCGGGATCTGCTCGCCGACCAGGAGTCGGTCCTCGGCGGGCTGGCCGACGTCGTGGCACAGGAGCAGGTCGACGTCGTCGTGGTCGCCGGCGACCTCTACGACAGAGCGGTGCCGTCAGCCGAGTCGGTGGAAACCTGCGGGCGGGTGCTCACCCGAATCCGACAGGCAGGCGCTCACATCGTCATCACGTCGGGAAATCACGATTCCGCGCAGCGGATCGGCATGTTCGGCGCGTTCGCCGCCGCGGGCGGTCTGCATCTGAGGACGGCGCTCGCCGACATCGGCAGACCGGTCGTCATCGGGGATGTTGCCTTCTACGGGGTTCCCTACCTGGATCCCGAACCCGCGCGGCACGCGTTCGGCATCGCGGGTCGCGGCCACTCCGCGGTGCTCGCCGAAGCGATGCGCAGGGTCAGGGCGGACCTGGAAAGTCGAGGCGGTGTCCGCTCCGTCGTGCTCGCCCACGCCTTCGTGACCGGTGGTGAGGGGTCGGACTCGGAGCGGTCGATCACCGTGGGCGGCATCGAGCAGGTGCCGGCCTCGGTGTTCGACGGCGTCGACTACGTGGCGCTCGGACATCTGCACGGACCCCAACGGCTGGCCCAACACCTGCGGTACTCCGGAAGCCCACTGGCCTACTCGTTCTCCGAGGCGACACACCGCAAGTCGGTGTGGCTGGTCGACCTGGCAGCGACCGGGCTGGTCGAGGTGCGTCGCAGAGAACTCCCGGTGCCCCGACGGCTGGCGACGATCACCGGTCGGCTCGCCGAGATTCTCGACGATCCAGCACACACCGACCTTGAGGACTGTTTCCTCTCGGTGACGGTGACCGACGACGTGCGTCCGCTGGACATGCAGCGCCGGTTGCAGGCGCGCTTCCCGCACGCGGTGCATGCGGACTGGCGACCCGCAGGCGGACGGCCGGCGGAACTCCGCTACGCCGAGGCGGTGGCCGGTCGCGGTGACAACGAGATCGCGGCCGGGTTCATCGCCGACTGTCGGGGCAGCACACCGACCGGATCGGAACAGGCCCTGCTGGAGAAGGCTTTCGTTGAAGTGGCAACCCGATGAGACTGCACCGGCTCGAGCTCTGCGCCTTCGGCCCCTATCCGAAGCAGGAGGTTGTCGATTTCGACGCCCTTGGCTGCGACGGCCTGTTCCTGCTGCACGGCGACACCGGGGCAGGCAAGACCACCCTGCTCGACGCGGTGGCCTTCGCCCTGTTCGGGCGGGTACCCGGCGCACGCGGGGACGTCAAGCACCTGCGTTACGACAACGCCGACCCCGACCTGCCCACCGAGGTGAAGCTGGAACTGTCGGTGCAGGGCCAGCGGCTGCTGCTGGTCCGCGGACCCGAGTACGAGCGTCTGCGCAAACGTGGTTCCGGGTCAACCGTGCAGAAGGCGACCGCCTCACTGACCTGGCTCAGTTCCCAGGCCGCCGGTATCACCCGCAACGACGAGGTCAACCGCACCGTCGAACGGCTGCTCGGCATGAGCGCCGAGCAGTTCTTCCAGGTGGTGCTGCTGCCCCAGGGCGAGTTCGCCCGATTCCTCCGCGCCGACACCGCCGACCGGGAAAAGCTGCTGGAAAAGCTGTTCGGCACCCAGCGGTTCCACCTGGTCGAGCAGTGGTTCCGCGAGCGAAGGACGGCGGCGGGACGCGAGTTGGAGCGACGGGAACAGCGTGTGCGTGAACAGCTCGCACGGATTGCCCAGGCCGCCGGTGAACAACCGCCCGAGCAGGTAGACCAGGCGTGGCTCGATCAGTTGTCGGCTCGCTGCCACGAGTTGGCCGAATCGGCTGGGCAGGCCGAGGCGCAAGCCAGGACGCTGTGCGCGGCAGCGGAGGCCGTGTTTGCCGAGCGCCGCGAGCTCGCCGAGCGGGTGCGCAGAGTGCGCCGCGCCACCGACCAGTTGGCCGGGCTACCCGAGGAGCGACAAGCGGGTTGGCTCGGCGAGCTGGTCGCCGCCCGCAAGGTGGCCGGGGTCGCGGTCGCGGCTCGCTCCGTCCGGCAACTGGAAGCCGACCTCGCCGAGGCGGCCGAACGTGAGCGGTCTGGCCTCGCCAGGCTGCACCCGTTCGCGGTCACCGGCGATCCGCGCCGCCATGCTGGCGAGCTCCGTGAGCAGGCTGGGACCCTCCAGCGATTCGTCGCCGATGCGGAGCAGCTGGTCGAGGACGAGCGGCGGATCGGGGAGTTGCGGGCACGGTGTGACCAACTGGAGGCGCGGGCTCGGGAACTGGCGTTGGCCATGAGCGAGCTGCCCGCCACCTTGGCCGAGGTCCGGGGTGCACGGGAGGCCGCGCGGGAGGCACAGGCCAAGGCTGTGGGAGCCGCCGCTCGGCGTGACCACCTCGCCGCCGCCCTCGAGGTGGCCGAACGGCTGCCCGCGGCACATCGCGCGCTCGACGAGGCAAAAGCCGCCCTTCAGCTGTCGGTCGATGAGCACCAAGCGGCCAGGGAACGGTTTCTCGAGGTCAGACAGAGGCGTCTCGACGGAATGGCCGCAGAACTAGCCGAGGGGCTCAACGGTGGCGAGCCGTGTCCGGTGTGCGGATCGACCGAGCACCCCGTGCCGGCCCGTCCCGCCGACGGCGCGGTGACACGGGACCAGGAGGTGGCGGCGCAGCACGCCGAGCAGCAGGCCCAACGGCGGCGCGAACAGGACGCCGTCCAGTTGCGTGCCGCCGAACAGGAGCTTGCCTCCCTGCGGGACCGGCTGGTTGGCCGCGATGCCAAGGAGCTGCGCGCCGAGCTGGCCGAAGCCGTTGCCGAACTTGACCATGTCAACGCCGTCGCCGGTGGGCTGGACCGGCATGCCGCGGAGGTGGACCGGATGGAGGACGAGCTCCGGCGGGTCACCGAGCAGCATGGGGAAACCGGACGTGAGCTCGCGGCCGTCGAGGCCGAGGTGGCCTCGCTCGCGGCCTCGACGGCCGAGCGAGCCGCGGAAATCGAGCGGGCCCGCGGCGAGTTCCCGGATGTCTCGGCACGGCGCGCGCACCTGCTTGAGACGGCGGACGGCGTCGATGCGATCGGCGAAGCCCGCCGTGCGGTGGCCGAAACGCGGGAACGCCTCACAGCACAGCGCGAGATGGTGGCGAGCGCGGCGGCCGAAGCCGGGTTCTCCACCGTCGAGGCCGCGTTGGCCGCCGTCCGGAGCGACGAGGACATGACCGACCTGGAACGACGTCTGGATGAGGCGCGGCGGATCGAGGGCGCGGCAAGGGGAGTGCTCGCCGAGCCGGAGTTGGCCGGTGTTGGCCCCGATACCGAGGTGGACGTCTCCGCCGCTGAGGAAGCCGCGGGGCAGGCGCGCGTTGAGCTGGAGACCGCCGTCGCCGCATCACGGTCCGCGCAGCGGCGTGCGGCCGATGTCGCCGAGTTGGGCAGCCAGCTCGGCAAGGTGTTGGCCGAGCTGGCGCCGGTAAGGGGCGAGTACGCGGAACTGGCCGCGTTGACCGACGTGGTCATCGGCAGAGGCCAGAACACGCGGGCGATGTCGCTGCGTTCCTATGTGCTCGCGGCCAGGCTGGCCGAGGTCGCCGTGGCCGCCTCGCATCGACTGCGGCGGATGAGCCAGGGGCGCTACGAGTTCGTGCACTCCGACGCGGCCGGGCCACGGGGCACGAGAGGCGGGCTCGGCCTCGACGTCATCGACGACTACACGGGGCGGATCCGTCCGGCGAAGACCCTGTCCGGCGGTGAATCGTTCCTCGCCTCGTTGTCGCTGGCGTTGGGGCTCGCCGACGTCGTCGCCGCGGAGACCGGCGGCGCGCTGCTGGACACCCTTTTCGTCGACGAGGGGTTCGGCACCCTCGATCCGGACACGCTGGACCTGGTGATGGACACTCTGGACGAGTTGCGGGCCGGTGGCCGTGTCGTGTGTCTGGTGTCTCATGTGGACGAGCTGAAGCAACGCATTCCGATCCGGCTTCAGGTACGCAAGGCCCGTGCCGGTTCGACCCTCCACTTGTCTGTTTGACACGGTCGGGCAACCCGTCGGTGCCCTCGGGCGTCTGTGGGGTGAAACGACGACCGAAGGGGTAGATCGATGCGTGGAGTTGGGCTGCGGGCGGTGGCCGCCGGAGCGGTGTTAGCGACAGTGGCGTTGACGGTTGGGGGCACAGCCTACGCGGGGACAGGCCAGATCCGCACGGCCGAAAGGCCTGCCGCGCCAACCGTTTCGGGTGAGGTACTCGGTCCGGATGGGTACAAGAGTTTGAAGCTCGGTATGACCGAGGCCGACGCGGTGGCTACGGGTGAACTGGGGGCCAGACGCGATGTTCCTCCCGATGCCTGCCCCGTATACGACCTTCGGGACTGGCCGAGTGGAGGCGCCGTGGACGGCGCCGCGGTCGTGTTCTCGCCCGA
>JAFAZC010000110.1 GCA_019239965.1 Kutzneria sp. | reverse complement strand
GACGACCATGTCCTGTCGCGCGCCGCGCGCCCGAAGTTTCTTCGCGATCAGTTCGACGATGCGCAGGTTGGCCTGGTGCGGGACGAGCACGTCGATGTCGGCCAGCGTCAGCCCTGCGGCGAACACGGCCTGTTCGGCGATCGGCGCGATCTGTGTTGTGGCCCAGCGAAAGACCGACTGGCCTTCCTGGTAGATGTAGCGCTGCTCACGCAGCCCGATCAGATCGACAAGGTCGCCGGACGAACCCCAGTACACCGGGCCGATCAGCGGCTCGTCGCTCGGCCCAACCACCGCGGCGCCCGCGCCGTCGCCGAAGATGATGCAGTTGCCACGGTCCTGCCAGTCCAGCCACTCGGTGAACCGCTCCGCGCCGATGACCAGTACGCGTCCCGCGGATCCGCCCTTGATCAGGTCGGTGGCCACCATCAACGAGTAGGAGAATCCGGCACAGGCGGCGTTGAGGTCGAAGGCCGCCGGCGAGGTGATCCCGATCCGGTCGGCGGTCTGTGCCGCGGCATTGGGGATGTTGCCTGGCATGGTGCAGGTGGCCACGAGCACCGTGTCGACTTCGGCCGGAGTGAGACCGGCGTCGGCAAGTGCCTTCGAACCGGCCGCCACACCCATGTCCACCAGCGTCTGGTCCGGATCGGCAAGGCGCCGTTCGATGATCCCCACCCGCTGGCGGATCCACTCGTCGGAGGTGTCCACACCGCTGGCGGCGATGTCGTCGTTGGTGACGACCCGGTTGCCCTGCTCGCTGCCGAACCCGAGCAGCCGCGTTCCGGCGGGGCCCGTCGTGCTCCGCAGCGCCGGCCGGGCTGGACGGCTGTCGGCGCTCATTCCGCCACCGCCGCGACGATCTTGTCGAGATCCGCGGGTGTCTTGCAGGCCAGCGGAGTGGTCACCACGTCCTTGAGTTGTCGCTTGACCAACCCGGTCAGCGGTCCCGCCGGCGGAAGCTCGGCGGTCGTGGTTACCCCACACTCGGCAAGGGTGTCCATGCACAGGTCCCAGCGCACCGGCTTGGTGACCTGGGCGACCAGCCGGTCGAGCATGTCGGCACCGCTGGTGACCACGGCGCCGTCGGCGTTGGACAGCAGCGGGCGCACGGGATCCTGGACGGTGATCGACTTGGCGCGCTCGGCAAGCGCGACGCGCGCGGTCCGCATGTACTCGGTGTGGAAGGCGCCCGCGACCTTCAGCATGACGACCTTGGTGCCGGCGGGCCGGTCGTCGGCCAGTTTCCCCAGCGCCGTCAGCGAGCCGGCGGCAACGGTCTGGCCCGCGCCGTTGCGGTTGGCCGGGGTCAGTCCGTAGTCGGAGAGGCGGGCAAGCAGTTCCTCGGCCTCGCCGCCCATCACCGCGGCCATGCCGGTCGGTTCGAGCGCGCAGGCCTCGGCCATGGCCGCGCCCCGCACCGCGGCGAGGGCAACGGCGTCATCAGGGCTGAGCACGCCGGCGATCGCGGCCGCGGTCAGCTCGCCGACCGAGTGGCCGGCGACCGGTGCGTCGTCGGGGATGTCGACGCGCTTGCGCAGCTCGGCGAAGGCAAGCAGGGACAGTGCCACGATCAGTGGCTGTGCGATCGCGGTGTCCTTGATGTCCTCGGCATCGGCAGTGGTGCCGAGCCGGACCAGGTCCAATCCCGTGGCGGTCGACCAGCTGGTGAGGAGTTGCTCGACGCCGTCCACTTCCAGCCACGGGGAGAGCATGCCGGGAGCTTGGGATCCCTGTCCTGGGGCAAGGAGCGCGATCACCCGATCACTGAACACGGTCGCGGCCGCGTCCAACGATGCTGGCAGACACGAAGTCCGTGCCCAGAGTTTGGAGGGTGTCTACAAATTCGACGACCAGGCGGTGTGAACGCTGACCGCGACCCCGGTCGTGAGCAGCCACTATGTCACAGGATGACGACAGGCATCCTCGTGTCGCTGGTGGATCCCTCCACGGCCAAGTTGCGGTGTCGACATCGGCAGGTAGCTCGCGTGGGGTATCCCGTCGGGACTCACCGCCGAGGAGTACCCGAAGCTGGTCGCCTCGATCGTCGGCCCACAGCGGGCAGACCAGGTCCTGGCTCGAACTGGGTAGCCCGGTGAAGTCTGGTGCCGGCGTGCGCACGGACAAATGCGATTTCTGGGACGGTTTTTCGGCCTCGTGAGACCGAATTCCGTCACGCGGCACTCACCACAGGCCACGTGCCCTGGCAAGGCGGCCCGTGGCGAGTGCCACTCGCAGTACCAACGCGTCCCGGGGACTGCTGGCGTTGCGCCCGGTCAGCTCGACGACCTTGCGCAGGCGGTAGCGGACGGTGTTGGGGTGCACGAACAACTGGCGGGCACACGCCTCGAGGACTCCGCCGACCTCGAGGTAGGTGTCGACGGTGTCCATCAGCGCACCGCCGGCCTCCTCCAGCGGTCTGGCGATCCGGTCGATCAACTGGAACTCGGCCTCCGGATCGCCGGCGAGCGCCCGCTCCGGGAGGAGGTCCAGCGAGCGGACTGGGCGCGGCGCGGTCGGCCAGCCAACCACCGCGCGCAGTCCGGACAGCGCGTCATTAGCGCTGCGGTGGGCCTCGGCGATACTGGCCACCGTCGGCCCGACGACGACAGGACCGGGACCAAAGGCCTCGGCCATCCTGGACAGCACCTCGGTTCCGCTGATCTCGTCGGCGGGGCCGCCGAGGAGCACGATCAGCCGCGAGCCCTGCACTCCGAGCAGCACCGGCCGGCCCACCCTCGCCGCCTTGCTCCGCACGTCGAACACAACTCTGGGCGGCTCATCAGAGGACGGGTTTCCGACCATGACCGTCGTCTCGACAGCCGGTTCCCAGCCGAGCGCCGCGGTGCGGGACAGCAGTGACTCCTCGGCCTCACCACGCACGATGCCGTCGACCACGAGCGCCTCGAGACGGGCGTCCCACGCGCCGCGGGCCTCGGCGGCGGCGGCGTAGGACGTGGCCGCGGCGAAGGCGATCTCTCGTCCGTAACGCAGCACCGCTTCGGTCAACATCGCCCGTTCGGCCCGGTCCACCGCGATCTGGGGCAACTGACTCTCGAACACCTCGAGTGCGACGCGGACCATTTCGACGGTCTGTCGGAGACTGACCCAGTGGGATATCTCTCTCGGCGCGGACCGGAATGCCTCAGCGGTCAGCCGAATCGCCTTGTCGCTGTCTCGCAGCCAGGCGACGAACCCCGCGACTCCGCTCTGGGTCACCAGGAGCACGCTCGCCCGTTGGTCGGCGGGCAGCCGGCGGAACCACGGCAGCCGCTCCCGCATCGCCTCGATAGTGCCCGACGCCAGCGCGCCGGACGCGTGCTCCAGTTCGCGCAGAGTGCGGGCCGACAGTGACTCCCACCCGGGGTCGCTCGCACCACTCATCGGTCAAGAATCGCATGTCACGGCACAGGGTGGTACGACGGCGTCCGCTGTCCCATCTGCTCCACTATGGACACTGAAGCCCGTGGCCCGCCACGCTGTCCACTAGGGATACGCAGGGTACCCGGTTCGCTCCACCACGCAAGTGGAGCGAACCGGGCTCCCCCATCTCCCCGGTCCCCACCGGTCTGTCCACTGTGGATCAAATTCGTTCGTCGCGCCAATCGTTTCCCCCTATCGTGCCATGGCGGGGAACCGACCGTGGTGTATGCCGAACGGACGCACCCAGCGACCGAGGGTGCCCGTCGGCGTCGTGTCCTTGGACGGGCACCGGTCGACGCCGCTGTTCGACCCGTCACGGAACCGGCGAAATGTTCCCTGTGACGTTCTATGTTGGAACCAGTCGGGTGACATACGTCGCCGCGACAGCGGGGTGGTTGGGAGCGTTTGGCCCACGAGGAGGGGAACACGAGTGGAGTGGCTGCTGGACAACGGACTGCGCCTGCTCGGGCAGCGGATCTCCTTTGCCGAGCTGATCGGCCAGGTTGGCGCGGTCGCCGTGGTCTTCCTCGCGCAGCGAAGGACGCTGTGGACCTGGCCCGTCCAGGTGGCCGCCGCGGTGCTGTTGTTCTCGGTCTACCTTTCCGCGCACCTTGGCGGCCTGGCGTTCCGCCAGGTAGTCGTGTTCGTGATCTCCGTGTACGGCTGGTGGGCGTGGACCCGGCGACGTGACCCGGTGTTCGGGGTCGCCGTCCGCAGGGCAAGGCCCTCGGAGCTGGTCATGCTGGCGTGCGCCGTGGTTCTCGGCACGGTCGTGATGGCCTTGGCCCTGCAGGCGTTGAACGCGTCATGGGCGCCGTGGCCCGATGCCGCGATCTTCGTCGGCACGGCCGCCGCCTACGCCGCCCAGGGCCTGCGCCTCGTCGAGTTCTGGCTGGTGTGGCTGCTGGTCGACGCCGTCGGTGTGCCACTGCAGATCGCCTCGGGGCTGTGGTTCAGCGCCGCGGTGTACATCCTGTTCGCGGTCCTGGTCGTCAGGGGTTGGCTGGACTGGGTCCGCACCGCCCGGATGGTCAGGGCGGCGAGAGCCGAGACAGCCGTCTCCACTCGCGCCGCCTAGCACCACGTGCTGTCTGCCACCGCCTCAGGCGACCCCGGGGTCGGAGGTCTGTGGTCCGGCTGCCCGCACGTCATCGATCTGGTACCTGCGGCTGGCGGCCGCGGGGGCGGACTGCTCCACCTCGCCACGATGGGCCAACGCGGTCAACACGGCCACCGCGATGGACTCGGCGTCGACGAGGAAGTGCCGTCGTGCGGCCGGTCTGGTGTCGGAGAATCCGAACCCATCGGTGCCCAGGGTCACCATGTCGGTCGGCACCCATGGCCGGATCAGGTCGGGTACGGCACGCATCCAGTCCGAGACCGCCACGATCGGCCCTGCCGCCTCGGCCAGCACCTGGGTGACGTATGGCACGCGGGGTTCGGCCTCTGGATGCAGCATGTTGTGCCGGTCAACGTCGACGGCCTCACGGCGGAGTTCCGACCACGAGGTCGCCGACCACACGTCGGCCTGGACTCCCCATTCCTCGGCGAGCAGCCGTTGTGCCTTGAGCGCGTCGGGCATCGTCACACCGGACACCAGGATCTGGGCGCGCGGCCCGCTCGGCCCGGGGGCGACCGCGTAGCGGTACAGCCCGCGCAGCAAGCCCTCGACGTCGAGCCCTTCCGGCTCCGCGGGCTGCCGATAGGGCTCGTTGTATATCGTCAGGTAGTAGAAGATGTTCTCCGGGTCATCGCCGTACATCCGGCGGAGGCCGTCCCTGACGATGTGGGCGATCTCGAACGACCAGGCCGGGTCGTAGGCCACCACCGCCGGGTTGGTCGCCGCGAGCAGCAGCGAGTGCCCATCGGCGTGCTGCAGGCCCTCTCCGGTCAGGGTGGTGCGTCCGGCCGTCGCCCCGAGAACGAAGCCGCGCGCCATCTGGTCGGCGGCGGCCCACAGGCCGTCTCCGGTGCGTTGGAACCCGAACATCGAATAGAAGATGTAGACCGGGATCATCGGCTCGCCGTGCGTGGCGTACGAGGTGCCGACGGCGGTGAACGAGGCGGTCGAGCCGGCCTCGTTGATGCCCTCGTGCAGAATCTGGCCCTGCTCGCTCTCCTTGTAGGCGAGCATCAGCTTGGCGTCGACCGAGGTGTACAGCTGACCGTGCGGGTTGTAGATCTTCTGCGACGGGAACATGGCGTCCATGCCGAAGGTCCGCGCCTCGTCGGGAATGATCGGCACGATCCGGTTGCCGATGCCCTCTTCCTTGATCAGGTCCTTGACCAGCCGGACGACGGCCATCGTGGTGGCCACCTCCTGCTTGCCCGAACCCGCGCTGATCGTCTCGTACGCCGCGCCGCCAGGCAGCGTGAGCGCTTTGGCCTTGACGTTCCGGCTCGGCACGAATCCGCCAAGGCTGCGGCGGCGTTCCAGCATGTACTGGATCTCGGGGGAGTCCGGCCCCGGGTGGTAGTAGGGCGGAAGGTATGGGTCGCGCTCGAGGTCGGCATCGGTGATCGGAATGCGCAGTTCGTCCCGGAACAACTTGAGGTCGTCCAGGGTCATCTTCTTCATCTGGTGGGTGGCGTTGCGCCCGGCGAAGTGCGGACCGAGACCGTATCCCTTGATGGTCTTGGCGAGGATCACTGTCGGCTGGCCGGTGTGCTCCATCGCCGCCTGGTAGGCCGCATAGACCTTGCGGTAGTCGTGGCCACCGCGTTTGAGGTTCCAGATCTCCTGGTCGGTCATGGCCGCGACCAGGTCCTTTGTCCGGGGGTCGCGGCCGAAGAAATGCTCACGCACGTAGGCGCCATCGTTGGCCTTGTAGGTCTGGTAGTCACCGTCGGGCGTGGTGTTCATGAGGTTGATCAGCGCACCGTCCCGGTCGCCGTGCAGCAGGGCGTCCCACTCGCGGCCCCAGATCACCTTGATCACGTTCCAGCCGGCGCCCCGGAAGAACGACTCCAGCTCCTGAATGATCTTCCCGTTGCCCCGCACGGGGCCGTCCAACCGTTGCAGGTTGCAGTTGATCACAAACGTGAGGTTGTCCAGGCCCTCGTTGGCCGCGACATGGATCAAGCCGCGGGACTCGGCCTCGTCCATCTCGCCGTCGCCGAGGAAGGCCCACACATGCTGTTGTGAGGTGTCCTTGATGCCGCGGTCGTGCAGGTAGCGGTTGAACCGAGCCTGGTACACCGCGTTCATCGGGCCGAGACCCATGGAGACCGTGGGGAACTCCCAGAAGTCCGGCATCAGCCGGGGATGGGGGTAGGACGGAAGACCGCCACCCGGACCGGCGTGGGAGAACTCCTGGCGGAAGCCGTCCAGCTGCTGCGCGGACAGCCGACCCTCCAGGAAGGCTCTCGCGTACATTCCGGGCGAGGCATGGCCCTGGAAGTAGACCTGGTCGCCGCCGCCGGGGTGGTCCTTGCCGCGGAAGAACCAGTTGAAGCCAACCTCGTAGAGGGTCGCCGACGAGGCATAGGTCGAGATGTGGCCGCCGACACCGACACCAGGGCGCTGGGCGCGGTGCACCGTCATCGCCGCGTTCCACCGAATCCACGCCCGGTAGCGACGTTCGGTCTCCTCGTCGCCGGGGAACCACGGCTCGCGCTCGGTCGGAATGGTGTTGACGTAGTCGGTGCTGGTCAGTGAGGGAATGCTCACCCTGCGTTCCCGCGCGCGCTCGAGCAGCCGCAACATCAGATAGCGAGCCCGCTGTTGGCCGGCGCCCTCAAGTGCCCCGTCGAAGGAGTCCAGCCATTCCTGGGTCTCCTCCGGGTCGATGTCGGGAAGGTGGGCGGCCAGGCCGTCACGAATGACTCGCACACGTTCGGGAGAACTCGCGCTGCCAATGTTCTGCGGGGCCAAGGGGTCTCCTTGCCTTGCTCGTCGACTTCTGGTGTCATCCTCCCCTATTCGGCGGCTGGAGGCTCGGCCCCATCCATGCTACCGGTCAGTAACATTCTGGGGTCGAGTTTCGCGCGCAGGGGTACTCACGAGCCTGCCTGATGCCCCGAACGAGTGGTCTGGCAGGGTCGCAGTTGGGGCGTGTCACGGTGTGGATGGTTGCGAGGAGACCGGAAGCAGTGTTCGCTAGCCGCAACCGACATTGGCACGAGGCGCGGTGGCCGGCCGGAACCGCCGGATCCGGACATTGGCGCTGGTACAGCTTGGAGGAGTGGAAGTCGTGGTGGCCGCGGGAGACGCTGGCAAGGTCGGCGTCGCCGACAGGCTCGGTATCGAGCCGGACATGGTGGTCCAAGAGATCGGCTGGGACGAGGACGTCGACGACGACGTTCGCGCCGCGATCGAGGAAAAAATCGGCAGTGACCTGCTCGACGAGGAAGCCGACGAGGTCGTCGACGTCGTGTTGCTCTGGTGGCGGGAGACCGACGGGGACCTCGTCGACACTCTGATGGACGTCACCGGCCCCCTCGCCGAGGAAGGCGTGATCTGGCTGCTGACCCCGAAGACGGGAAGACCCGGTTACGTCGAACCGAGCGACATCGCCGAAGCGGTGCCGACCGCCGGGCTGGCGCAGACATCGACGGCCAGCGTGGGAGAGGACTGGGCGGGCATCAAACTGGTGTCGCCGAAGTCCGTCAAGGCCAAGCGCTGAACGCCCCCTCCCGGTGGCATAGGCTGTGGGAAACGGGTATACCGCAACACAGCCGACCACACCGGGAGGGTGCAGGACCATGTCGCTCGAAGTCGGTGCCGAGGCCCCTGGCTTCACGCTCAAGGACGCCAACCGACAGGACGTGAGCCTGTCCTCGTTCCGCGGCGCCAAGAACGTGTTGCTGGTGTTCTACCCGTTCGCCTTCAGTGGGATCTGCCAGGGTGAGCTCTGCCAGATCCGCGACGAGATCGCGGAATTTCAGAACGACGACGTTCAGGTCATCGGGATTTCCGTCGACACGCCGTTCAGCCTGAAGACCTGGGCCGAGCAGCAAGGCTACACGTTCCCCCTCCTGTCGGACTTCTGGCCGCACGGCGCTGTCGCCACCGCATACGGGGTGTTCAACGACAAAGCCGGCATGGCCAACCGGGGCACCTTCCTGATCGACAAACAGGGCGTGGTCAGGTTCGCCGAGATGAACCAGCCAGGCGAGGCCCGCGACCAGGATCAGTGGAAGCGGGTGCTCAAGACGCTCTAGATCGTGAAACCAGAGGTGCCCGGCGGGTATCATCACGCCGAGCCAGGCACCGAGGGCGCATAGCTCAGTGGGAGAGCGCTCGCCTTACAAGCGAGAGGTCGTAGGTTCGAAACCTACTGTGCCCACGTCCTCAGCGGACGTGTGTCCGCGGGGAGCGCGGACGGGGTCGTCCGTCATTGGTTGTGGGAGCCGAGCCCCCAGGCGCTCCAATGGTTTCGCCCGGTGGAGTTGGTGTCCGTGGAAGGTGTCAATCGCGTTCACGTCCGCACCGGTGGCCCGTCGGATACCGGTGCGGTTCTCGCGCTGCTCGACGCGGCCGTGCAGTGGCTGGTCTCCAGCGGACGAGCCGGTCAGTGGGGCACTGAGCCGTTGTCAGCACAGCCGCAGCAAGTGCGGCACGTCGAAGGCTGGGCGGCCAGCGGTGGACTGCGAATCGCGGAAATCCAGGGAACTGCGGTCGGCGCCATCGTGCTCGGGCCGACACCGGACCACGCGCCACCCGCGACCGAGGCGGAGCTCTACATTCAGGGATTTGTCACCGATCGCAGACATCGCGGCCGCGGCATCGGAGATGTGCTCCTGGCTGAAGCCCGCGCTGAAGCGGCCCGCCATGGCGTTCGGCTCCTGCGGCTGGGCTGCTGGGCTGCTGGGCCGGAGGGGACCGGGCACTGGTGCGCTACTACCAACGCGCCGGTTTCGTTCCCGGTGAACGGTTCCATGTCGGTGAGTGGGAGGGTCAGATCCTCACCTGTCGATGCTGACACGGCGAGACTGGTGTCCCGGTGGTCTGCTTCTCGCTGGATCAGCGACGCAATCTCAGTCGCTGGATCTGCGCGTCTTCTGTGGGGTACGTCCTGAACGCCAGCTCCGACGACGCCTGGTCGAAGGCGGCCGGACCTTCGACCGTGATCGGCATCGTCGGCGCTCGTGTCGCAGGGACGTCGAAACCGATGCAGAACGCGGTCAGCTCCACAAGCCAGTCCCAGTCGATCAGGTTGCCCCGCAGCGCGCCCTGCCCTGCCCACAACCCGGTGCAGCCGTCGTTTTCGGTGCCCGTCCACGGCACCAGCGCCAGCTCCCGGCCACCTGTCAACAAATCCTTGCGCCGCAACAGGGACCACTGGCTGGAGTCGTCGGACAACAGTTCGGTACGAAGATCACTGCCAGCGCGAATGGGACTGTGTGGCCCCTCGTCGACACGGAACGGATACAGCGCGACGTGACTGAGCTTGAGCAGCAGTGACCGGTAGCTGTCGCCGGCGACAAGTTCCGGGAGTTCAGAGGTCAATGACGCGGCGGTGCGGACAAGGAATTGATAGCGATCGGTACCGAAGCTGACGGTGTTGTCCCACGCACCCCGCTCCTCGTCGGTGCGGTGACGCTGGACGGAGCGAGCCGCGTCGTGCGCGTCCTGGAGCCAGCGCAGGAGCACCGTCGCGAGATGAGCAATCGAGTTGGGCTCGATGAGCCTGGCGAACCGAGCGGAATCGTCGACATCGTTGCCGGCCATGACTACTCCCGTGGTCCAGGGTGACCGAAACAATGGTGTGCGTGCCGAAGGGAAACGACACCAGTGGCCGACGGCGGGAGTGCATGTGGACGACCGCGGGCGACGCATGACACCATCCGAAGGTGGCCATGGGGGATTCGGCCGCGCCGCGGAGGCGAGGTGCCGGTGATGGGCCGGTCCGAGGGAGAGCGGTCTGGACGCGTGTCGACGGTATCGGCGGGCGTGCTCTCGACCTGCTGCACGCCAGGATTCCCCGTCGCCACTACGCGCCGCACGCGCACGAGGAGTTCGCCATCGGTGTCTGCACCGACGGTGTCGAAGTGATCCGTTGTCACCGCGAGCTGCACTACGTGCGCCCCGGCGACGTGGTGATCATTGAACCCGGTGAGCCGCACACGGGCGGCCCGGCGGTCGCGACCGGATTCGCCTATCGGGCCCTGTATCCGGGGGTGGCCCTGTTGGCTGACGGCTCGGTCGGCAGGCCGGATTTCGCCACCCCGGTCGTCGAGGATCCGTGGCTGGCCGATGCTCTGCGGGGTCTGCATACGACGCTAGAGGAGGGGACCGAGCCGCTCGACGGGGAATGCCGACTCGCCTGGCTGCTGGCGACTCTGGTGCGTCGCCATGCCTCGACCAGGAGGCCGCTTGATGCTGACCGTGCCGTCGGACCGGTGGCCCGCGGCGTCGTGACCCGCCTGGCCGACGAGATGACGAGTCCGCCCACGCTCACGGAGATCGCCACAGACCTTGGGCTGTCGCGCTACCAGGTGTTGCGCGCCTTCCGAAACGAGATGGGCATGCCCCCTTACGCCTGGTTGGCCCAGCATCGGGTGGCCCGTGCCCGGCTGCTGATCGAAGCCGGCCATCGGCCCGCCGCGGCGGCGGCCATGGTTGGGTTCGCCGATCAGGCCCACCTCACCCGCTGGTTCCAGCGCGTGCTCGGGGTGACGCCTGGCGTGTATCGCAACAGCGTTCAAGACAGCGTTCCCCGCCACCTCTGAGGCTTGTCCCGGCGTCCGGTCGGCGGAGAGGGGATGCGGTGACGCGCCGAGGCTGGTGGCTGTTCACGGTGATGTGTGTGGTGTGGGGCATCCCGTACCTGATGATCAAAATTGCGGTCGGCAGTGTTTCCGTGCCCGTGCTGGTGTTTACGCGCACCGCGGGGGGAGCGGTCGTGCTGTTGCCGCTGGCCGCGCGACTCGGTGGACTCCGTGCGCTGTGCCGACACTGGCGGCCGCTCGCGGCTTTCGCCGCGGCGGAGGTCATCGGTCCCTGGTGGCTGCTGTCGGATGCCGAACGCCGGCTTCCCAGTGCTTTCACCGGGCTGCTCATCGCCGCCGTACCGATCATCGGCGTCGTGCTGGCACGACTGACCGGGGGCGCCGAGCGGCTGGGCCTCCTCCGGTGGTCCGGTCTGGTTCTCGGGTTCGCCGGTGTGGCCGTCCTGGCGGTGCCCTCCCTGCATGGCGGCAACGGCTGGTCCCTGGTGGAGATGCTGCTCGTGGCGGTCGGCTACGCCGCGGCACCGATCATCGCCGCACGCAGGCTGGCCGGTGTGCCGAGTCTGCCGATGACGGCAGCGTGCCTGGCTCTGGCCGCGTTCGTCTACGCCCCGGCCGCCGTGGCCACCTGGCCACGGGAATTGCCCGCCGCCCAGGCGCTCGGCGCGCTCGCCGGACTGGTCGTCGTGTGCACGGCGCTGGCCTTCGTTGTCTTTTTCGAACTCATCCGCGAGGTCGGTGTGTCACGGGCCATGGTGTTCACCTACCTGAATCCGGTCGTTGCGGTGGCCGCCGGGGTCGTTCTGCTCGGAGAGCCCCTCACCGTGTCGATCGCCCTGTCGTTCCTGCTGATCATTGTCGGCTCCCTGCTCGCCGCGGTACCTCGGCCGCGCTCGTAGGTTGGTCTGGGCTCGTAGGTTGACCTGGAGCGAGGTCCAGCATCTATCGTCCGGTCCATGACGACAGCTCAACACAAGATCGGCTCTGGGTTCGGCGCCGAAAGCACGGCAACCGACGTTCTTCGGGGGATCGACCTCTCCGGAAAGCTCGCGATCGTCACCGGCGGCTACTCGGGCCTGGGGCTGGAGACCACTCGCGCGCTCGCCGCCGCGGGCGCGGTGGTCGTGGTGCCCGCCAGGAGGCGGGCGACCGCACGGCAGGCTGTCGAGGGCATCGACGGAGTCGAGGTCGACGAACTCGACCTTGCCGACCTCGACAGTGTCCGCGGGTTCGCCGCCCGCTTCGTGGCCGCCGGCCGCGGCGTCGACATCATGATCAACAATGCGGGAATCATGGCGTGCCCCGAGACGCGCGTCGGACCGGGCTGGGAAGCGCAGTTCGCGATCAACCATCTCGGCCACTACGCCTTGGTCAACCACCTCTGGCCCGCACTCGCGGACGCCGGGGCACGTGTCGTGTCCGTGTCCTCCGCGGCCCATCGCCGCTCCGCCATCCGCTGGGACGACGTGCAGTTCGAGCACGGCTACGACAAGTGGCTCGCCTACGGCCAGGCCAAGACGGCCAACGCGCTGTTCGCGGTCGAGCTCGACGCGTTGGGCGGCACCGCCGGAGTGCGGGCCTTCGCGGTCCACCCCGGCGGCATCCTCACCCCGCTGCAGCGGCACCTCGCCAAGGAGGAGATGATCGCCTTCGGCTGGATCGACGCGGACGGCAATCTGGTGAACACCGGTTTCAAGACGCCAGAGCAAGGCGCGGCGACGCAGGTGTGGGCGGCCACGTCCCCGAGACTGGCAGGCATGGGCGGCCTGTACTGCGAGGACTGCGACGTCGCCGAACTCGCTGCCGGCGATGCCGCGACCGTCGGTGTGCACGGCTACGCCATCGATCTCGAGCAGGCCGCACGCCTGTGGGCGCTCTCGGCCAAGCTCACCGGGGTGGATGCCTTCGCGCCAGCTGTCTAGCACCCCGCGGCCACGCGGTCAGTCCAGTGTCACCGGCAGGGACTCGACGCCGTACACGATGGACAGTTTACGGAAGGACAGCTCGTCCGGCGCCACCGCGAGCCGCATCTTGGGGAAGCGGCGGACGAGCGCGGGGTAGGCGGCCCGCAGTTCCATCTTCGCCAGTTCGGCGCCGATGCAGCGGTGGATGCCGTATCCGAAAGCCAGGTGCGACGGCGGTGTCCGGTCCGGGTCGAACCCGTCCATGTTCGGCCCGAGACCGGAGTCGCGGTTCGCGCCGCTCAGTGAGCACAGCACGACGTCGCCGGCCGCGATCGGTGTGCCGGCGAGGTCGAAGTCCTCGCGTGCGAACCGGGGGAAGGCCACCTGCACGACGGTGAGATAGCGCAGCAGCTCCTCGACGTACGGCTCGATCGCGGCGTCGTCGTCGTGGATGCGGGCGAAGTGGTCGGGACTGTCGAGCAGGATCAGCGTGCCCAGCGCGAGCATGCTCGCCGTCGTCTCGAATCCACCCGTGAGCAGTCCGTCGGCCAGACCGGTCAGCTCGTGGTCGTTGATGGTGTCGCCGTGTTCCTTGACCAGCATTCCCAGTATGCCGTCGCCCGGCGACTCGCGTTGTTTCCTCACAATTCCGCTGAGATATGTTATCGATTCCGACATGGCACCGAGTGCCGCGCTCGCACCGCCGAAAAGGTCGAAGTGCGCGGCGGCCAACCGCTGAAAATCAGCGCGATCCTCATAGGGAACACCGAGCAATTCGCAAATGGTCAGCGATGGAATCGGCAGGGCGAACTTCTCGACCAGATCGACCGGACCCGGTGTCGCGGCGATCTCGTCGAGCTGACCGTCGACGATGGCCTGAATTCTCGGAGTGAGCCTGCTCAGGCGGCGCATGGTGAATTCCGGGGTGAGCAGGCGCCGGAGCCGGGTGTGCTTCGGCGGATCGCTGAAGCCGAGGCCACCAGGGTCCCCGTCCTTCTCCGTGATGCCGAATTTCCCCACGAGGTGTGCGAAGTCGTTGCTGAACGCGTTCGCCTTTCCCAGCACCATCTTGGCTTCGTCGTAGCCGGTGACCAGCCAGGCCTTCATCCCGAACGGAAGCGGAAGCCTGCTGACCGGCTCCCGTTCACGCGTACAACCCAATTCGGGAACAGGGTCCAGGTAATTCCGCTTGATAGGCATCATCGCGGAGTCTGGCAGAAACGACATCTTCGACAGATCGAAGCCATTTTTCTGGGTTTTGGCGAGCTGCCTGCGCACCACCCACGACGTCAGCCGCTCGCGGAGATTCTTCATGTATTTGATATTACCTCATCGATGGTCTGGGCATAGTCCTATCGGGAGATGGGCCACGGTAATACGACACGGCAAACGGTTGCCGCTACCGCGGAGTGAGCAGGGAACTGGCCTCCTGCGCGGCCGAGCCGGCCCGCGCCAGATGAGCGAGGTTGTCCGGCAGTTCGTCGCCACGTCGCTGGACGGCCTGGGCATACAGCCGGCCGGCTCGGTAGGAGGACCGAACGAGGGGGCCGGCCATGACACCGGCGAACCCGATCCGCTCGGCGTAGTCGGCGTGTGCGATGAACTCCTCGGGTTTCACCCACCGTTCGACCGGATGGTGCCGCGCACTCGGGCGCAGGTACTGGGTGATGGTGATGATCTCGCAACCGGCTTCGTGCAGGTCGTGCAGTGCCTCGGTGACCTCGTCATAGGTCTCGCCCATGCCGAGGATCAGATTGGACTTGGTGACGAGTCCAGCCTCGCGGGCAAGGCTCAGTACCCGCAGCGAGCGGCGGTAGTCGAAGGCGGGCCGGATTCGCCGGAATATCCTCGGCACGGTCTCCAGGTTGTGCGCGAGCACTTCCGGCCGTGCGCCGAACACCTCGTCCAGCTGGTCGGACTTGGCGTTGAAGTCGGGGATGAGCAACTCCACCCCGGTGCCGGGGTTGAGCCCGTGGATCTGGCGGACCGTCTCGGCGTACAGCCAGTCGCCGCCGTCGTGCAGGTCGTCGCGGGCGACCCCGGTGACCGTGGAGTACCGCAACCCCATGGCCTGTACGGACTCGGCGACCCGGCGGGGCTCACCGCGGTCGAGGTCGGCGGGCCTGCCGGTGTCGATCTGGCAGAAGTCACAGCGCCGGGTGCACTGGTCGCCGCCGATGAGGAAGGTGGCCTCGCGGTCCTCCCAGCATTCGTAGATGTTGGGGCAGCCGGCCTCTTCGCATACCGTGTGCAGGCCCTCCCGCCGGACAAGGCCTTTGAGGTCCCGATATTCCGGTCCCATCCTGGCCCGTGTCCTGATCCAGGACGGTTTCTTCTCGATGGGGACCTGGCTGTTGCGGACCTCCAGCCGCAGCAGCTTCCGACCTTCCGGCACCACAGTCACCCGTCCACCCTACGCCGGAGACCCGCTGCCGGAATCGGGACGGCATTCGCGCCGGTGCTCACCGCGACCGGTGAGCTGGTTCGCCGTCTCGTCGATCAGCGAGCTCGGGGGCGGTGCTGCCCAGAAGCGTCAGAAAGGCCAACCCGATCCGGTCGATGACCTCGGTAGGTTCGTCCAGTTCAGCGAGGCCCGCGCTCACCGCGAGCAGCCGGCGCTCGCTCGCGGTCGAGGCGACCGGGCTGATGTCGCCGGCGTTGGCGTCGAGCAGCCGACGCAGCGACTCGTGCTCACGTGCGGTCCTGCGCCATGCCGCAGCAACGGCTTCGACCCTGTTGCCGTCCGGCAGGGTGTCGACGGTACACAGGGCGAGCCCGATCCTTCCGACCAGCAGCTGGATCCACTTGTGGTGCAGCGCGAGCAACAGGCGTGCGCCGTCGGCGAAGACCTCGCGGCCTCCGGGGACACGGTCGAGCAGCGTGTCGATCGGTGTCGTACCGGTGGGGTCCGGGTCGGCTTGTGCCAGTACCGCGTCGATCACCTCGCGCCTGCGGTGGAAATCGTGCCAGCTCATGAAGCCCTCCTCCGACGCCTGAACAGCTTGATTGTCGACATACTCACGGTACGGAGACACCGTACCATGGGTACGTACCGCTGGTATGTCGGTAGAATCGTGATCGTGGTGACAACGCGGCCGAGACGGCTGGAGTACTCCGAGTCCACCAGGGATGCCCTGGTCAGCAGCGCCGTGGAGCTGTTCACGCTGCGGGGGTACTCGGCGACGTCCCTCGACGAGGTGGCCAAGAGGGCGCGGGTGACCAAAGGGGCGCTCTACCACCACTTCACTGGCAAGCAAGCTCTGTTCGAAGCCGCGTTCGCGGCGGTGGAGTGCAAGGCCATGCGTCGGCTCGGCGAGATCGTCAGCGGCGCCGGGCGGGTGTGGGATGCGGCCATGGCTGGCCTGCGTGGCTATCTCGGCGTCTGTCTCGACCCCGCTTTCCAGCGGATCGTGGTCCACGAGGGACCGGCGGTGATGGGCGTGCAACGCTGGCGGGAAGCCGAGGAGCGGTGCAGCATCGGTGTCATCCGGGCGCAGCTGGAGAAGCTGCACGTCGCGGGCCAGCTTGTCGATCTTCCGCTCGAGGTGGCGACGCGGCTGCTGCACGGCGCGTTGTCAGCTGGTGCCACGATGATCGCCAACTCACCGGACTCGCGCCGCACGGGTGAGGAAGTCGTCCGGTCGATCACCAGGATCCTTGAAGGACTGCGGCCGCCCGCGGCCCGGGCGGAACTGGACACCCCGCCGGTTCAGTTGGCCTGACCGCGCTCGGCCCCCGCCTCAGCTCAGGGCGAAGGTCACGCCCGCGGCGGTCGGAGCGCCGCGGACGATGGTGCGTTCCGTCACCGGCAGCGCCCCCTCCAGCGCCTCGAGCACGGCCGCGCGCACCAGCGGCAGCACCTCCGCGACGGTCACCTTCCGACCGAGCTCGACCGACAGCGAGGTCACTCCGGCGTCGCTGATGCCGCAGGGCACGATTTTGCCGAAGGCGCCGAGATCGGCATCGCAGTTGATCTCCAGCCCGTGCATCGTCACGCCCCGCTGCACCCGGATGCCGATGGCCGCGATCTTGCGCTCGATCCGTTCCCCGTCGGAGGCAAGCCACACTCCGCTGCGGCCGGGGACCCTGCCGGTCGGCACGCCGAGCTGATCACACACGTTGATCAGGGCCTGCTCGAGACGTCGCACATAGTCGACCACGTCCACCGGGTCGGCGAGCTTGATGATGGGATAGGCGACCAACTGGCCGGGACCGTGCCAGGTGATCTTCCCTCCGCGGTCCACGTCGATCACCGGGGTGCCGTCGACTGGCCGCTCGTCGGGCTTGGTGCGCTTGCCCGCGGTATAGGTCGACGGATGCTCCAGCAGCAGCAGGGTGTCCGGTCCGGTGCCCTCGGCACGGGCCTGCGCCAACTCACGTTGCAGCGCCCATGCCTGGAGGTAGTCGATGGTGCCGAGCTGCCGCACGAGCACCGGGTCGGTCTCGTGGCGGCAGGAGGCGTCAGCGCGGGCCACAGCTGAACTCTACGCCGCCGGCCGGCGTGTACCGACCGGCGGCGCGGAGCCCCGTTTCGTTGGGCCCTCGTGGGCTACAGGCCGAGGTCGGCCTCGAACGCACCCTCTTCGAGGCGGTGCTTGACGGTGGTCAGGAAGCGAGCCGCGTCCGCGCCGTCCACGAGGCGGTGGTCGTAGGACAGGGCGAGAAACACCATTGACCGGATGGCGATGGTGTCGCCGCCAGCCTCGTCGGCCACCACCACCGGCCGCTTCACGACCGCGCCGGTGCCCAGCATGCCGACCTGCGGTTGGTTGATGATCGGGGTGTCGAACAGCGCGCCGCGGCTGCCGGTGTTGGTCAGCGTGAACGTTCCGCCGCTGATCTCGTCCGGCGTGATCTTGTTGGCTCGGGTCCGCTCCGCGAGGTCGGCGATCTTGCGGGCCAGTCCCGCGATGTTGAGGTCGCCGGCGTTGTGGATCACTGGAACCATCAGGCCCCGTGGGGCGTCCACCGCGATGCCGAGATGCTCGGCGCCGTGGTAGGTCACCTCCATCGTCTCGGCGTTGATCGACGCATTGACCTGTGGGTGCTGTTTGAGCGCCTCGACGGCGGCCTTGGCGAAGAACGGCAGGAACGACAGTTTGACGCCCTCGCGGGCCTCGAAGGCCCGCTTGGCACGGTCGCGCAGCCGGGCGATCCGGGTGATGTCGACCTCGACGACGGTGGTCAACTGTGCCGAGACCTGCAGCGATTCCACCATCCGGTTGGCGATGGTCTGCCGGATGCGGGACATCTTCTGAGTGGTGCCGCGCAGCCCGGCGACGTCGGGGGAGGGGGTTGCCGCGGGAGCCGAGGCCGGGGCGGGCTCGGCGGTCGGCGTGGCCGCGGGAGCCTTGGCGGCCTCCACCGCGGCGAGCACGTCCTGCTTGCGGATCCGTCCACCGACGCCGGTACCCCGGACCGTGGCGAGGTCGATGTCGTTCTCCGAGGCCAACTTGCGCACCAGTGGCGTGACGTAGGGCGCGCCGTTGGTCGATTCGTGGTCGACACCGGATTCGGCCGGAGCCGGGGACGACGGGGCAGCCGGAGTCGACGGCGGTGCGGCGGGAGCCGGCGCGGTGGGTGCCTGCGCGGCGGGTGCGGGCTTCGCCTGAGACGCGTTGTCGGTCTGAGGTGCGCCCGCCCGGGATGTGTCGGCCCCGGATGCGTCGGTGCTGTCGCCGATCACCGCGAGCCGCGCGCCCACCTCGACCGTCTCGTCCTCGCCGACGGCGATGTGTTGCAGGACGCCGGTGGCCGGGGAGGGGATCTCGGTGTCGACCTTGTCGGTGGACACTTCCAGCAGGGGTTCGTCGACCTCGACGTGGTCGCCGACCTGCTTGAGCCATCGGGTGACGGTG
>JAFAZC010000089.1 GCA_019239965.1 Kutzneria sp. | reverse complement strand
TGCTGGGCGCGGTTGGCGAACGTGGTCTGGTTTGCCGTGTCGCCCAGCGCGCCGGCGAACACCGACAGTGCGAAGTCGGCGGTGTTGTACTCCAGGTGTGTCGACACCGGGCCGTAGAAGTTGCAGCAACCCCACTGCCCGTTGGTTGGCAGGTAGCCAGGACTGACCAGATAGTTCTGGCCAGGACGGATGGGGGTCGCGGTGCTGGCCTGCTTGAGCATCGCCGCCAGCGCCGTCGCGGTGTCGAAGTCCCGTGCGCCGAAGGCGTAGTAGTCGGCGAGAATCGCGGTGCCGGGATCTCCGACCATGACATAGGTCTCCCCGTTGTTGAGTGACCATTTGGGGAGCCTGCCGCTCTGCAGGTAGTCGTTGACCATGGACTGGGCGATGTCACTGGTCTGCACGGGCGCGAGAAGGGCCGACAGCTGTGCCTGGCCGCGGTAGATGTCCCAGCCGGAGAAGTTCGCGTACTGCGCGTGTCCGGCGCCGACCGAGTGGACGGCGTTGTCAAAGCCGAGATACTGGCCGTTGACATCGGAGAAGACGTTCGGATGCAGCAGGGCGTGGTACAGGGCCGTGTAGAAGACTCGTTGCTGCGCCTGCGTTCCCCCCGCGATCTGGATCCGGCCCAGCATCGCGTTCCACTGCCCGTGCGCGCTCTGATGCACCTGGTCGAAGGCCCAGCCGGGATTGTCGGTGTCGCGGTTGAGCTGTGCATTGGCCGTGGACACGTAGGAGATGCCGACCTTGGCCTGTACCACCTGGTCCGCGGTGGTGTCGAACGTGAGGTACTCACCCGCGGGTCCGGCCAGCCTCGGCTCGGCCCGCGGAGTCGCCGGCGCGCCGGGACGCGCACGGGTGCTGCCGGCCAGGCTTGGCGTGGTTGCGGCGAAGGTGCCGTTGGTGGCGAACGGATGGTCGAACGTCGCGGCGAAGTACACCGTGTAGGTCGGGCTCATGCCGCAGAAGTGCCCGGTGGTCACCGAACCGGTGATCTCGGTGTCGCTGACCCGCGTCACACTGGTGTTGCTGACCGGTGTCTGGCTGCCTGCCAGCTTGACGAGCAGGTTGGCCTGTTGGGTCGGCGGGAAGGTGAACCGTGCCATGCCCGAGTGCACCGTCGTGGTGAGCTCGGTGGTGACACCGGAGTCCAGCCTGACCTTGTAGTAGCCGGCCTCGGCCTGCTCGTTGGCGTGCGAGAACGCCGCGGTGGCCAGGCCGTTGACGGCGCCAGTCGTCGGAAGGAACGGCACGTCACCCATGGCCCCACAGCCGGGACCGGAGAGGTGGGTGAGGCTGAACCCGGTGATCGAGGAATCGTTGTATTCGTAGCCGCCGCCGTCGGGCCGGCGCGGGGTGTCCGGGCTCCACTGGACCATGCCGAACGGCACGTCGGCGCCCGGGAAGTCGTCGGCCGCGTTGCTGGTGCCGATGAAGGGATCCACCACTGAAGCCGGATCCGCCACCGGCGCCGGGGACACCGCGGCGGGAGCGGCCGCTTGGACGAGCCCGAGTGCCGTGGCCGATGCGGTCATCAGCACTGCGAACGACTGCGACAATGCCATCTCTCTCACCCCTTCAGCGGTGACATCGTTGTCATCATCCGACACAAGCCTTTACGGGAAACGCGAACGTAATCGGAAAATACGTCCGCAAGATGACGCCAAGGTCACCGGGGGCCGCTTCAGCGGGTCACGAAATGGACAACCACGCCAACGGCCTAGCCCAGCATGTCCGAATAGAGCCATTCAGGCGCATCTAACGAACCCACCCGACGTAGCGCTGGCCACTACTCGGACTACGCCTTTCGCCGCGAGCGTGGTCCGGTTTGAGGGTGGTACTGATGGCTCTCACCAGCCAGGCGTTGACCGACAGGCCTTCCCGTCCCGCGGCTTCCTCGATCCGGGCCTTGAGGTGCTCTGGCGGACGGAAATTGATGCGCGCTGTGGCGCCACCCTCGTCGCCGTTGTGCGGACCAGGCCGCGAGGACTCCGCCAGTGCCGGTCGAGCGTGTTCCGGCGCTTCCTCGGATGCGTCCTCGGCCGGCGCTGGCGTCACGACGAAACTCGGGTCAAGGCCGCGCAGACGCACCTCGACCGATCCCGGCGCCAGATCACGGGTGATCTCGTCAGCGGCAGCGGACAGCGCTCTGAGCAGGGTGAGTCGAACTGTCGACTCCAACGGCGCGAGCAGACGTTCGGCCTGCGCACGAGCGTCGTCGCCACTGGCCTGCGCGACGACCGCCAATTCGCGGCAGATGTCCTCGATGTACGGCCGAATGTCCATGGCAACATGGTGGCACAGCCATGGCGCCACAGACGCGACGCCGGGTCGACCCTACTTGCCGCGTCGCTCGACATGCAGGCCTCGCGGCGCAGTCATCAGATTGGCGCTGGGCGCCAGCATGTCCGCTGAGCCAGGGCGTGCGAGCGGCCGCCCTGGGGGTTGACGAGTGTTCCCGTCAACCCCGGGGCGCCGCTCACACTGCCGTGACGACCTCGTCGTACTCCAGGCGCGGGCTGCGCCCGAACCAGGCGTCCTCGCCGGGATGTCCGATGTTCACGATGACCAACGGCTGCTGAGCCGTGTCGGCGAAGAACTCCCTGCGCACGCCTTCCGGGTCGAACCCGGTCATCGGTCCGGCCGCCAACCCGGCGGCCCGCACGCCGAGAATGAAGTAGCCGACCTGCAGCGCGGCATTGAGCCGTGCCGTCTCACGACGAGCGTCGTCGTCGGTGTAGAAGTCCTTCGCACCGGGCAGGTGTGGGAACACCCGGGGAAGAGTCTCGTGGAAATCGGTGTCAGCGCTGAGTATGGCGACCAATGGCGCGCTGGCGGTCTTGGCCCGGTTTCCCTCCATCAGGTGCGGCACGAGACGCTGGCGGGCCTGCTCGCTGCGCACGAGCAGCACTCGCAGAGGCTGCATGTTCATGCTGGTCGGCGCCCACTTGACCAGTTCGTAGATGGCACGGACCTGGTCGTCGGTTACCGGTTCGTCGGTGAAGGTGTTCGCCGTCCTCGCGTCGCGGAACAGCAGTGCCTGCGCTTCGGTCTGGAGCGCCAGCAGGTCGGTGGCGGCAGTCATGGGGACCCTTCCCTCGTCGTCTTCGCATGCCGATCCAGCAGCGGTGTCACCACGAAGAACATAGCTGAATGCTCAACTATTTCCGGATGGTTTCCCCATGACGCAGCTCACAGATGATCGAGCAGCGGACGTGTGCGTCCGGTCACATCTCGCTCAGCAACGAAGGACAGGAACGGCACGGTGCCGGCCAGCAACACCGCAAGGGTGTAGCCGGGCCGCCACTTGGCGCGCAGCGAAAGATCGAAGGCGAAAGCCAGGTAGACCATGTAGAACACGCCGTGCACCGGACCGATCACCGCGACAAGGGTCGGCTGGCCGGCAAAGTACTTGAGGAGGACGCCAACGGTCAGCACGAGCAGGCCCGCACCGGTCAGATACGCCATGAACCGGAACCGGCCCAATGACCGGGCCAGCGGGGACCTGCGGGGCCGTTGGTCAGCGGTCACAGGGGTCTCACTCATGGACTCGGGCTCCACCCTTCTTGTTCGCCTCGGCCCGTTGATTCAATTCAGCGAGGTAGTCGTTGTACCTCGTGAGCACCGCGTCGGGCTCGGATTCGCTCGCCGCCGCACGCCACTCGGTCGGCGAGCGGCGGCCCGGCGCGGCCGCCACGGAGCGGACCACGGGCGCCGGCTCGGGCTCGGGATCCTTCGTGGATCGGGCGGACTCCAGCCGGTAGGTCCGCCAGTACATGAAGGGCACGAACAGCCCGAATAGCGGCCACTGGAGTGCGTAGCCCAGATTCTGTAGCGAACCGTCGGCTTCGTTCGCACGATCCCACTGCCACCAGCCAAGCCGAAAGCACGCCAGCATCGCCACCACGGCAAGCGCGTGCAGCAGCAGCCACTTCGGAGTGAGCAGCCTGCGGACCACAGAGCGACGGTAACACCGTATTCCGCCGGACCCAGCAGCAGACCAAGGTCGGCTGTCTACTCGGCGGCGGCCGCTGTCCTCGCCGCCGCCTCGGCGCCGGCGAAAACCCGCTGTGCGTAGTCGAGGGAGTCGTTGTAGGACAGCACCGCCGACCACCAGCCGTGGCCGGTGGCGAGATCCTTTCCTCCGGCGCACAGATACCGCCCCGCGGTCAGCGCCGCGTCGTCGACGTTCTGCGGATCGGCGGTCCCGTCACCGTTGCCGTCGGACGCCCACCCCCGCCAGGTACCCGGCAGGAACTGCATCGGGCCGACGGCTCTGTCGTGCACCGTGTCGCCATCGAGCGCGCCGTGGTCGGTGTCGGGCACGTTCTCGATCCCCGCTGAGCCGTCAAGCGGTATCCCGATGACCGGCCGTGTCTCGGTACCGTTGTCGGCGAGCAGGGCACCAGCGAACCTGCCGTGGTTGGACTCGATCCTGCCGATGCCGGCCAACATGGTCCACGACAGATGGCAGTTCGGCGCGATCTCGCGCATGGCCAGGTCCGCGCTGGCGTAGGCGCGCAGGGCCCGTCGCGGGATGTCGGCGTCTGTCGAGATCCTGGACAGCCAGGCCTGCGCCGTCTCCCGGCTCGCGGAGTCGCCCTGCCCGCCGGACTCCCCGGCGCCGGCCGGTACCGGCGCCGCGGCGACAATCGGAACGTCCTCGGTGACCGAATGCGGTGCCGGTGCGCAGAGGGAATCCAGCAACCACAGGGTCCCGCCCGCGGCGGCCACGGCCGCGAGGGCACCGAATGATCGGGACAACGCCGGAATCGACCGCCCCGTCCGGCGGAGTGCCTCAGGGGCCTTCTGGATCACCATGATCACAGGGTAGTGCGGCCGGCGTCGCCGGCCGCCCGTCCTTGCTGTCAGGAACGCTGGCGGTTCAGCCGCGCGACGCACCAGGCGGCCGCGCTGCCCCGGCGCAGATGCTCGAGCACGGTCAGCGGTCCGAGGCGACGACTGAGGTCGGCCGGGGTGAGCCCGGCTGCCCGGTAGTCCAGTGCCCGCTGGTCCAGCGGACTGATGCCGGCGTCCCACCACTGTTCGGCCTCGGCGACAGTGCCGGCCAACTGCCAGCAGCTGGCCGCACCGGCGAGCAGCTCGTCGGGCACGCCGGGTAGCCGACCGCGCATCGCCGCGACGTACGCCGGGTCGACGGGACCGGCCCCGAACAGTCCGGTCGCGCCATGACGCGCGCGCTGGGCGGGAATCCCCGGCGACGCAAGTGGGGTGGGTAGAGGTGCGTCGGCAAGCCATTGGGACTTGATCCGATTCACCTCCTGCAGTTCGGCGTCCTGCGAGCGCTCTGCGGTCCACCGCCGGATGAGCTCGTCGACCCCGGAGTCTTCGACCATCCGTGCCTCCCTTATGGCTGATGATCATTCAACGCCTGCGAACGGTATTGTGTTACGCCGCCGGACCGCTAGACCCGAATTCCTGTTACCAGCGCGTGATCGACGCTATTACACCCAGTCGGTGGAACTCGCTTCCGCGAGACTACTTTCCGCAATCAACCGAGCGGACGTCAGCGGCGGAAGATCCCGCCAACGAACGTGATGAGCGCCTCCGCGCCATAGCGCAAGCCCCCGAGGATGCCCCTGACCCAGCCCGCCGCACTCTCTGGCTGCGTCACCAGCACGAACAGCAGCAGCGCCACACCGGCGATGATGAGTACCTTCTTCATGTTCAGCGCACCCTCTTCGTCCACTCGATGGCAGGGGCCATCGGTACGCCACCCGTTAGAGTCGCACGGACTTTCCCAGCTCCGGTCCCGGGTACAGGATCGCTCATCGCAGGCGGTCATGTCTTCAATACCTGATCGAGGTCACCCAATCCGGCCAAAAGCGCCCCCAATGTCGGAAGCTGACGGATCTGTGGTGACGGGCTGTCACAATACCCGAAAGACCCGGAGCCGGATCCGCTGCGTGACCCTCGTTCTTCGCCGGTGTCGGACGGCCGCGGGACTCCGCTCTCGCCGCCGCCACCATCGCGCGTCGGACCACCTGACGACTGTGTGATGATGTGACCGCGATGACCACGATACCCTCTCCCCCCCGCTCCAGCGCCGCCCCTGGACAGGTGCCGCTGCGCCCCATGCCGGGCGCCGGGGCGGAGTCAACGCTGCCGCGGACGGTCGCGGAGCTGGCCGCAGAGCCCCGCAGGTCGCCGTTCCCCATCCGGACTGTGCTGCTCGGCCTGGCCGGCATGGCCCTGCTCGCGGCGGGCAGTATTGGCGGCGGCGCGACCCTGATCCACGATCCGTTGCTGGCCAACGGCCCGCTCAACTGGATCCGCTACGGCCACGGCATGATGCTGGCCACCTGGACCCTGTACATGGGGCTCGGCCTGGTCATCTGGGCCTGGATCCGCCTCGGGCGGCACGCACGGGCCGGCCGTGTCGGCGCCACCACCATGGTCCGGATCGTTCTGATCTGGATCCTTCCCCTGCTGTTCGGCCCGCCGCTGTTCAGCAAGGACGTCTACAGCTACCTGTCACAGGGCGCCCTCGCGCTGCACGGGCTGAATCCGTACGCGGTGGGGCCGGCCGCGCTGCCGAGCCCGCTGTCGGAGAACGTCAGCTGGGTCTGGCAGAACACTCCAGCGCCATACGGGCCGCTGTTCGTCCTGCTCGCCAAGGCCGTGGTCAGCCTGACCGGCGTCAATCTCATCACCGGCGTGATCGGCATGCGGCTGGTGATGACGGTCGGACTCGGCCTGCTGTGCTGGGCGCTGCCGGCGCTGTGCCGGCATCTCGGCGGAAACACCACGGTCTCGCTGTGGCTGGTCGCGGCCAACCCGTTGCTGCTCGTGCACCTGGTCGGCGGCGCGCACAACGACATGCTGATGATCGGCCTGCTGGCTACCGGCGTCGCGCTCGCGCTCGACCGGCGCTTCGTCGCCGGTTTCGCCCTCGTCGCCCTGGCGGTCGCGGTCAAGGCCACGGCCGCGGTGGCCCTGCCGTTCCTGGTGTGGCTGTGGGCCGACACGATGGCCGGCTCCTGGTATTTCCGGCTGGTCAAGGCGGTCGGGGCGGCGCTCGCCGTGTTCGCCGCCGTACTCGCGCTGTGCAGCGTCGTCGCCGGGGTCGACCTCGGGTGGATCCTGGCGCTGCGGGGATCCTCGACGGTGTTGAACTGGCTGTCCCTTCCGTCTGGACTCGGCCAGGCGGTCTGGGGCCTGGTCTGGTTGGTCACCGGCTTTCCCGATGTCGGCCCGTTCGTCGCGGTCACCCGGACGATGGGACTGCTGCTGCTGGCCTACGTGGCGGTGCGGCAGTGGTGGCTGGCGAGGAACGGCGGTACCGACGCGATCCGGCGCGCCGCGATCACCATGCTGGCCGTCGGCCTGCTCGCCCCCGCCACGATGCCGTGGTACTTCAGCTGGGCTCTGGTCCTCGCCGCCGGGTTCGCCTGGTCGACCGGATGCCTGACCGCCGTGGCGTGCGGCTCGGTCTGGATGCTCCTGGTGACCTACCCCGACGGCAGCACCGCCCTGTACGACTGGTGGTGCCTGCTGGCCACGCTGGGAGTGTCCGCACTGGCCGCGGTGTCACTGCACAAGCCGGACCCGCTCAACGTCTCGCTGCGCACGATCTCCGACAGTGCCGAACCCGCGCTGCGCAGCCCGCTCGTGCCGAAACGCTGGTGAGCTGCTCGGGCGAAAGGCCCTCAGCAACCGTTCGGAAGCCCAGAATCAGTCAGAAGCCCAGCGCCTGTGCTCGGCGCTTGACCTCACGCCCGCGGTCACCCCGCAGAGCATCGATGGGAGACCCCGGCAACGAGGGGTCCTCGTCGAACAACCACCGCAGGATCTCCTCCGTGGCGAACCCGGCATCCCTGAGCACGGTCACGGTGCCGGACAGTCCCTTGACCACGCCGGTGTCGGTGAGGAAGCAGACGGGCACGACCAGCACGCCGTTCCTGCGTACCGCGAGCAGCTGACCGTCGCGAAGCAACTGGTGGATCCGGGTGATCGGCAGGTCGAGACGCTCGGCCACATCAGGCAGCGGCAGGACCTCCACCCCGGGGTTCAACACGTCGGCAGCGGCGGGAATCGCACTCACCCACGTCACGATGCCACACCGGGACACGCGACGCAGACCTAGATCGGGTCGCGGCATCCGAACAAGTCTCGCCTACCATCGACTGCTGTGAGAACCCAGAGCGCGCACCTGACCGGGGAGCTGCTCGAACAACGGTACCGAGTCGGCGGCCTGATCGCGCGTGGGGGAATGTCGACGGTGTACCGGGGAGTCGACGTCCGCCTGCAGCGCCCGGTGGCCATCAAGGTGATGGACCCGCGATTCGCCGACGACCAGTCGTTCATCGACCGCTTCGTCCGCGAGGCCCAGACCGTCGCCCGGCTGCACGATCCCGGCGTGGTCAGCGTCTACGACCAGGGTGTCGACCGCTCTCCCGACGGCGACACCGTGTTCCTGGTGATGGAGCTCGTCGACGGCGCGAACCTGCGCGACCTGCTGCGTGAGCGGGGGGTCCTGCCCGTTGCGGTCGCGGTCGGCGTGCTCGAGCAGGTGCTCTCCGCGCTTGCCGCCGCACACCGGGCCGGCCTCGTTCACCGAGACGTCAAACCGGAAAATGTGCTGATCAGCCAGGACGGTGTCGTCAAGGTCGCCGACTTCGGCCTGGTGCGCGCGGTGGCCGGCGCCACGACCACCAGCGATTCCATGATTCTCGGCACGGTGGCCTACCTGTCTCCCGAACAGGTGGCCGCTGGAGCGTCCGACGCCCGCAGCGACGTGTACTCGGCCGGCATCCTGTGCTACGAGATGCTCACCGGGGCGCCGCC
>JAFAZC010000078.1 GCA_019239965.1 Kutzneria sp. | reverse complement strand
GCGAACCTGTGCGAAACTTGCACTCGAAGTGCCCTCTCGAACTGGATGATTGTTGCCTCGACAACAGCAATCATTGCAGCTCAGAGGGCACTGTCCTGTCTATGACACCCAACGGCCGCCAGACCGTCGGTGGATCGAGGCTTAGTGGTCGGTTTCGGAAATCCTTCGGGGTAACGCCCGCAGTCAGGCCGGGTCGTTGGGGCAGAGGCCACCCGCGTAGTCCAGCCACCTGAGCCGGCTCTGTCGAATGTGGACCAGATTCAGCAGGCCGTCGTAAAGCAGTGGGTGTAGTCGCGCGCGGTGCCCCGGTAAGCCGAACTCACCGGCACCTCGGCGATTGCGTGCACGGCACCCAATCGCCGAGATTGGAATTCGTACGGCTTGGTTCCGGTGTGGTCAACTAGCCTCAGCATGGCGTCGTCGACGCGCGCCAGGAACGACGAAGCGGCACGCTGGTTGCGCCACCAACCCCTAACCGTGTGCTGGCGGCACTCTCTATGTCCAGCACCTGGAATCCGTTGGACGCCGCCGGGCTTGGCTGAGTATGGCGCTGGCCGCGGCGACGCAGAACATCCGACGCCGCCTGGGTACACCACCTTGTCCGGCACGACCTCGGTAGACGCCGCGCGGTGCGTGCGCAGTCGGCGGTCATCCATCACGGGGCCTTCCGGACAATCCTCCCCTGACCGAGGCCGTCAGCGCACAGCCGCTGGGCGAGATCCGCGCTGACCCCGTCGAGCGGGCCAATCGGCACGGGCACACCAGGGAGGAAACCGATGTCGCTGAGGTACGTGTTCATCCCTGTGCTCCGGTGTAGTACTGGTCGGCCACCTTGAGTGCCTGGTCCAGTACGGCAATGCCCTCCAGCACCTCGTCAGCGCCGATGGTGCACGGCGGCGTCAGGTAGGCGCAGTTGAAGTGAGTGAATGGCCACACGCCGCCGTCCCGGCAGGCGGCAGCGAACTCGGCCATCGGACTCGCCTGTTGGCCGGTGGCATTGAACGGCACCAGTGGCTGGCGGGTCTCCCGGTCACTGACCAGTTCCAGTGCCCAGAACACACCGAGGCCGCGGATCTCGCCCACACTGGGGTGGCGTCCGGCCAGCTGTCGCAGCGCCGGGCCGATCACCTCCTCACCGGTCCGCCTTGCGCGGGCGACGATGTCCTCCTCGTGGAAGATCTGGATCGAGGCCACCGCGGACGCGCAGGCCAGTGGATGCCCGGAGTAGGTGAGCCCGCCGGGGTAGGCCCGGGCGCGGAAGGTCTCGGCCACCTCGTCGGCCATGATCACGCCGCCCAGTGGCACGTACCCCGAGTTGACCCCCTTCGCGAAGGTGATCAGGTCGGGGCGGACCCGCCAGCGGTCCACGGCGAACCACTCTCCGCAGCGCCCGAACCCGGCCATCACCTCGTCGGCGACCAGGAGGATGCCGAACTCGTCGCACAGCGCCCGCACCCCATCCAGATAGCCGTCTGGCGGCACCAGTACGCCGTTGGTGCCTACGACCGTCTCCAGGAAGATCGCGGCGACGGTGTGCTCACCCTCCATCGTGAGCACCTCGCGCAGGTGCGTCAGCGCCCGCTCGCACTCCTGTTCCGGCGACTCGGCGTGGAAGCTGGAGCGGTACGGGTAGGGCCCCCAGAAGTGGACCACGCCGGGGATACCCGGCTCACCGGCCCACCGCCGCGGCTCGCCGGTGAGTGTCAACGCGCCCGCGGTCGCGCCGTGGTAGCTGCGGTAAGCGGTGAGCACCTTGTGTCGCCCGGTGTGCAGCCGGGCCATCCGCAGCGCGTTCTCGTTGGCCTCGGCCCCGCTGTTGGTGAAGAACACGGTGTCCAGCCCCGGCGGAGCAACCTCGCTGATCAGCCGTGCCGCCTCCGCGCGCACCTCGCAGCCCAGCGCGGGTGCTAGCGTGCACAGCTTGCCCGCCTGTTCTTGCACGGCGGCGACCAGTCGAGGGTGCTGGTGACCGATGTTGACGTTGACCAGCTGGGATGCGAAGTCCAGGTAGCGGCGGCCTTCGGTGTCCCAGAAGTGGGCGCCTTCGGCGCGCACCACGGTCGGACCGTGCGGCGCGCCCAGTGCGGACCAGGGATTGAGCAGATGTGTCACGCGTTACCGCCTCACCGATTGACGTCGTCTCGGAATGCCAGCCAGTCGCGCACGTGGCCGCCGTCGAAGGTGGGCACCTGAGCTACGAGGGTGATCAGCCTGGTGCCGATGTCGATCAGGTCCTGCCCCACCTCCTCGGGTGACTTGCGGAACACTCTGGTCGACCGCTCGATCTCAGCCGGGTCACGGCCGATCTCGACACACCACTTGTCGAGTGTCCGGTGCTTGGCGGCCAGGGTGGCCGCGTCGCCGAACCCGTGCCAGATGTCCGCGTGCCGAGCGGCCAACCGAAGTGTCTTGCGCTCGCCGTTGCCACCGATCAGCACGGGCATCTTGCGGGTAGGCGGCGGGTCGAGCATGGACCACCGGTCCTCGATACGCGGCAGCGCCAGGCCGAGGGCGTCCAGCCGGCTGCCCGCCGTGCCGAACTCGTAGCCGTACTCACGGTAGTCCCGTTCGTGCCACCCGGCACCGATGCCGAAGATCAACCTCCCGCCGCTGATGTGGTCCACGGTGCGCGCCATGTCCGCGAGTAGGTCGGGATTGCGGTAGGAGTTGCAGGTCACCAGCGGCCCCAGTTCCACCCGCTCAGTCGACTCGGCCCATGCGGCCAGCACCGTCCAACACTCGTAGTGCTCACCGTTCTCGGGGCCGTACATGGGGAAGAAGTGGTCCCAGTTGAACAGCGCGTCCACCCCGAGCTCCTCCAGCTCGGCCGCGGTGCGGCGGATCTCGGCGTAGGTGCAGCGCTGCGGCTGGATCTGGACACCGATGCGCACCGGGTACTTGGCGTAACCGAACTCGGTCATCACAGGTTCACTTGTTCGCGCGGATACCTGACGACACCGGAGCTGCCACGTAGAACCGCGGCGCGCAGCCGGTGCGTGCCGTCAATGACGCCCATCGTCGAACGCAACACGACGGTGACTGAGAGCGGACTTGTCGGTTCCGCCAGTAACCGACAATGGTAGTCGTTCTCCCCCGACGGCCGTGGTGAGTCCGCGACCATCAATGCGCTGACGGCGGCCCGCTCCAGCCGCGGACGCCCGCTCTGCATGTCGCGCAGGAAGGAACCAGCAGAAGAGTCACAGCGCTCGACGGGCGAATCAGCACCGGTCGGATTCCCTGAACACATCGGGCCCCCCACGGATATTAAAAGTACAAATCAATCAAAGCTTCCCCGTGCCAGAAGACGAACGTAAATCTGGCAGGTCGACAGCACGACGCCCCTCAGAAATTCGTATCTCAATGTGTTTTTCGTTGGCCAGACAGCAATCTTGAACGCGACGCTCGGCGAACTATCTTCCGCCTGTTCCGCAAGAAGCCACCAGGCTTGCACATCTTAGCAGAGTTGCGGCCGGTTCGCAGCCAGCAAATGACACAAAGGAGATATGGGCTAGTCAGCGAGTCGAACCCGAGGTCACGGAAGCTCGCTCCGCGTCAACTGCTTCGACACCGGCGTGAACGAGCATGGCGGCTGCCTGCACCTATGCCGTTTCGAGGAGGGTGACGGCCCGAGATCGACTGATCCTGGGCGCCAAGCGGAATGGTCGGAGTACGTAGGCCGTGTCCGACTGGCTGGTCCGCCGAGAACCGGCACATCCAAGCGGGTCAGCCGGTCACGCAGGGTATCGGCGATGCCCATCCTCCCAGCGTCGGACCGTCGGCATCCTGGTCGAAGCCAAGGAACTGGCCAAGCGCGACACCGCGCAACTCGTCCAGTGCCCCGGCGCCCGTAAGCGGCCACGGCCAGGCCGCAGCCGCGCAGACAGTCCAGGTGGTTGGGACACGCTGGGGCGTGTCAACTCGAGTTGGGCGGCCAGTTGGCCGGGGTAGCTGACCCCGTCGCGCAGGGCGACCAGGATCCGGCAGCGGGTCGGGTCGTCCGATGGTGTGGCGCTGTGCTCGTCGTCCTGCCCGTCATGTTCGGCCGTCCCGGGTGAACGGGTGGGATCCGCAGGGGGCAGGAAATCAAGATTACCCAGGTCGGGAGCAGTGCGGTCGAGTTCGACTCCGAGTTTCCGAGCGGGGTTCTGCCCAAGCCGCTCGAGGACGCCGGGCGGCGAACGGGGTGTCAGCGCAGGTCGTTGACACCCGGTTGCTCTTCAGGTAAGAATGAAGCGTTGCGTCAAACGGGTGAATTCCGTGACTATGGCGGTGGGGGGTTTGCCTCAATGAGTGTCGCCTTGGAGCCAAGTGAGCCGGCCGTTCGGCGGGCTCGCACTCTCGCTTCGTCAACTGGCTGAGATCAGAAGGCTGCGGCTTCGCAAGAGCATCAGTCAATTCGCCTTGTCGTCGACCACGTGCAGACTGAACGGCTGTTAGCGGACGTGATCGACTCACGAAATGCCTATTAGCGCAGCTTTGTGAGCCTCGGGTAATTTTGTCGTCAGGCGGTGCGAGTTGAATGAGCCTCGTGTGGACGCAGTTTCGCTACCGGTGTCAGCGGCGCAACTGGAGATTTGGATAGCGCACCAGTTGGATCCGGACTCGCCGCGCTACCGGATCGGTGAGTATCTAGAGATTCACGGCCCGGTGGACACCGTGGTATTCGAACGAGCCCTGCGGCAGGTAGTGGGAGAGGCAGAATCGCTGCGCGTGCGTTTCGTGGAAACCGATGGAATCGTGCGACAAGTAGTCGAACCGAAGCTCGACTGGGTGTTCCCACAGATCGACGTCAGTCAGGAACCCGATCCGCACGCTGCCGCCGAGACATGGATGCGATCTCAGCTCAGCGATCCGATGGACCCTTCCGCCACTCCGCTGTTTTCTTTTGCTCTACTCAAGCTAGGTCAAGATCGGTTCGCTTGGTATCAAGGCTACCACCACCTTGTGATGGATGGTTTTGGGTTCGGGTTGATTGCGCGTCGCCTTGCTCAGGTCTACACGGCAATGCTGACTGGGCTTCCTGATGGCAAGTCCCCGTTCGGGTCTTTGCGACTGTTGACGGACCACGACGTACGGTATCGGGAATCGGAAGAATTCGTCGATGACCGGCAGTACTGGACGCAACGCTTCATCGACAGGCCAGAAGCACCCAGACTAGCTGGCACTCCGACCGATGCTCCCCGGACGGTGTCGCGCCGCACCGGGTTTCTGTCTGGTGCCGCAGAGGCTCGGTTGCGGCAGTTGGCGCAGGAGACTGGCGTCCGATACTCTGCGGTGCTGGTCGCCGCGGCCGCGGCGTATCTGTACCGGATGACCGGCGAACGCGACGTGATTATCGGCCTGCCCGTGGCCGCACGCCCCTCGCGTGCGATGAAAACCGTCCCCGGCGCCGTATCCAATATGGTCCCAGTGCGCCTGCTTGTGCACCCTGATCTGCGGGTGTCCGACTTGATCCGACAAGCATCGCATGAGGTAAGCGAAGCCGTGCGGCATCAGCGCTACCGGGGTGAGGACCTTGCGCGCGATCTTGGCACGGCACACGGTCCGCACGACTTGTTCGGCCTCGCGATCAATATCATGTCCCTCGACTACGACTTCAGGTTTGGCGAGCACCGAGTTACGGGCCACAATTTGTCATTGGGGCTGACCAGGGACGCGGCGATCGTGGTCCATTACAGGGCCAACGCAGTGGGAACAAGAATTGACTTCGATGCCAACCCCGAGCTCTATCAGTCGGACATAGTTTCCGCCCATCATCAACGCTTTCTACGTGTGCTCAACGACATTGCCACGTCCACTGATCCCGGGCAGCGGGTCGGCACGGTGGACGTGTTCGAATCCGGTGAGCGGGAACAACTGTTGCGGGGGTGGAATGCGACCGCGTCGGTGGTGGCGCCGGTTACGGTGCCGGAGTTGTTCGCCGCTCAGGTAGCGCGGACCCCGGATGCGGTGGCGGTGCTGTTCGGCGACATC
>JAFAZC010000055.1 GCA_019239965.1 Kutzneria sp. | reverse complement strand
CGCTCGTCGAGCGCCTGCTCAAGCAGCCCGGTCTCCACAAGTCGATGCGACGTGGGACCGGTCGATTCAGTTCCGTCGAACATCGGACTCTCCTCTCAGCTGTTGCCAGGCGAGGAAGTAAGCGCGATGCACCACGTGTGCCACCCGACTCTGGGCCGGTGTCGCCCCGAAGGAGGCGAACGAACGCCACCACCCGGCCCGTTCTAGCGCATAGGCGGCCAGCTCACCCTGTGGGCGGCCAACCATGCCCAGCTGTTCAGGAATCTTGGCCGAGCCACCGACCCGCAGTATCTCCTCGGCAAGGTCCGCCGGCATGCTCACGGCGTTCGAGGTGACCAGTGTGAGCGCCTCGAGCAGCCGAAGTTGATGGGCCTCCGGCCTGCTCAGCAACACCTCGATCCCGTTGTGCACGCGCTGTCGCTCGCCGGCGTCGCCCGAGGCGGCGGCGAGCGCGGTGATCGAGGCGAGTGCCGCGGCCGCCTTGATCCCATCGGCACGGGACCGGAAGACCGCGTCCAGCCTCGCCCTCACGTCGACCAGCCCGGAGGCGTCGAGCAGCTTGCGGCGTAGCGCGCCCGCGGTGACGCCGGGCTCGGCCCGCACCGCCCGCACCGCCCAGTCGATGCCGTAGAGATCCAGTTTCTCCACGAGGCGGGTTCTGGTGGCCGCCGGTACCGGGCACTCCCACGCGGTGAACACGTCCACCGAGACGAGCATGGTGCTCCAGGTCGCATCGTCCAGCTCGGCGAGCTGGCGAAGCGCGTCGGCATCCGCCGAGGTGAAGGTCCCCGTCTCCGCTGACTCGGCGAGCAGACCGATGACCGGCAGCACCCCGGCGACTTTCGGGCCAAGGGCACGAGCCTGCTGGTCCGCGAGGATCGTCGCGGCCTGCCACACCTCGCCGCCCGCGCCGGCCACCGACTCCGGCGCGATCGTGTCCGCCTTGTTCAACACGGCGACCGCGTTGACCGGACCCGCCTCACGGCTGGCGGTCGCGGCGGTGAAGGCCGACAGCGTCTCATGGTCGTCCGCCCGGACCTGCTGGGTCACGACGTACAGCACGGCCTCGGCACCTGCCACCGCGTCATGCGACACCCGGTCGAGCCCATTATCCGACCCGTTGAGCAGCCGCTGTGCCCGCGCCGCGGAAGCGGCGTCGAGCGAGCCCAGACCGGGTGTGTCGATCACGGTCAGGTCGCGGAGCACGGCATTGGTGAGATACGCCTCCAGGTGCGAGACCTCGGCGAGGTCGGTGTCCAAGTCGGCCGGAATCATGCCGGCGGCGTCGAACGGCAGCACCTGGCGTCGGCCGTCGGTCCTGACCACCTCGATTCGGTCCACCGTTCCGTACTGGAAGCGGGTGACCAGCCTGGTGCACTCACCGATGTCGGTTGGCGCCACCCTGCGTCCGATCAGGGCGTTCACCAAGGTCGACTTCCCGGACTTGATCCGGCCGGCGACCGCGAGCTGCAGTGGGGCGGACAGCCTGCGCAGCACGTCCTGGAAGCCGGCCGCCGTCGCCGGCCCAACCTGCGGCCGCAGTGTCGTGGCCAGCTGTGCCACCGCGGCCGACAGCGGGCCGGCAAGGTGGTATCGCTGCTCACTTGCCGTGGTCACGGCCACATGGTCCCACGGACCGGAACTGGTCCACCCCACTTGTCCACAAGACTTGGCGGCGCCGTCGTACCTGAGGCTGACGCCGTCAGCGCGGAGCCACTCCTACCCTGACACCGTGCGACGGTTGAGCCTGTGGATGAGGGCCCATCCGGTGTTCGGGGACTCCCTGATCGCCGGGTTCCTCGGACTGCCCGACCTGGCGGGATTGGGCGCCGCCACGGGTTCGACGCCGCGGTTGGCCTACCTGCTCGCCAGCGTTCTGCTGGTCGTGCCGCTGGTCTTCCGCCGGGCAAGACCGACGTTGGCGTCCTACCTCATCCTGGCCGGCGGCTTCGTTCAGCTCGTGACGCACAGCTTCCCCGGCGACAGCCCACTCATCCATCTCGCCGACTTCTCCCTCGGCATCGCGCTCTACACCATGGTCGTCTACGTCGGACGGCGGCAGGGTGCCATCTACGCCGGGTGGCTTGCGATCGGCACTGTTGGCTGGGAGGTCTGGCGGATCCGGGAGCCGGTCGCCGCCGCGAGCACCCTGTTCATGGTGGTGATGATCTTCGCGTTCTGCTGGGCGATGGGTGAGTTCGTCGGCGCACGCAGGGCGTACAACGCCGAGGTCATGGAGCGTCTCAAACTGCTGGCCACCGAACGGGACCAGCAGGCGCGGATCGCCGTGGCCGAGGAGCGCACCCGTATCGCGCGCGAACTGCACGACGTGGTCGCCCACGCGGTGAGCGTGATGGTGGTGCAGGCCGATGGCGCCGGCTACGCACTCGGAACAGATCCGGCACTGGCGCGGCAGGCGCTAACCACGATCTCCGACACGGGCCGCCAGGCGCTGGCAGAGCTGCGTCGCCTGCTCGGCCTGATGCGAGGCGAGGAACAGGGTGAAATCGGACTGCTTCCTCAGCCGGACACCACGGCCCTGCCAAAACTGGCCGAACAGGTGCGTGCGGCCGGTCTCCCTGTCGAACTGATCATGACCGGCGATCTGAGAGACCTTCCCGCCGGTGTTGGATTGAGCGTGTATCGGATCGTGCAGGAGGCGCTGACAAACTCGATCAAGCATGCCGGAAACGGCGCCTCCGCGACGGTCACGGTATGCAGGACCGACGGCCAACTCGACATCGAGGTCTGCGACGACGGGTTCGGCACACCGCGCGAGCTTTCCGGAGTGTCCGGTGGGAACGGTCTGATCGGGATGCGGGAGCGGGCCGGTGTGCTTGGCGGCAGTCTCGACGCGGGGCCCCGCCCCGGTGGCGGATGGCGGGTGCGGGCCGTCCTGCCGGTCGGAGCGACGCACAGCGCTTAGGCTGAGCGCCGTGATCCGAGTCCTGCTCGTCGACGACCAAGAACTGATGCGCATGGGTTTCCGCATGGTGCTCAGCGCCCAGGAAGACCTCGAGGTGATCGGCGAGGCCGGTGACGGCCTCGAAGCCGTGCGACTCACCAACGAACTCCGGCCCGACGTGGTTCTGATGGACGTGCGGATGCCAGTGCTCGACGGCGTCGAAGCCACCAAACGGATCGCCGAGGCCGACGCCGCGAAGGTGCTGGTGATGACCACGTTCGACCTTGACGAGTACGCGCTGGCGGCGCTGCGCTACGGCGCGAGCGGCTTCCTGCTCAAGGACACTCCGCCCGCCGACTTGGTCTCCGCCCTGCGGTCGGTCGCCAGCGGGGACGCCGTCGTCTCACCGAGCGTGACGAGGCGGCTGCTCGACCGGTTCATCGGCTCCTCCGGCGGTGGCCAGCTTCAGGACTCCGCCGTGCTCGACGCACTGACCGAGCGGGAACGGGAAGTACTCACGCTGATCGCCAAGGGACTGTCCAACACCGAGATCGCCGGGAAACTGTTCCTCTCCGAGGCGACGGTCAAGACGCACGTCGGACGCATTCTGGCCAAACTCGGGCTGCGTGACCGAGTGCAGGCTGTCGTGCTGGCCTATGAGACGGGCCTGGTTCGTCCCGGTGACGTGTGACCTCTGCCCGCGCCGGTACTCACCGCACGCGGGCGGATTCTGTGGAACCCTTCGGTTCGTGCGGACATCTATGGATGTGTGCTCTTCGAGTACGACTACGAATCGAGGCGATTGACGTGCGCAAGTCCTTACTCGCCGCCGGCACCGTTGCGGCGGTCCTGCTGCTTGGCGCCTGCGGAATGCAGAAAGGCGCCGCCAGCGCGGCCGGTCCGCAGTCAACCGGCGGTTCCGCCGGGCTGAGTTCGCCTTTCACCAATGCCAACCAGCTGGTAGCCGCGGCCAAAGAGGGTACGAACAAGAGCAAGTCGGCCAAGTTCACCATGCGGGCCAACCTCCTCGGCCAGTCCGTCAAGTCGACCGGTCAGGGACGTTTCGACGGCGCGAACTCGGCCATGGCCATGACCATCGATACCTCGATGGGCCAGATGGAGATGCGCCTTGTCGACAAGACGGTCTACATGAAACTGCCTGGCGCACAGGCAGCCCAGCTGGGTAACGGCAAACCCTGGCTGGAGATCGACTCGAACGGCGACGCCCCCGCGTCCAAAGTGCTCAGCGGCAGTCTTTCCGCGGCCGAGCAGAACGATCCGTCCAAGACGCTCGAGCAGATAGCCAAGGCCGGCACGATCATCAAGTCGGAGCAGACCACGCTGAACGGCGAGCCGGTCAACCACTACACACTCGACCTCGACTTCGCGAAGACGGCCGGCCAGTTGCCCGGTGGTCTTTCCGACCAGGCCATGGGTTCACTCAAGGGCAAGAACGTCCACATTCCCATGGAACTGTGGCTGAACGCCGAGCAGCTTCCCGTGCAGATCGTCATGGACATGGGTCCGCTGATGCAGGCCGCCGGCACGCCGACGCAGGGTGGCGACTCGAAGATGACCGTGACCTACAGCGACTGGGGCACTCCTGTCGACGTGCAGGCGCCACCAGCTGACCAGGTCGGCAGCCTCAGCCAGGTCGTGCCAACACCGACCCGTTAGCCGGCGATGTCCCGCTGGGCCACCACCGTGGCGTCTCCGACTCGCACGAGGAGTTCGCCCGGTGCGCCGTTGCGCTGTGCGAACTCCTCGGCCCTGTCGGCGCCCATGTACCTCGCGCCGATCCGACCCGCCCAGTAGCGCAACGCCTCCGGATCCCTGTCGATCCGGGCGCGACCGGCGACGATGACGAAAGAGAACGGCGGCCTTTCGTCGTCGAAACACAGCGAGACCCTGCCGTCACGCAGCAGAGACCTGCCCTTCACGCTGTGCTCGCCTGTCATGAACACCAGCTCGCCGTCGTCGACGTCGACCCAGACCGGCGCGATGTGCGGCGAGCCGTCCTTGCGGGTGACAGCGAGTTTCGCGGTCTTGGCCGGCAACGCGGTGATAAACTCCAGCCACCAGCCGTCAGATGTGTCTGAATGTGCCATCCACCCGATGCTACTCGGCCAGGACCTGCGAAGATCACGTTCCAATCACGTGAAATCGGGCACAACCGCGTGCGGTTCCCGGCGCTGAAGTGGTCAGATGGTGGAGTCCACCAGCCTGTTCAGGGGTGAACGGTGGTAGCGAGCGAGACTGAGGCCGACCCGATGTCGAACAACAGCGTCCTGCTCGAGCCTCTCGTCGGACTCGAATGGTCGGAGGCTGTCGAGCTCGCCGGCGGTGTTGACACCGTAACGGGGCCGGCCGACATCCGGCGGGCCTGGATTCACCGGACATCAGAACGCCAGGTCGTCCGGCTCTACCAGTCTCTGAGCCGGGTCCAGTCCGACCTGCCGGCCCCATGGTGGCTGCGTGCGCTCGCGGCCGGCGAGCTGAGCACCCGGGATGCCGCGTTCGCGCTCGAGGACGAGGTCGGCGAGTTGCTGGGCGCCCGGCGCGGCTGGGTCTACATGCCGTGGACCGGACATGGCGAGGACGGCTACTGGGAATTCGTCCCCTCCGAGGAAGGCTCGACCGGAACGACACCTATCGCGCCGACCACGGTCCTGTTCACCACAAGTCACCACGGCTGGCTGGACGTGGTGCCCGCGCATGGCGACACCGGTGCCCAGCGACTCCCTGTCGACGGCGTCGACGACCTGCGGGCAAGGCTGGACGACATCGAGACGTTCTGATCTGGCAGAGTCCCACCGCTATGTTCGGGGACCTGGAGCAGTCATGACGCCAACAGAACAGCAGCCGCGACACAGATCAGTGGTCAGCTACGTGCGACGCGGTGAACGGATGACCGTCGGCCAACAACGGGCGTGGGACACGAAGTGGCCCGATATCGGCCGCGACGTCGGGCAATTGCCGGAGGGTCCACTCGACCTCGTCGACTGGTTCGGCAGGGACGCCCCGGTGCTGCTGGAGATCGGTTCAGGCATGGGAGAGGCCACCTCACGGTTGGCCGCCGACCGTCCCGATGTGAACTACCTTGTCGTCGAGGTCTACAAGCCGGGGCTGGCACAGTTGATCCTGCGGGCGAGCGCGCTCGAAGTGACCTCGCTACGCCTGCTGCGCGGTGACGCCGTCACGGTGCTCGCCTCGCACATAGCTCCCGGCTCACTCAGCGGGGTGCGGATCTTCTTTCCCGACCCGTGGCCGAAGAGCAAGCACCACAAGCGGCGTCTCATCCAACCTGAGTTCGTCACCTTGGTGGCGTCCCGGCTCGCGCCAGGCGGCCTGCTGCACCTTGCCACCGACTGGGAACACTACGCCGACCAGATGATGGCCGCCTGCATCGCCGAGCCCGCATTGCGCAACGTGTTCGCCGACGAACCAGCCGGGTGGGCGCCCCGCCCCGAGTGGCGACCGGTCACGAAGTTCGAGAACCGGGCGCGGGAAGAGGGCAGGGTCTGCCGCGATCTGATGTTCGCCAGGGTCAGTTAATGCCGCCAGCCGACGAGTCGCCGGAGACCAGGCCCGAGACGGCCATCACACCGAGTATCAGCAGTCCGGTGACCGCTCCGATCCAGGTCATCACGAGTGAAAGCATGTCGAGCCCCTTCATTGACGTAAGAAGGAGCTTCGTTGCCAGGGCGGTCATTCCACGTCCGCCCGCGGGATCGGTTTCGGGTCAGCCGACAGGCTGAGCCGGCACCACTCCACGGGCGGACGGCGGTCTGAGACACAATCGCCTGATGGGAACACCGTTCCGGCTACGTGCGCCGGTCGCCCTGCCCTGTGACCTCGCGTGCTCGGTGGTTCGGGACGCCGTCGTGGACGTCGATGCCGACGGGCGCCTTGGCTACTGCGGACCCGCCTCGCGGGCACCGGCACTGCCCACGGGGGTGCCGACCCGCTCGTGCACCGGCATCCTGCTGCCCGGACTGGTCAACACCCATGCGCACAGTGCGATGACGCCGCTGCGTGGAATGGGCGGCGATCTTCCGCTCATTCCCTGGCTGCGGGACGTGATCTGGCCGGCAGAGGGCGAGCTCGGCGGCGCCGACGTGCGGGACGGGATGCGGCTCGGCGCGGTCGAGATGCTCACCCGGGGCGTGACGACCAGCGTCGAGATGTACTTCTACGGCGAGCAGGTCGCCGACGCGGTGCTCGAAGTCGGGTCGAGAGTCGTGCTGACGCCGGGAATCATCGCGGTGCCCGGCTGGGACCGGTTGGGCGACTGGCGGCACATGACCGCCGGGATCAGCGCCTGGATCGACGCCGACGGCCTCCGGTTCGGTCCGGGCGAGCGGATCGAGCTGGGGTACGGCCCGCATTCGGCCTACACGCTGCCGGTCGACGCGCTGCGGGAGGTCGCCGCCGAGGCACGGCGGCGTGCCGCACTCGTACACATCCATGTGGCCGAGTCGCTCGCCGAGGACAAGGCTCAGCGCGAACAGTACGGGTCGGTGCCCTTGCTGCTGGACTCACTCGGCGTGTTCGAGGGACGGACGATCGCCGCACACGGCGTGCATCTGACCGAAGGGGACGTTCAGCTGCTCGCCTCCGCACGGGTCGGGCTCGCGCACTGTCCGGGGTCCAACGCGAAGCTCGCCTCTGGTACGGCCCGACTGCTCGACCTGATACGGGCCGGGATCAGCGTCGGACTCGGCACAGACGGGCCGGCGAGCAACGACGACCTGGACTTGTGGGAGGAGATCAGGCTGTCCTCCCTGCTGGCGAGGCTGTCGGCCGCGGACGCGGCCGCGATGCCCGCCTCCGCAGGCCTGCTGCTTGCGACAAGGGGCGGAGCCGACGCGATCGGACGCGACGACATCGGTGCCCTCGATACCGGCCGCTGGGCCGATATCGTGCACATCGACGTCGATGAACCCGCGTTCGCCGCGGGCGTCGACGTTCCCGACGGCCAGCTGTTGGCGAACCTGGTGTGGGCCGCCGGCGCCCGTCCGGTCCGCGACGTCTGGGTCGCCGGCGAGCTGGTCGTGGCGGACGGCGAGCCGACGAGGGTCGACCGTCGGGCGGTTCAGCACGAGGTCGGTAGGGTCACCCGGCGCCTGTTGGCCTGATCACCAACTCAGTCGGATGGACGTCGGGCGGCGCCGAGACGGCGCACACGACGGCGTCAGCGACCGATTCCGGCCGCAGGTACAGCTCTGGCTGGTAGTCGCCGCCTTCCGCCGCTCTGACCTCGCGCTGCATGTCCGTAGCGACCCGGCCGGGATGCACGGAGGTCACCCGGAGGTTCGGCTCCTCGGCTCGCAGCGTGTCACCGAAGGCACGCAGGGCGAACTTGCTCGCCGCATAGGCACCCCACCCCGGGTTGGCTCGTAGTCCCGCCCCGGAGTTGATCAGCACCACGTGTCCGCGCGCGGCGCGCAGCGCCGGCAGCAGAAGCCTGGTCAGTTCCGCGACGGCGACCACATTGAGCTCCATCAGGTCCCGCCACACCCGTACCGAGGTGTCGGCGAGTGTTCCGATCGTGCCGATACCCGCACTGTGCACGAGGACATCCAGACTCGTGACATCAGCGACGGCGGAGGCGAGCGCTTGCGGATCCGTGAGTTCCACCGGCCACGGGCGCGCGTTCGGCAGCTCGGCGGCCAGCGCACCGAGCACCTCGCCATCGCGACCGCCCAGCAGCAGGTCGTGGCTTGACGCGAGGGTTCGGGCCACGGCGGCTCCGATACCCCTTGACGCACCGGTGATGAGCGCAAGCGGTCGGGAAGACATGACGCGACGGTACCCAATCCCCACGAAAGCCACCCGAAGCGGTGAAAATACGGCGTGGTTGCCCGATTTCGACCGATTTCGGTGCGACGCTCGATTGTGGACTCCACACCCAGCCGTTGGACCGGATGGGAGTGTTTCTCATGGGCGATGCTCGCGTGTTCGCGCTGGCCGCGCTGCTGCTCGCTTCGGCACAGGCGCCGGCAGCGGCGGCCGATCCGGTGCAGGCACCGGTTCCCGGCGGTTCGAACTACAACTTCTACTACCTCGACGGCTGCTACCGCGAGCCCTATCAAGTGGTCAACAGCTTCAACAAGGCGCCGAACATCATCGCCTACCAGCTCGCCGGGATGCGGGCCAGCGGACAGAGCCGGATATCCGTCGGCGTGTTTTACCACCGGGGCGCCGACACCGGCACGATCATGGACTCGACCGGCGGGCAGCTGTCCGAGCAGAACAAACAGAACCTGACCGGGCTGCTCACGGCGATCAAACAGGCCGGGTTCGTCGAGGTCAGCATCGTGTTCCACGCCACGACACCCAACGCTCCCGACGAGTGGGAGGACTGGCAGCAAGATCTCTATCAGGAGAACTGGCAGCTCATCCGCGCCGTGCGTGCGATAGTCGTCGCCAGCGGCGTCGCCTATCGGATCGACCTCGGCAGCGAGCTGACCGCCTCGACGGGGCAGAGCATGGTGCTCCGCTACGACGAGCAGCTGTGGAAGGACTACACCACCGAGTTCGGCTCGGCCGACACGGTCGGCTTCTCGATCAACAGCAACGACCCCGGCCAGGTACTCAACGTCGGCAAGGTGTACGGCACCACTCCGCCGTCCATGTTCGACCTGCACATGTACGGCTCGGAGTACGAACAGTTCGTCTACGACGACACACAGCTGCGGCGTCAGGGCTTCACCAGTCAACCGGTCATCATCGGCGAGTCGTACTACGACGACAAGACCACGGCGGACGCCCTGGTCCGGGCGGTCAAGGACACCGGGCGGCCGATCCACTACCTGACCCAGTGGCCTAAGACGCGAGCCAACAACTCGCAGTGTGACCAGGTCGACGTCGCCCCGCCGAGTGATTTCTCCGCGTACTCGGCGGCCGGCTTCTGATCTTCGCTGCCCTGAACGGCCCATCGCCGCTCCGCGGCGGCCACGTACCCTGTTGGATGTGCGGACCCAGCGGCAGGTGGTTGACTACGCGTTGCAGCGCCGAGCGTTGCTCGCGGAGGTCCATTCCGGCCGGGTGGGCACGGGGGAGGTCTGCGACGCCGGCCCCTACCTGGTGCGGGCCGCCAAGTTCCACGGGCAGCCCACCACGGTGAGCTGCCCGGTGTGCCGCAAGGAGCCGCTGACCCAGGTCTCCTGGGTGTACGGCGACGAGCTCAAGCACGTGGCCGGCTCGGCTCGCACCCCCGAGGAACTCGACCGGATGAGCTCGGTGTACGAAGAGTTCACGGTTTATGTTGTCGAAGTTTGCCGCACCTGCCGGTGGAACCACCTGGTGCAGTCGTACGTCCTGGGTACAGCGGGTCTGCGCGCACGCAAGCCCCGACGCAGGACCGCGGCGGAGTGATCCAGCTGTCGACCAGCGTGTCCACCGGTGTGGACCCCGGAATAGGACGAGTGGACGCCCGAGGAGCCGGGCACCGCTCTGGAAGGCCCTTGCAGTGAGCGACGAGCGTGATGACCAGGTCCAGTGGCCAAGGCCTGAGGGGCAGGGACAACCGCCCCAGCCTCACGGTGGCCGGCCGATGTGGCCGGGTGAACGCGACATGCTGCCGACCAGCCAGGCACCCGGCGGCCAGTGGCCGCCCTACGGCCCGGCCGGACCGCAGGGCGGCTACCCGCAGTCCGGTCCCCGTCAGTGGCCGCAGGCCGGGCCTGGCCGGGAACCTGTCGGCGACCCCACCGACCTGTTGCCGCCGGTGCACGAGGAGTACCAGCGCGAACCGGAGCTGATGACCCACCGCGAGCACGACCTTCCACCCGGCGAACACGGCGCCGACGGATACGGCGGCTACGACGATCCCTACGAGTACCCACCGGACGAGGAGGAGGCCCGGCGGCTGCGGAAGAAACGGGTCTGGCGCCGGGTCCGCAGGATCGGCTACGGGGTCGCCGCCGCCGGCATCCTCGGACCGGTGATCGCGTTCGTGATCGCCTACGTCACACTGGATCCGCCCGATCCGCAGGCGCTGATGGCCCAGCAGAACCAGACGGTGACCTTCTGCTACTCCGACGGCAGCCCGATGGCCACGCTGGGCGGCGCGGACGGCACCTCCGGCAACCGCACGATCGTCCACATCGACCAGATCCCGCTCTGGGTGCAGAACGCGGTGCTGGCCGCGGAGGACGAGACATTCCGGACCAACAGCGGTTTCGACATCAAGGGCATCCTGCGCGCGGTCTGGGGACAGATCACCGGCGCCGGCGGCGGCGGCTCCGGCATCACCCAGCAGTACGTGAAGAAGGCCACCCAGAACGAGGCACCGACCCTCACCCGCAAGTTCACCGAGCTGGTCAAGTCCGTCAAGATGAGCCAGCAGCACACCAAGGACCAGATCCTCGAGGCCTACCTGAACACGGTGTACTTCGGCCGCGGCGCCTACGGCATCAAGGCCGCGGCCAAGGCCTACTTCGGTGTCGACGACCTGGGCAAACTCACCGCCTCCCAGGCCGCTTTCCTCGCCGGCTGCATCAACGTGCCCGCCAACAACGAGAACGTGCGGTGGACCACCGAGCGGTGGCAGTACACGATGGGCCGGATGGCGGCCAACAACTGGCTGCCCGCCGACGACCCGACGTCGCATGACACGGACCCGCCGGTGCCAGTCAAGAACACCACCGGTTCGGCCAGCCTGCCCGGCCCGGAGCAGTTCATCCTCGCGCAGGTCGAGAAGGAGGCGGACAACTACGCCAACATCAACGAGGACAGGCTGCGCAACATCGGCGCCAAGGTGTACACCACCATCGACAAGGGCGCACAGAAGAAGGCGGAAGACGCCGTCCACAAGATCATGAGTGCCGACAAGCAGTACCCCACGCTCGCCAGCGCACTGGTGTCGATCAACCCGAAGAACGGTGAGATCGTGGCCTGGTTCGGAGGCGACGACCCGGTGGCGTGGTCCTACGACATGGCGAGTTTCCCCAACTCGCCGGGCTCCTCCTTCAAGCCGTTGGTGTTCCTGGCCGGGATGGAGAAGGACCCGAAAATCGGGTTGAACTCCACCTACGACGGAACGGACCACCAGAAGTTCGGCGAGGTGACCGTCAACAACGCCGACAAGGAGAGCTGTGGCGAGCACTGCACGGTGCTGGAGGCGATGACGAAGTCGGTGAACACCGTCTTCTACCACATGGTGATCGACATCCAGTCACAGAGCGTCCGGACCGCCGCGGTCCAGGCCGGCATCCCGGACCAGATCTACAATCCGGTCAGCGACAGGGCAGAGAAGAGCCTCGTCGATCCCGGCACCGAGTCACAGACCGGCGGCGGCATCGCCCTCGGCCAGTACGAGGTGCGGCCGAGGGACATGGCACAGGCCTACTCCACCCTCGCCAACGACGGCATGCGGACCCAGTCGCACTTCATCCGCAAGATCGAGGGCAGTGACGGCACCACCTGGTACAGCACCCAGATGAAACCGGAGCTGAACCCCGTGCAGGCGTTCGACCAGGACGACGCCAACCACAACCAGCAGCTGGCCCGCAACGTCACCGCCTCGATGGCCCAGGTGGCCGCGCACTCCTGCGGTGGTCCCAACACGCACTGCGCCAGCCTCGACGGGAACCGTCCGGTGGCGGCCAAGACGGGTACCGCCCAGTTCCAGAACACCGCGGACAACGCCAACGCCTGGATGGTCGGGTACACCCCGCAGATCGTCACCGCGGTATGGGTCGGCAACCGGGACAGGCCCGGGCCGATTCACGGCAACTACTTCAACCAGTATGGGCAGTCGAGGGGCTATCCGATCTACGGCCGCGAGGAGCCGGCGTACATCTGGAACGCCTACATGGACACCTACCTGAAGGGCCAGCCGGTCGAGCAGTTCCCGCCGTTCAAGGAGCTCGGTGTGCCGCCGACCACCACGTCGGAGGCCCCGTCCAGCACTACGGGGACTCCATCCAGCACTACGACCGATGACATGGACTCCACCACGATCTGGCCGTCGCGACCGCCGACAACCGTCAACTGCTTCCCCGGCCTGACCTGCGAAACGACGACCACTCGGAAGCCAAGGCCGCCGGGCGGCGGTCAGGGTCCAGGTGGAGGCGAGGGTCCCGGCGGAGGGATGGAGCCACCGAACTAGCCGTGGCCGTAGCATCCACCAGGTGGCCACCGAACCCGACACAAGACAGCCCGCGGTGATGCAGCACTGGCGGACCGCCGGTGCCCCGCCCGTCCGGGGCGCCGGTGCCGTCGGGGACACCGATTCACTGACCCAGCACGACCGGATCCCGCCGACCTGGACCGAGTCGCTGGTCAGACAGCTCAGCAGGCCGTTCGGCGGGCCGCTCGGCACGCATGCCTCCGTCGGCCGGCAGTGGTTCTGGACCTCGACCAGGGTGGTCCTGCTGCTCGCGGTGATCACCCTCGCACTCGGCTGGCTGCAGAAGTCGCCGTGCGCGCAGACCGTCCGCGACGACAAGGGCGTACTGCAGCTGGACTGGAGCGGCAGCCGCCAATACGTGGCGATGTGCTATTCGGACGTGATCCCGCTCTACACCGCGGAGCGGCTCAACCTGCCCGACACGTTCCCGTACAAGACCTCGTGGATCGACAACCAGGGAACCCCATCCGAGCACGTCCGCTACATGGAATACCCGGTGCTCACCGGACTGTTCCAGTGGCTCAACGCCCGCCTCGCGCAGGGTTATGTCAGCCTTGCCTCCGCCGGCTGGCTGCCCACCAGCATGACGGTGGTGGTGTACTTCGACATCGTCGCGTTCTGGCTTGCCGCCGCTTGGCTGGTGGTGGTCTGGGCGGTGGCCCGGATAGCGCGGCGGCGGATATGGGACGCCGCGCTTGTCGCGGTCTCACCGCTGGTCGTCGTCCAGGCGTTCACCAACTTCGACACGCTGGCGGTGGCACTGGCCACCGGTGGACTGCTCGCGTGGGCGCGTCGTAGGCCGATGCTCGCCGGTCTGCTGATCGGGCTCGGCGGCGCCGCAAAGCTGTACCCGCTCTTCCTGCTCGGCCCCCTGCTGCTGCTGTGCTGGCGGGGCGGGACGCTCGCGAAGGGTCTTCGGACGGCCGGCGTCGCGCTGGCTACCTGGATCGCGGTGAACGCCCCGATCTATCTGTCGTACCCGGTCGGCTGGTGGGAGTTCTTCCGGCTCAACACCGAGCGGGGCGCCGACCCCGACTCGCTGTACAACGTCGTCTCCTATTTCACCGGCTGGCTGGGATTCGACGGCCGGCTGCTCCCAGGCCAGGTGCCTGTCGTGCTGAACGCGGTGAGCGCAACGCTGTTCCTCGTGTGCTGTGCCGGCATTGGCTGGGTCGCCATGTCGGCGCCCGTCCGACCGCGACTCGCGCAGTTGTGCCTGCTCGTCGTGGCCGCGTTCCTGCTCACCAACAAGGTGTGGAGTCCTCAGTACTCGCTCTGGCTGGTGCCGCTCGCCGTCCTGGCGATACCGAGATGGAAGCCGTTGCTCGCCTGGATGACCCTTGACGCACTGGTCTGGGTTCCCCGGATGTTCTTCTACCTCGGTGCGGATAAGAAAGGGCTGCCGCCGGATCCGTTCCTCGGTGCCGTTGTGCTGCGCGACTTCGCCGTGCTCGGGCTGTGTCTGCTGGTGCTGCGCGAGATTTACCGGCCGGAGTTGGACCTGGTCCGCCGCTCCGGCGACGATGATCCGCTCGGCGGCTTCCTCGACGGCGCCCCAGACCGCGTCACCTTCGGCGATGCGCGCATGCGGCTGGCCGCCGGATAGAGCCGCGCGCCCACAGATAGGCGAGCCCGACGGGCCAGCCGCCACGGCGGGCGGACACCCCGGCCGAACCGTGTGGCCAGTCTCACCCGCCGAGCTTGTCGCGCAGGAACGCGATGTCGGCCGCCTGACCATCGGCCGGCGTCTCGACGACAACCGGAGCGCCCGCTGTGGCGACGACCGCGACCAGCAGTTCGGGATCGATCGTGCCGGCGCCGATGTTGGCGTGCCGGTCCCTTGCCGAACCGAACTCGTCCCGCGAGTCGTTGAGGTGCACGAGGTCGATCCGTCCGGTGATCGCCTTGACCCGCGCCACGATGTCGACCAGCTCCTCGCCGGCCGCGAACGCATGGCAGGTGTCGAGGCAGAAGCCGGCACCGAACTCGCCAACCTGGTCCCACAGCCGGGCGACCATGTCGAACCGGCGGGCCATCGCGTTGTCGCCACCCGCGGTGTTCTCGATCAGTATCGGCACCGCGAACCCGCCGCTGTCGGCCTGCCGTTCGAACAGTTTGCGCCAGTTCGCCAGCCCCTCCGCCGGATCCTCGCCCTTGGTCACGTGCCCGCCGTGCACGATGAGGCCGCTCGCACCGACCGCCGCGGCGGCCTCGGCCTGTTGCAGCACTGCCTTGCGGGACGGAATCCGGATGCGGTTGTTCAGCGAGGCCACGTTGACCACATAGGGCGCGTGCACGAAGACGGTCAGCTCGGTCGCAAGCAGCCGATCGGCCTGCGGATGCGGCTTGGGCGCCCGCCAGCCCTGCGGGTCGGACAGGAAGAACTGCACGACTTCCGCGCCGCGCTCCTCCGCCGCGCCGAGCGGGTCGTCGTCGCGGACGTGAGCACCGATACGCATGGTGAGCAGGCTATCCGAGTCCGGCCGCGTCCGGTGGCTACGCCGACCGGCGCAACCACTGGGACCTCGACACCGTATCGTCGACTGTCTCAACGGACATACCGCGGAAACGACTGCTTCGGGAGCTGGCGTATGGACGGACGAATCGGCACCGTCGCGAGGTCCGCCGCCCTGCTGCTCACGGTCAGCGTCGCGGGCCTTGTGGCGGTCACCGGCACGGCGGCGGCCGGACCGGATCCACTAGTGCTGGACAGCTGCACCGCGGCCGCGAGCGGCTCACCCGGCCGCGCCGTCTCGCTGAGCCCGTCGGCCGTCGCCGATCCGGTCACCGAACTGATCACCGCGGTTCCGCTGCTCGGACCGCAGCTCGGCGAGCCGTTCCGGCGGGAGTTCGCGGCGCTCGGCCCGATTCCGGTCGGCGCGATACCACCTGGTTCCGGTTACCTCAGCGGGGACACCGTAGCCGCGGACGTAGTCGACCGGATCCGGCACGTCGCACTGCTCGGGCCGGTCATCGCGGAACTGACCGATCGTGTGCGGCAGGCACTGTCCCAGATGTGCGGCATACCGCTGCGCGGCGACGAATCCGTCTCGGCGGCGCCGCGGCCCAGCACAGGGGCACCGGACATCGGCGCTGGCGGCAACGGTGGCGCCCCGCACGCACCGGTGGCCGCGAACACCGATCCGATGGATACCCCGTCTCCGCCGCGCGGGTCGGACGTGGACGGCGCCTCGGCCTACGACTACGGCCGTGTGCCACTGTTCAGCTACGACGTGCCGTTCGCGATCCCCGGCGAGTTCGCGCCGTCGGCCGGTGTGCCCTCCGGAGGGGATCATGCTCCCGGGGGTGAGCGGACCACGGGGCCAGACGACACGCTCGCCTCGGGACAGGCACAACCTCTTCCCGACGACGGCGGCCAGCTCGGTCCGACGCTGATAGCCGTGCTCGCCCTCGCCGGGCTGGGTTCCGCACTGACCCGTTTCTGGTTCTTGCGGCGCACCGACACCTACTGATGGCAGCCGGGTAACGGCTGTTTGTTAGGCTGTCATGGTTGCCGACGCAACAGGCCCTCCTGCCACGGAACGACCGTGGCCGCGCCAGTCCACAGGAGGTGAGTGGTCTTCATGCGTCATTACGAAGTGATGGTCATCCTGAACCCCAGTCTCGATGAACGCACCGTCGCACCGACCCTGGACACGTTCCTCAACGTCATCCGGACGTCCGGCGGGAATGTGGAGAAGGTCGACGTCTGGGGCCGCCGTAGGCTCTCCTACGAGATCGACAAGCACGCCGAGGGCATCTACGCGCTGCTCGACGTGACAGCCGCACCCGACGCCGTCAAGGAACTCGACCGCCAGCTGTCGTTGCAGGACACGGTGCTGCGCACCAAGGTCCTTCGCCGCGACGCCGCGAGGAGCTGATCTCCAGTGGCAGGAGAAACGACAATCACCGTGGTCGGGAACCTCACCGCGGATCCCGAGTTGCGCTTCACCTCCTCCGGCGCCGCCGTGGCGAGCTTCACGGTCGCCTCGACGCCGCGGACGCTCGACCGCCAGACCGGCGAGTGGAAGGACGGCGAGGCGCTGTTCCTGCGGTGCAACATCTGGCGCCAGGCCGCCGAGAACGTGGCCGAGTCGCTGACACGAGGCGCACGGGTGATCGCGACCGGCCGGTTGAAGCAGCGGTCTTTCGAGACCAAGGAAGGCGAGAAGCGCACCGTCGTCGAGCTCGACGTCGACGAGATCGGTCCCTCGCTCCGCTACGCCAACGCCAAGGTCAACAAGGTGCAGCGTGGCGGTGGTGGCGGCGGCTACGGCGCTGGTGGATCGTCGGGCGGCGCACCGGCCGACGACCCGTGGGGCTCGGCTCCTCCGGCGAACTCCGGTGGATTCGCGGACGAGCCGCCGTTCTGACCGGCACACCCCTGACGACCTCATTCGTGCAAGACCCAGGAGTACCCCATGGCGAAGCCGCCTGTTCGCAAGCCGAAGAAGAAGGTTTGCGTTTTCTGCAAGGACAAGGCCAGCGCGAACCTGATCGACTACAAGGACACCGCGCTGCTGCGCAAGTACATCTCTGACCGGGGCAAGATCCGTGCCCGCCGGGTGACCGGCAACTGCAGCCAGCACCAGCGGGACATCGCCATCGCGGTGAAGAACTCGCGTGAGATGGCCCTGCTGCCCTACACCTCGACCGCCCGCTGAGCAGGGGAGTGCACAGATGAAGCTCATCCTGACCGCTGACGTCAGCGGACTCGGCGGCCCTGGCGACGTCGTGGAGGTCAAGGACGGTTACGGCCGCAACTTCCTGCTGCCGCGTGGCCTCGCCATCCTGGCGACCCGTGGCGCACAGAAACAGGTCGCCACGATCCGCAGGGCGCAGGAAGGCCGCCGGATCCGCGATCTCGATCACGCCAAGGAGATCAAGGCGGTGATCGACGAACTCGGCTCGATCAAGCTGTCCGCCAAGGCGGCCCCCGGCTCGAAGAAGCTGTTCGGTTCGATCACCACGGCGGACATCGTGGCCGCGGTGAAGGCGGCGGGTGGACCGACGCTGGACAAGCGTGCGGTGGAGACGGGATACATCAAGACGTCGGGACGGCATTCGGTGAACGTCCGACTGCACCCGGATGTGACGGTGTCGGTCAATCTGGAGATCGTCACCAACGCCTGACCTCGTCGCGGGCCCTGCCCGATGACTCGGCCGGCCAGTCTGCTTCGGACGTCGGTCAAGCCCGGGCGGGGCTTTCGCCCGTTCGCGACAACACGGTGCGCGAATGGCTGTGGACAGACGGTGTCGGACATTTCGGACGGCGACACGCGGAGAGGTGCTCTGCTCACGACACACCGACGTCGCGGGCAAGAAATTTTTCCACACGTTGTCCACAGCCTTTGACCTGCGGCTATCAAGATCCCTCATCAAGTTGTCCACAGTTTGTCCACACCTCGGACACAGGCTGTGCCCAAAGCTGCCCAGACACCAACAGGCTGTCCACAGCCTTGTCCACAGGTCAACTTGCCTGCTCCGGACGGGGGATCTAGCGTGCGCTCCGCCGGACCACTTGGCCGCTGGCCATGAACTGTCGGTGTCGGCGGGTAGAACTTGAGACATCAGTACCGACGACCCGCCCGAGGGCCGCTTGTAGGCCTGAGGCGTCAGTGCCGAAGGCTCTCGCCGGCCGAGACATCGGCACAGCGGGCCCGAGCATCGATATCGAAGGAGGGGTCCCGTCGTGGCGTTGGTGGACGACCGTGGCCTGAGCGAGCCGGCCTTCGAACGACAGCCGCCGCAGGATCTCGCCGCCGAACAGTCCGTCCTCGGCGGGATGATGCTCAGCAAGGACGCCATCGCCGACGTGGTGGAGGTACTCAGCTCAAACGATTTCTACCGACCTGCCCACCAGTCCGTCTACAACTGTGTGCTCGATCTGTACGGACGGGGTGAGCCGGCCGATCCGATCACCGTGTCCGCCGAGCTGGAACGACGTGGTGAGCTGGCACGTGTCGGCGGTGCGCCGTACCTGCACACGCTGATCGCCACCGTGCCGACCGCGGCCAACGCGGGCTACTACGCCGAGATCGTCGCGGAAAAGGCGGTGCTGCGCCGACTCGTCGAGGCCGGCACCCGCATCGTGCAGCTGGGATACAGCGGTGCCGACGGCAGCGATGTCGCCGAGGTGGTCGACCGGGCGCAGGCGTCGATCTACGACGTGGTCGAACGGCGTGCCAGCGAGGACTACGTCGTTCTCGAGGAACTGCTGCAGCCGACCATGGACGAGATCGACGCGATCGCCTCGCGAGGTGGTCAGGCGCTCGGGGTGCCGACCGGGTTCGCCGATCTCGACGCGGTCACCAACGGCCTCCATCCCGGACAGATGATCATCGTCGCGGCGCGGCCCGGCGTCGGCAAGGCGTTGGCGCTCGACACCCCGCTTCCCACGCCGACCGGCTGGACGACCATGGCGGATGTCAGGATCGGCGACGAGCTCATCGACGCGGAGGGGAAGCCGACACGGGTCGTTGCCGCGACCGAGGTCATGCACGGTCGCCCCTGCTACAAGGTGGAGTTCTCCGACGGCACTGTGCTCGTCGCCGATGCCAGGCACCAGTGGTTGACCGAGACCTGGTCACCACGCCGCCCGATGCCGTCGGACTCCAGCGACGAGGACTGGTACACCAAGCAGCGGGTGCCTGCCGTGCACACCACCGAAGAGATCGCCGCGACCGTCCGGTGCGCCGACGGCGCGCAGACGTACCGGCACCGGATCCGGGCGGCCAAGCCTCTCGTCCTGCCTGAACGAGACCTGCCCCTGCCTCCCTACGTGCTCGGGGTCTGGCTCGCCGACAGCCGTCGCGGGCCGTCGTGGCTGACCGTGGCCGATGCCGAAGTCATCGAGCACGTCAGGGCTGAGGGGATCACGGCCGCCAAGCTACGGAAGAACGTCTACCAGCTGGAACTGCACGACGACGGTGGCATTGGCTTCACTGACCGACTTCGAGCCCTCGGGGTGCTCGACGACCGACACATCCCCCTGGGGTATCTGCGAAGCTCGCAAGCCCAGCGCCGGGCTCTTCTCGCCGGACTGCTCGACCGCGGCGGCTCGGTGGAGAGCCGCGGGGGCATCCGGTTCACCTCCAGCTCTCTCCGGCTCGTCGAAGACCTTCGCGAACTCTGCCTCGGGCTCGGCTATCTCTGCCGGGTGCGACGTCGGCTACAGACCACCGCGAGCCGGTCCTATGTCTCCTACATGATCGCCATTACCACCAGGGACGCGGTGTTCCGGCTGACCCGCAAACGCGGTCAGGTGGAGCGGAACTCGCGTTTCAAGGGGCGTAGTCGCACGGGGACACGCATCATCGTCGGGGTGTGTGCGGTCGACAGCGTGCCGGTCCGCTGTGTCGAAGTGGACAATGCCGAACATCTGTACCTCGCCGGCCGGGCGATGATCCCCACCCACAACTCGACCCTCGGCCTGGATTTCGCCAGGTCCTGTTCGGTCAAGCACGGCATGGCGAGTGCCATCTTCTCGCTGGAGATGAGCAAGACCGAGATCGTGATGCGGCTGCTGTCGGCCGAGGCCAGGATTCGGCTCGCCGACATGCGTGGTGGCCGGATGAGCGACGACGACTGGACCCGGCTGGCTCGCCGGATGAGCGAGATCAGCGAGGCACCACTGTTCGTCGACGACTCGCCGAACCTGACCCTGATGGAGATCAGGGCGAAGGCTCGCCGGCTCAAGCAGCGCAACGACCTCAAACTGGTGATCGTCGACTATCTGCAGCTGATGACCTCGGGTAAACGTGTCGAATCCCGACAGCAGGAGGTCTCCGAGTTCTCCCGACACCTCAAGTTGCTCGCCAAGGAGCTCGACGTGCCGGTGATCGCGATCAGCCAGCTCAACCGCGGTCCCGAACAGCGCAATGACAAGCGGCCCATGCTGTCCGACCTGCGTGAGTCGGGCAGCCTGGAGCAGGACGCGGATGCGGTGATCCTGATCCACCGGCCGGACGCCTGGGAAAAGGATGATCCACGTGCCGGCGAGGCGGATCTGATCCTCGCCAAGCACCGTGCCGGACCGACGAGCACCGTGACCGTTGCCCACCAGCTGCACTACAGCCGGTTCACCGATCTCGCCCACGGCTGATGATCAGGCGGCCCGATCAGACGTGCAGGGTCTCACGTTCGTGTGGTGTCGCCGACTTGCTGGTGCTGTATCTCACTCATCGCTACCCTCGGCACGTCCCCGACCGCGCGGAGGAATCGCGTTCAGTGCCTCGTCTCGTACCTGGTCAGGATTACGCCGCCGGGAAACGTCCGCGTCTCCACCAGGTTTAGGTTCACCCAGCTGTCCACCGCTGTGAAGAACGGCGTGCCGCCGCCCAGCAGGACCGGATAGGTAGCCAGCGCGTACTCGTCGATCAGCCCGGCCCGCATGGCCGCCCCGGCGAGCGTTGCGCCGCCGATGCTCATTGGGCCGCCGTCCTCGGCCTTGAGCCGAGTGATCTCGGCAATCGCGTCGCCGGTGACCAGGCGGGTGTTCCAGTCGACCCTGTCGATCGTCGAGGAGAACACCACCTTCGGCGTGTCCCGCCAGTTCCGCGCGAACTCGATCTCCGCCGGGGTTGCGTTGGGCTGCTGGTCGCCGGTGGGCCAGTAGGAGCTCATTGTCTCCCACAGTTTGCGCCCATACAGAGACAGGCTGTTCACCCGCTCCTGGTCGAGCCACCACTGGAACAGCTCATCGCTAGGCGGCCCGCTCCAGCCGATGTCGTCGCCGGGTGCGGTGATGTAGCCGTCCAGGGTCAGGTTCATGCCGTAGATCAGTTTCCGCATGGCGCCAGCCTTCCGTGAGTCGGTCTCCGGCGTACAGCGGTGTGGGGCGGGAAACTCATCGGTGCGTGATCTGGGCTCGCCGGTAGTTCTCGTACTCGGGGCTCAGCGTGGCGTACATCGACATGTCACGAGCGGCGGCGAGATCCTACAAGACGCTCCCGTCGAGGGCACGGGCTTGACTCTCAACCTGCTTAAGACCCCACAGTGGCCACCGTGGGCGACAACGAGCTGTACTCCATCGGCGATGTGGCGCAACGCACCGGCCTGAGCGTCAGCACCATCAGGTTCTACTCCAACGCCGGGATCATCTCACCCACCGACCACACCGACGCCGGTTATCGGCTCTACGGAATCCGTGCCATTGCCCGGTTGGAGCTCATCCGCACCCTTCGTGAGCTGGGCGCGAGCCTGGACGACATCCGGCGGTTGCTGGCCGACGAGACGACGCTGCGCGATCTCGCCGCAGCACATATCGCGCTCGTCGAGCGCCAGATGCGTCGCCTACAGGCCAGGCGGGCCGTCTTACGGACCATCATGAAACAGCACAGCGCAGCCGAACAGGTGAGCCTCATGCACAAGCTTGTCTCCATGTCCGACGACGACCGCGACCGGCTCATCGACCAGTTCTGGGACGAGATCGGCGACGGCCTCGACGTCCACCCCACCTTCGCCGAGCGGTTACACCAGATGCGACCGACTCTGCCGGAGGAGCCCACCACCGAACAACTCGAAGCCTGGATCGAGCTGGCCGACCTGGTACAGGACGGCGATTTCCGTCAGTCCGTCCGCAAGTTCTTCCAAGAATCCTTCTCCTCCCCCCGGGCACGCCACGTGACCTCGCCGGCGATGCAGGAGCGAATCGAGCGGCACCGGAAGATTCACCTGGAGGCCCGGGCAGCACAACAGTCCGGGCTGCCCGCGGGCTCTCCACAAGCCCAGGACATCACCAACCGCCTCGTGGCCTCGCTCGCCGAGTTCACCGGTGAGCAGGACACCGCCGAGTTGCGACGCCGGATCGCCGCCCCCGACCACACCAGCGCGTCACACCAGTGTGCCGCGCACACCGTGTCCCGGTTCACCAGTCTGCTTGGCAGGTACATCTCACTGGTGGCGACGATCAACGGAACACCACAACCGGACCCGGCAGACGCGGCGGCGACCCGCGAATGGCTCGCCGCTGCGTCCCGGCCCGGTTCCTGACGATCTAGAGTGTGGGACCGTGGCATCGCGAGTGCTCGAGTCCGGGCGGCTGACCCGCGACATCTGGTACATGGCCGCCGGTGATGGCCCGATTCTGGTGTATCTTCCCGGTTTCGGCGTGCACAACAAGCCGCTCAGGAGCTGGCAGCGGTATGCGTCACTGCGCGCGGTCGATGGGCTCGCCCGACACTTCCGTGTGTACTGGATCAATGGCCCGGAGAATTCACCCGCTGGCGCCACAGTTCAGGACTGTTCTCGGTGGACTGGGCTGGCTCGCGGAATCCGTACGCATTGGCAGGAACTGGGACTGGCACGACGCGGTCGTCACGCTCCGCGCCATCATCGACGCGGACCTCAAGCCGCTGTTGCCCGCCATTCAGGCGCCAACACTGGCCATCGCCGGCGAACGGGACTCCAACTGTCTACCCGACTATGTTCGCGACATGGTGTCCAGCATTGCGAACGCGTGCTGTGCGACGGTGCCGAACAAGGGGCACAACGGCACCATGACGTCCCGGGTGTTCGTGGACAGGGTCCGCGAGTTCCTCACCGATGCCGACCCGCGCTGACCGACCGACGCCGTCAGCCGGACGACTGGGTCGGATCCGCGAGGGGAACAGTCGGCACCACAGGTGATGACGGGCCGACTCTTGCCGACGAACCCGGACGGCGGTCGCGGAAGACCCAGCCACCAACGATGCCGGCGACGAACCCGAACAGGTGCGCCTGCCAACTGACGCCCGGCGTGCCCGGCACGATCACCGTGAACTCGTAGGCGAAGCACAACGCCATCACCATGCCGACCACGATGTCGATGCCGTGGCGGTCGAACACGCCACGGACGATGACGTAGCCGAAATAACCGAACACCACACCGCTCGCACCGGCGCCGACGGAGTTCGGAGACTCGGTGAGCCAGGCACCGAGTCCGCTGCCGACCACAATCAGCGCCGTCACACCGAGAAACTTCCGGACTCCGCGATAGGCGGACAGGAAACCGAAAATGAACAGCGGTCCCGAGTTGCCCTCGATGTGGCTCCAGCTGAAGTGCAGAAGCGGTGCGGTCAGAATGGTGGGCAGCGAACCGATGTCACGGGCACGGGTGCCGAACTCGTAGCTGAGCCGATAGCCGTCAGCCCAGTTGATGACCTGCGCGATCCAGATAACAGCGAGGACCCCGACCATCACCCAGAAGGCCTTGCGCGCCTCGGCGACCATCACCTCGGCGCCACGAGCGCCGGGTCCACGCACGCCGCCGACCGTCACGTCGCCTCCCTCGCGTCTGGTGTGGAATCGAGGATGACCACCAGCCTGCCCTCACCAAGGTCACTTGCCGGTGAACAGATGCACAATGACGATGCCGATCGGCGGGCCGAGCGCCAGCGAACCGACGGCGAACAACACCCGGGTCACGAGATGGTTCTCGTCGGCGACGACCTGCTTCTCACACTTGCCGCACAGCTTGAGTCCGGCCCATGGTGTTCCGCAGTAAGGGCAGCCCTTGCTCGTCAGGTCTGCCTGCCTCTTCCTGCGCACCAGCAGGAACTCGACAACGCCCGCCGCCACCCAGGCCACGATCACGGCGGTCAGCCATGGCGCTGACGCCTCAAGCCATCTCACGGAACCATGCTCGCACAGCTCGCGGCCTGGTGGGGCGTCGGCCACGCGGCGCGACCAGCCCAAAGATCACCGTTATGGGTAAGGCGGAAATGCTTGAATTGCGTACCAACTCCGGAGCAGGCTTTCACCTGAAGCCACCCGTGCGGAAGGTGCGAACCATGAGCGCCCCGGACACGGCGGCACCGGCCACGACAGGGACGGTCTGGGACGAGTTGGTCTCCGAGCTCCCTGTCGGGGTGATGCTGCGAGACGAACATGGTGCGGTTCTGGCGGCCAACAGCCTGGCCGGAAGTCTGCTCGGGCTGACCCGCGAGGACCTGATGCGCGGCACAAGGCCGCCGGGATGGCAGACGTGTGACGATTCTGGTGCGCCTCTCCCCTCGGATGCCGAGATGGCGGCGCAGGTGTTGCGCACCGACGGGCGGTTGACGGTTCCGGTAGTCGTTCACCGCGACGGGGTGCCGTGCGCACGGTTGTGGGCGGACTACCAGGCAGTCGGCCACCGTGGCCGGCGGCGGTTGCTCATCCTGCTCCATCCGGTGCTCACCGACGTGTCGCACAGCAGGGGGCTGCTCGATCCGCTCACCGGGTTGCCGAGTCGTGCGCTGCTGCTGGACCGGCTGGACCAGTCGCTGACCCGATCCCGGATCAACGGCTCGCTCACCACTCTCCTGCTCGTCGACGTGCGGCGACTGTCTTCGATCAACGAGGAGTTCGGCTTCGACGCCGGTGACGACCTGCTGGTGGCGCTGGCCAATCGGTTGCGCGAGGGACTGCGGGTCGATCACACCGTCGCGCGGTACGGCGGCGACGAGTTCGCGGTGGTCGCCGAACATCCGGACGGCACCGGTGTGCCGATCGCTGCCAGGATCCGCGAGCTTGCCGAACAAGCCGTGCGTCTCGGCCGGCTCCGGGTACGGCCGAAGGTGCACGTGTGCTGGGCCACCAATGATGGATCCGCACCCGCGTACTCCGTCGTCGGCCATGCGGAGAAGCGCCTGCGGGCAAGAGAGTCGTGCACGTGACTGGGCCCGGGAGACGGATCGTCTCCCGGGCCCAGCGTTCTCATCTGTTCAGCCAGTGGACGTCACGTCCAGCTGGGTGTCACAGACCGGCGGTCTTTCCACCGAGACCCGGCACGGCCCCGACCTTCACGCCGTCAGCCGAGGGCAGCTGCGCGAGGTGGGCGTCGGCCGGAACCAGCTGACCCGACAGCGAGGGCAGGTCACGCTCCGACTGCGCGGGCAGACCGGGCAGCTGGACGCCAGCGAGACCGGGCAGCGGGGGCAGGTCGTTCATGGAGCGCTCGTGCGCGCCACCGACAGGCAGCGTGCCGTTGAACCCGGGCAGCTTGATGCCGCCGAGGCCCAGACCGCCCAGACCGGGGGTCTCCGACCGCGGCTGGGGCAGGGTACGCAGCGAGGGAAGCTCGCCAGCACCCATCAGGCCCTCGCCGGTGACCGGCAGGTACAGACCACTCTCGCCGTTGGTGCTGGCCGAGGTCATGTTCAGCTCGTTGGTGACAGCCTTGCCACCCAGCTCCACCGGGACGTTCACGATCTGAACGACGACGTTGATCGGCGCCTGGCTGTTCACACCGGACAGCTGCTGGTTGCTACCGGCAGTGCCGTAGGCCCCACCGACGACAGCGTCGGTGGCGTTGGCCTCACCGGTGCCGGACATGCCAGCCACCGAGACGGCGTCACCGAAGACCTGGGCCAGCACGACGGCCGGCACCTGGATGATGTCGCCGGAGGTCGAACCCGCGGTTCCGTTGGTGAACACGTCACCACCGGCCCGGTCGATCGTCTTGTTGGCGCCAGCCTGGAAGGCGTTGCCGGTCACGCCGGCGACGTCGTGCAGAACCTCGGTGTTGACCGCGGCCGGCACGGAAACGATGTCACCGGACATCGAGCCGCCCAGGCCGGAGGTGGTGGTGTCACCACCGGCGAAGTTGATCTGCTGCATGGCGTTCTTGGCGAAAGCCGTGCCACCCACACCAAGGGCGTCGGCCGGCACCTGGGTGTCGACAACGGCGGGCACCTGGGCCACGTTGCCGGCGATGGAGCCGAAGTGGCCGTCGGTCGCGGTGTTGCCACCGGCGATGTTGCCGGTCCAGCCGGTCGAGTCGGCGGTGGGGTTGCCACCGACGGCGGCGGCGTGGCCGCTCAGGATCGCTTCGACCGGCGCGGGAACGCTGGCCACGTTGCCTGAGATCGAGCCGAGGGTGCCCGAGGTGGTGGTGTCGCCACCGGCCACCGAGGCGGTGTAGTTCTTGGCGACCGCGTCGGCGAGGCCGCCGACGGTGCCCGCGTTGCCGGCGGCGATGGCCGTCACCGGTGCCGGCACGGTGGCCGCGTTGCCGGAGATGCCGCTGCTGTTGCCGTGCGTGCTCAGGTCGTCGCCGGACTTGGCGAACACCTTGTTGTCGGCCAACGCGGTGGCCTGGCCGCCGATGGAGCCGGCGTTGCCGAACGCGTCAGTGATCGGGTTGACCGGCACGGTGGCCGCGTTGCCCGAGATCGAGCCGTGGTCACCGTCGGTCGTGTCGCTGCCACCAGCGGTCGTGCTGGTGAGGTTGGTCGCAGCCGCGTTGTCGAGGCCAGGGGCCGCGCCAGCGTTGCCGTGCCCCTGCACCGCACCCGCGATCGGGGTGTCGATGAGGTTTCCGGCGATCGAGCCACCCTTACCGGTGGTGGACGCCGGGCCGCCCGCGGACGAGGCGGTCTGACCCATGGCAACGGCGTCGCCGTTGCCGACCACGTTGCCGGCGTTGCCGAACGCCTGCGTGGGCAGGGACACCGGAACCTGGGCCAGGTTGCCGGAGATGCTGCCCTTGGCGCCGTTGGCGTGGGTTTCCGTGGCAGCGGTCGACGTGGTGTCGGAGTCCGCGGCGGCACGGACGTTGGCGATCGCGCCGCCAGCGTCACCGAAGGCCTGTGCGGGCAGGGACACCGGGACAGCGGCGAGGTTGCTGCTGATCACACCCCGGTCGTCGACCGTGTTGAAGGTGCCACCGGCGGTGACATCCTTGATCTCCTGAGCAGTGCCCTGAGCACCGCCGGCGGCACCGCCGGCGAGTCCGAAGCCCTCGACGGGCAGCGCGACCGGGACACCGGCCAGGTTGCCGCCACCGATGGCGTTGTTGCCGAGGGTGCCGTTGTAGCCACCGTCGTGCACCTTGGAGGCGTTGCCCGCGACACCGGTGGCGGTACCGAGCGCGGCACCGCCGGAGCCGAACCCGTCGACAGCGCCGGCGACCGGGACGACAGCGTCGTTGGCGCCCAGCACCGAGTCGTTGCCGTTGGTGTAGGTGTCGCCACCGGCGACGGCGCCGACCTTGTTGGCGGCGGCGGCCTCGGCGTCACCGACAGCGGCACCGCCGTTGCCGAAGAACTCGACCGGCAGAGCGACCTCGGGGTCCAGCACGTTGCCGGAGGCGGTCGACTTCTCACCGGTGGTGGACGCGGTGCCGCCGCTCTCGACCGAGTTGTCGGTCAGACCGGCCGCGGTCGCGTTACCAACAGCGGCGCCGGCGTTGTTGTCCAGCACAACCGGGAGGGACATCGGGGTCTGCCCGAAGTTGCCCGCCAGCGTGCCCTTCTTGCCACTGGTGTGGATGTAGCCGAGGTCGCTGTTGTCGCCGGCCAGCGCGTCGACGGTGGTGGCGGACTTGCCGTCGCCACTGCCGCACGCGGCAAGGCCGTTGCCGTTGATCTCGACCGGCATGCCGAGCGGCAGGCCGAGCACGTTTCCGCCCAGCGTGGAGCTGTCACCGTTGGTGTGCAGCACTCCGCCGCTGGCGGCCTCGCTGGAGGACACCGACTCGGCGTTGGCGTTGCCAAGGACACCGGCGCCGTTACCCGTAATCTGCACGGGCATGGCCAGTGCGGCGGCCACGATGTTGCCGGCCAGCGTGCCGTGCTCACCACTGGTGATGACGGGGGTCGTCATCGCCATGGCGCTGGCCTGCGAGGTACCCGCGGCCGTGGCGGTCGCCAGCACACCGAGGGCGTTGTTGTCGATCTGGACCGGCAGCGCGCCGCCAACCCCGATCACGTTGCCGGCGAGGTTGTCCCGCGAGCCGTCGGTGACCGTCGGGGACTGCACGTCACAGTCGATCACGGAGTTGGTGCCGGCCGCCGCGTTGCTGAGGAGCCCGACGGCGTTGCCCGACATGTCGACCGGGACACACAGGTCCACGTCGATCGAGTTGTGCCGGGTGAGACCCTCCGGCCCGGCGACCGTGATCGACCGGTCCGCACGGTTGGACAGCGGGTGCGCCGGGAGCATCCTCGTGATCTCACGGGTGCTGACCGACTGCTGCACGCCCGGCGTGTTGAGCGGCCCCACGGGGGTACCGATCTGGTTGCTCTGGGCCTTCACCGGAATCGACGCGTCGACGTCGATGAAGTTGGCGTTCATCGGCACGCCCAGCGGGTTCACCGACGGGGTGTCCTCGGAGGCGTTGGCAATGCCAGCACCGAGGACCAACATCCCACCGGTGACGAGCGCGGCTTGGAAACCACGCTTCGCCCACGTTTGCATTTCTTCTCCTTCTTGTTTTCCCCTGCGGAGGGGTTTCCCTTGCGGGAGCTAGCGGGGGGTGGCCGTGACCTGACAGATCTGGGAGCAACGACCGCCTGTCACGGCCACCCTTGGGAAGTGGGATGCATCGCCATGAGGGGTGGACGCATCCCGAGTCACTAGCGCGGCTGGAACGGCGCAGGAGAATGCGCACGGACCGGAGAACGGTGCGAGCACTTCGGTGCTGCTACCGCCAGCCGCGCGCGGAAATCAGTCAGGCGTGATGCCGGGCTGCTTGCCAGGCATGACGGACACCGACTGCGAGAAGGACCTGAGGCCCCGGGTCGCCGCGGCGCCGAGAGTGTTGCCGAAAGAAAGCCGGTCGGCACAGGACGAGCCACCGGGGATACCGGTGCCGCCGTTGCCGACACAACTGGGTGCCGGGGGAACCGTGGCAGGAGCCGCTGGCGCCGGCGCGGAGTTCCTCGGGCCAGACCGACCCGAGCTCGGTACGGGCGACATCTGCCGCGCGTACTGCTGGTCCGCGGTGCGGTCATCGCCAGAGGCGACGCCGTGCACAGACGGATCGACGAAAGCAGTGATCATTCTGTCGGCGACGACAGCGGCGTCATCACCAGTTGAGCCGGAACCGGATTGACCGAGACCGATCTCGGAGATGGGCAGCTCGACGGGGAGCTTGGCAAGCGGACCCTGCACCATGGAACCGACCAGAGTCATGGAACCGCCCACCAGCACGGACGACTTCGGGTCGACGAGATGACCGCCGACTCGGTTGACGTTCTCGTTCAGCTGGTCGGCGACCCGATTGACGTCGGTGACACCGTGAGCCTGATTGCTTGCCGCCAGAGCCTGGTCCGTACCGTCGAGAATGGCGGAGGCGTCCCGGGAGCCTGTCACGGGCATCGTCCGCGTCGGCACCATCCCGGCCAGCTCGTGCACCCCGGCGCCCGTTGATGCGGTTTCCGGCGAGTGGCTGTCGATGGTGTTGATCGCGGACACGGCCGACGGGCCGCCACCCAAGGCTTCCGAGCTCCCCAGCGACTGCGCGGACGCCGTCGCTGAGGTGAGGATCCATGCCGCGGCGGTGAATCCGACCGCGGCGCCGATGGTCACCAGACCCCGGGAGAGCACACGCCGAATACGGCTGCCCCCCGACGTTTGCTGACTCATCGACACGAAAGCCCTTTCCGATCACTGGTCTGACGAGATTGACCGACAACCGGGGACTGTCCGAACCGGACACCCGCTGTCGACCCGGAAGAGATTGTCAGCTCCCGGGGCCGCGCGCAGCCTTTCGCAAACAATATCCCCTTAAAGTGTGAACACGACGATCATCGGCCCCTGGCGTTACCGTGCTTGGGTGACTTCTGTGAAACCGCGCCGAGCCGATGACGTCGGCATCCTGGTGCCCAAGGTCCTTCGAGTCAGTGCGGCGCTGGGCTGGCGCCTGCTCGTCGTTGCGGGTGCGATCTGGCTCATCGCCCTGGTGGCCGGCCATCTCGCCGCTGTTGTCACCCCGGTGGCGATCGCGACGCTGCTCGCCGCACTGCTCGCACCGGCTGTTGCCCAGCTCGTGCGCTGGCGGATTCCCCGTGGCCTGGCGACGGCCGTCGTCGTCATCGCTGGTCTGCTTGCCGTCGGTGGCGTCCTGTTCGGTGTGATCAACGCCTTCGCGGATGGCCTTCCCGAGCTGCAGGCACGAACGGCCGACAGTGTCGGGGCAATCCAAGACTGGCTGGAGAAGGGTCCACTGCACCTGTCCCACCAGCTGCTGCTCGACCTGCCGACCAGACTGATCGGGTTGATCAAGGACAATCAGCTCTCCATCACGACCGGTGCGCTGACCACTGCCGCGACGCTCGGCGAGCTGCTCACCGGATTTCTGCTCGCGTTGTTCACACTGATCTTCTTCCTGCACGACGGCGACGGCATCTGGTCGTTCCTCATCAGGGCCGTTCCCGCCGATGTACGACCAAGAGTCGACGTCGCCGGCCGGCGTGGGTTCTCCTCGCTGGTGCGCTACGTCCGGGCGACGGCGGCCGTCGCGGTGGTCGACGCGCTCGGAATCGGCATCGGAATCGCCATCGTCGGTGTCCCGCTCGTGGTGCCACTCGCCGCACTGGTGTTTCTCGGCGCGTTCATCCCCATCATCGGCGCGGTGGTCGCCGGGACTGTCGCGGTGTTGGTTGCCCTCGTGGCCAAGGGCTTCGTCTCGGCGCTGATCGTGCTGGCCGTTGTGATCGCGGTGATGCAACTGGAGGGCCACATCCTGCAGCCACTGTTGCTCGGGCGCGCGGTCCGGCTGCACCCGCTCGCCGTCGTACTCGTGATCGCCTCGGGCTTCACCCTCGCCGGTATCGCTGGCGCGCTGCTGGCCGTGCCGATACTCGCCGTGCTCAATTCGGGCGTCCGTTCCCTGCTGCACGATCAGGGGGTCGCCCCGGCCGACGTCGACCCCATCAACCCGCCGGACACCGAACCTGGTCAACGGCAGACGTGATCACGGCCCGCGCCCGGGTCGCTGGCGACCGGATCGCGGTCGGGCCACTCGACCGGCCGCACCGCGGTGCCCGTGGGCCGCTGGTGCCGGCGTCCGACGATGATCCGGTCACGCCGTTCTGGCATGGAGCGATTCTGCTGCGTGTCGTCACCCTGCTCTTCGCTATCGGCATCATCTGGGTCCGCCGCGAGCGGTATCTGATGCCGTCGGCAGCCTGGGCGACGGCCGTCGCAATGACCCTGTGGACGGTCGTGCTGGTTGGCTTCTACCGGAGAGAGGACGGCCGTCGGCGCTGGTTGGTCGTGACTGACCTGGTGCTCAGCTGCGCGATGATGGTGGCTTCGATCCCGATCACCGGTCGGGACGCGCTCGCCCGACAGGCCACTCTGATCACATCGCTGTGGTCGAGCGGACCGGTGGTCGGCGCGGCGATCTACGGAGGCAGGTACTACGGCCTGGCGTTCGGTGCTGTCACCGCCGCGGCGGACTTGGTGCCCCGCAGTTACTTCGACGTCTACCTCGCCGAGGACACCGTCCTGCTGCTCGGGGTCGGCTTCGTCGTCGGGGTGGCCAGCGAGGCCACCAAGGAGGCAGCGGCACGGGGCCGCCGGGCGCTGAGCGCACAGGCCGCGGCCGCCGAGCGTGAGCGGCTGGCGCGATCGATTCACGACGGCGTACTTCAGGTGCTGTCTCGGATCCGCCGCAGCGGACTTGGCACCGGCACCGAAGCGGTCGGACTGGCGCGGCTCGTGGAGGAACAGGAAGCCGCCCTGCGTGCACTGATCACCTCTGGGCCGATGGTCGCCACCGTCGACGATGCGGTCGACCTACGTTCTCATCTGCGTATGCTGTCCACTCCCTCGGTTCAGGTCTCGGTGCCGCCCACCCGGGTCATGGTCGCGATGACGACAACGGCGGAACTCCTCGCCGCGACGAGAGAGGCACTGTCCAACGTCACCCGACATGCCGGCGTCGACGCCAACGCATGGGTGCTGCTGGAGGATCTCGGTGACGAACTGGTGCTCAGCGTGCGCGACGATGGTGTCGGTATCCCACCGGGGCGGCTGGTCGCCGCAGTTGCCGAGGGGCGGTTCGGCGTGAGCAAGTCGATCAAGGGCCGGATCGCCGACCTCGGCGGCACCGTCGTGTTGACCACCGCCGAGGGGGAGGGCACCGAATGGGAACTGCATGTGCCGGCGGTGACGGCGACGTGACTGTGTCGGTCATGGTCGTCGACGACCACCCGATATGGCGCGACGGCGTGGCACGGGACCTGCTCGAGCGCGGCTTCCACGTGCTGGCTAGTGCACGCGACGCCGACTCGGCCGTCCGAATCGCCAAGGCGGTGCGCCCGGCGGTGGTGCTGATGGATCTCAATCTCGGCGAGCGGTCGGGCGTTGCCGCGACGAGAGACATCATCGCGGCGCTGCCCGACACCAAGGTCCTGGTGCTTTCGGCGAGTGGAGAGCACGACGACGTGCTCGAGGCCGTCAAGGCCGGCGCGTCCGGGTACCTGGTCAAGTCCGCATCGGCCGAGGAACTCGTCGAAGCGGTACGGATGACAGCCGCGGGCGAGGCGGTGTTCACCCCTGGGCTGGCCGGGCTGGTGCTCGGTGAATACCGACGCATGGCGGGCTCACCAGAGCAGGAGCATCCCGCTCCGGAGCTGACCGACCGGGAGACCGAGGTGCTTCGCCTTGTCGCCAAGGGACTGACCGCTCGCCAGGTCGCGGCCAGACTGGTGATCTCGCACCGGACCGTCGAGAACCATGTGCAGTCCACCTTGCGCAAACTGCAGCTGCACAACCGAGTCGAGCTGGCCCGCTACGCCATCGAGCACGGCCTGGACACCGACAGCTGAACACCGTTCAGGTGGTCTGGTTCGGCCCCCACCCATCCCATGGGGGGCGATCCCACGTCCAGTCTACCCGCGGCGACCGATAGTGGATCTTGAAAGCGGGCTACCTGTGGACAACCGGGAGCCTGTGGACAACTCGTCCGGCGCCCTAGCGTGACCGCTTGGCGGTGAGAGCGGCTCGAGCCGCCAACCGGGCCTGGGCCGGATCGCGCGTCGGCAACGCGGCCTTGGCCGCCAGCTGGCACTGGTCCGAGTGCACACCGGCGAGTTCCGCGCCAACGCTGGCCAGCGCGCCCGCGTTCATGGAGAGACTGCTCGCCCCGATACCGACGAGTACCGCGGCCAGCTGAGGGTCGGCCGCCGCCTCGCCGCATACCCCGAGCGGTGTCGCCGTCTCGATGGCGGCCTTACCGATCATGGCGACCAACCTCAACAGCGCCGGCTGCCAGGGGTCGTTCAGCGCGGCGACGGCGCCGACCTGCCGGTCCGCCGCGAAGGTGTACTGAGCGAGGTCGTTCGTACCGACGCTGACGAAATCGGCCGCCTGGCACACTTCACGTGCGGCAAGGGCGGCGGCCGGAATCTCGACCATCACGCCGGCGCGTTCGACACCGGCCGCCCGCGCGAGCTCGACGAACCATGCGGCCTCCTCCGCAGTGGCGACCATGGGCGCCATCACGGACACCTCCGCGCCGGTCTCTGCCGCCGCGGCCACGATGGCGGCCAACTGCCGTTCCAGCACATCGGTGCGTGTGAAGGCGACACGCAATCCGCGAATACCGAGCGCCGGATTGGGTTCGGCGTCGGGCTCAAGGAACGCCAGCGGCTTGTCGGCGCCGGCGTCCAGTGTGCGGACCACGACCGGCTTGCCGGCAAACGGCGCGAGCACGGCGCTGTAAGCCCTGGTCTGGGCCTCGACGGTTGGCTCACTGGAGGCCGAGAGATAACAGAACTCGGTACGGAACAAACCGATTCCCTCGGCTCCCGCTCCCGCAGCCGCCACGGACTCGGCCGCCGAACCAACATTGGCGAGCATCTTCACCCGTCGGCCGTCGGCGGTGGAGCCGACCCCGTTCCACTCGACACGCCGTTGCCTCACCGCCGTGACGACAGCGACACGCTTCGCCGCTACCTCGACCACGCCGGTGTCACCGTCGACGATCAGGCCAGGGACATCTCCGATGTCAAGCACCCCGGCACAGGCGACAACGGCGGGGATACCCAGAGCCCGAGCCAAGATCGCGGTGTGGCTGGTCGGCCCGCCCTGCTCGGTGACCAGGGCGAGCACCTTGGCCGGGTCGAGACCGGCGGTGTCCGCCGGAGCGAGGTCGCGGGCGACGAGCACGCTCGGGCTGGCGAGCTCGGGGACACCAGGTGGTTCGACGCCGATCAGCTCCGCGACTATCCGGTCCCGGATGTCGCGGACGTCCTGGACCCGTTCGGCCAGGTACCCGCCTGCGGCGGCCAGTGCCTGGGTGAACGTCTCAGCCGCCTCGTACACCGCGCGGGCCGCCGGTAACCCTCTGGTGGACACCAGCTTCTCCGCCTGTGCGAGCAGTGCGGGATCGGCAGCCATGGCCGCCGTCGTCTCCAACAGTGCCCTGGCATTACCGGCGACGGTTTCGGCTCGCGCGGCGAGCCTCGCCGCGACCGCCTCGGCGGCCGGCCGGACACGTGCGGCTTCCGCGACTGGATCCGCGGGGGCGGGCAATGACGACGGTTCGGACAATTCGTGCACAACGGTGACCACTGGCCCGCTCGCCCGGCCGGTGCTCACTCCGACGCCTTTGAGCCGCGCACTCGACATGGTCTGGACCATACCTTCTGTCAGGTCCGTTTCCGCCCCGTCATTCCTCGCCGCCCTCGGCCGCGAGGACGTCGTGGCGGGTCGGATAGGACCGCTGTGTTCCGGGCCGCGTGACCGACAGGGCCGCGACCCGCGCCGCGTACCCCACCGCGTCGACCAGACTCGCGCCTTCTCCGAGCCGCATCGCCATCGACCCGACGAAACAGTCGCCAGCACCCGTAGTGTCCACAACTCGCACCCGCGGCGCGGGCACCTCCGTGACGCCGGTCGACTCGACGACCAACGCGCCACGCGCACCGAGCGTGACCACGGCCGACCTCGGTCCGAGGCTGAGCAACCGCTCAGCCGAGAACATCCCGCCGAGCAGCCACCCGGCCTCGTGCTCGTTGACGACGAGCGGATCGAGCTCCGCGAGCGTCTCCGTTGACAGCGACGCGACCGGGGACAGGTTCACCACCGGTCGGACATCGGCTGTCGCGGCGATCGATACAGCCCGCTCCACAGCGTCGATGGGCACCTCGAGTGAGGCGAGCAACACGGCTGCCGACGCAATCGTGTCCGCGGCCTGCTCCACCCGTGCGACCGTGACGGTGGAGTTCGCGCCGGGCGAGACGACGATGGTGTTCTCGCCGTCCGGCGTCACGGTGATGTAGGCGGCGCCACTGGCCCGCGTGGTGACCGCGACCAGGTCCATCGCGACACCAGCCTCGGTCATCGCCTCCGTCAGCAACCGGCCGTTCTGGTCGTCACCCACCGCGCCGAGAAGCGCCACCTCGGCGCCAAGCAGTGCGGCGGCCACCGCGGCGTTGGCACCCTTGCCGCCGGAGGCGAGCACGGTGTCTGACCCCAACACCGTCTCGCCGACATCGGGACGGCGCTCGACCTGCACCACGACGTCGACGTTGGCCGCTCCCAGCACCACGACCCTGGGGACCCTGATCTTGGTAGTCACCTCGTCGAGACTGCCACGGACGGAACTGAGTAGGTATACGGAGCTGTAGTGCTCAAGTTGCTACTTTTCGACCTCGTGACGCTCGAGGGCATCGTCAAAGTCGTCGCGTTTCTCCTCGCCGACCTGTTGCTTCTCTTGGCGGGTTCCTGGTACGCCGTTTGGTCGTAGCGGCAGGGGTCATAACGGATGAGTCGCGGACTGTAACAATTCCGCCGCAAGACTGATAAAAAGGTGTATGCCGCTGGGGTTACCCCTGTGGTGGGCTCCCGCCGGCTGTGTCCCAGCGGCACGGCCGTGGAGCCTGAACAGCGCCCTGGTGTCGGCCGCGTAGCCCCCCGAGTGGCCGGCACCAGGGCTCTTCGTCCTCCGTCCGTGTCGCCCGTACCGCTCGACTGACCTGCCCGGGCGGTGAAGTGCGCCACCGCGCTGGAGAATGCACCCATGCTCGGGAACCAGCGGCTCAGAGTCGTGGTGGCGATCGCACTCGTGTCGGTGACAGTCATGGCTGGTCAGGAGTCCATCGGCGCCACCAACGTACCGACCGCCGCGGTCACCAAGGGAGTCCGGCACGCGTATGTCATCGGTCGAGGCGACGAACTGAAGATCGTCGATCTGACCGGCGGCGTTGTCGCCGCCACGGTGGAGACCAACGCGAGGACCACCGGGTTGGCGGTCAGCCCAGACGACCGCACGGCGTATGTCATCAACGGCTGGATCGGAACGATCAGCGTTGTCGACACCGCATCAGCTCACCTCACCAAGCGAATCAAGATCAACGCACAGCTGGACTCGGCTGCGATCAGTCCCGACGGCGTGCTGCTGTACGTCACCGCCTCGGCCGGTGGTCAGGGTCTCCTGCTGGCGGTCAACACCAGGTCGGGGACCCTGTACTCGGTCATCCAGGTAGGGACGACGCCGACCGGTCTCGCGGTCAGCCCGGACGGCCGCCGGCTGTACGTCAGCAACAACCAAAGCGGCAGCGTGGCTGTGCTCGACGCGCACACGGCGGTCCCGGTGGGCACTATCCCGGTCGCGGCACTGCCGCAGCAGGTCGCGGTGAGTCCGGACAGCTCGACCACATACGTCACACACGCAGGTGAGACACCTGCCGCCAACGGCATGGTCACCGTGATCGACAACAACACCGACAAAGTGGTCGACGAGATCGAGGTGGGTGCCGGCGCCTGGGGACTCGCGGTCTCCTCGGACGGCAGCCAGCTGTACGTGTCAAACCCGCTGGACGGCACGGTTTCAGTGGTCGACACGAAGACGAGAAGCGTTCGGGACAGCATCGCGCTGCATGCGTACGGAGCCGTCACCGCGCCGCACGACCACTATGTCTACCTCGCGGTTGACCAGTCGACCACGGTGCTCGACAGTGACACGAACCTCGTCAGTGCGCAGCTGGACCTGGTGGGCCTCGCCGGACATGCGTTCTCAGCGACAACGGTCGCCGTGCCCGCCGGGCAGTGATTGGCTCGCTTCGCGGCAGTCAGTCCCGTCCGGGGAGCAGGTCGGGCGCTTCGGCGGTGACGGCCGTCAGCACCTGCTTCGTTGACGGATTCACCATCCACCTGTCGCCGATGTTGACCGTCGGCACGGTCTCGTTGCCGTCGGCCACGGCCCGCACCGCGGCCGCCGCCCCCGGGTCCTGCCAGATGTCGAGTTCCCTGAACTCCAGTCCGCTGCGCAGGAGACCGGCACGCAGTGTCGTGCAGAACGGGCAGCCAGGACGGACATACACCAGGACTTCGGGGGTGGACTCGCTCATGTCTGCCACAACCCGCGCACACCTCAAGTCATTCCGTGTTCCGCCCCGTGGTCGTGCCAGCGTGCTTCCGCGGCGCCCCTGTCGTCTCCGCATGGCTGGGATTGAGACCACCGAGCCACCCCTGATCGGTGACGCCAAGGTGATAGGGAACGTTGACCACCACAATTCCGGGCGTGAGCAGCAGCCGGGCCTTGAGCCGCAGGGCGCTCTGGTTGTGCAGTAGGTGCTGCCACCAGCGCGTCGTCACGTACTCCGGGATGAACACCGTGATCACCGAACCCGGCTCGTCCCGACGCACCTGCTTGACGTAGTCGGCAAGCGGCCGGATCAGGTCGCGATAGGGGGCGGACAGCACTTTCAGCGGCATGGCGAAGTGCCGCCGTTCCCACTGCTGGACGAGTGTGCGGGTGTCAGCCTCGTCCAGGTCCATGGTGACCGCCTCCAGCGCGTCCGGCCGCGTCGCCCTGGCCAGGGCCAGCGCGCGCAGCGCCGGCCGGTGCAGCCGGGACACCAGCACGATCGCGCGCATCCGACCGGGCAGTGTCGGTGTCTCGTCGTCAGCCATGATCTCCTGGCTGACCCGCCCGTAGTACCGGTTGATCCCACGCATCACGAAGAACAGCAGAATCATCGCGGCCACTGCGAGCCAGGCACCGTGTTGGACCTTCGTCGCGAATACGACAACAAGCACGACGCTCGTTGACAGTGCACCGAGCAGGTTGATCAGCTGCGCCCTGCGGATGGACCGCCGCCTTGTCCCAGTCTCGGCCGCGAGTTCGCGGCTCCAATGCCGCACCATCCCGAACTGGCTCAGCGTGAAGCTGGTGAACACACCGATGATGTACAGCTGGATCAGCTTGTCGATATCGGCGTCGAATCCGATGATGAGGGCGGCCGCGGCGCCGGCCAGCAGCAGAATTCCGTTGGAGAACACCAGCCGGTCGCCTCGGTTGTGCAGCTGTCGGGGAAGGTAGCGTTCGCGGCCGAGGATCGACGCCAACACTGGGAATCCGTTGAACGCCGTGTTCGCGGCCAGCACGAGAATGCCGGCGGTTGCGGCCTGGAACAGGTAGAACAAGGTCGAACTTCCGCCGAACACCGCTGCGGCGAGCTGGGAGATGACCGAAGGGTTGCCGTCCGGCTGGGCGTGTGCACGTAGCACGACCGCGAGCACGGTGATCCCAATGAACAGGACGATGGCGATGCCACCCATCAGCGTGAGGGTCAGTGCCGCATTGCGGCTTTTCGGCTTGCGGAAGGCCGGCACGCCGTTGCTGATCGCCTCGACGCCGGTGAGCGCGGTGCAGCCTGCCGCGAACGCCCGCACCGCGATGACCAGTGTGAAGATCCCGCCGACTTGGACGGTCGGCTCGACCGGTTGCGTCGCGGTCTCGGCCATCGCAAGCCCGCCGCTGTAGGCCTTCACCGCGCCGACGATGAACATCAGCAGGGTGAGCCCTACGAACAGGTAGGTCGGCACCGCGAACGCACGGCCCGATTCCTTGGTGCCTCGCAGGTTAGCGAGGGCCAAGACCACGACGAAACCGACCGAGAGAACCACCGCGTGCGGGGCGAGTTGGCGTACCGCCGAGGTGATCGCCACGACTCCGGAGACGATCGACACGGCCACCGTCATCACGTAGTCGACCAGCAGCGCGCTAGCCGCGATCAGCGCCGCGGTCTCGCCCAGATTGTCCTTACTCACCACGAACGCGCCGCCGCCGTTCGGGTAGGCATAGCAGGTCTGCCGGTAGGACGCCACGACGACGACGAGCAGCACGACCACGGCCAGCCCGACCCATGGGGTCAGTGTCAGTGCCGCAACGCCTCCCGCGGCCAACACGAGCACGATCTGTTCGGTCGCGTACGCGACCGATGAGATCGGATCGCTGCAGAACACCGGCAGCGCCAACCACTTCGGCAGCAGGGTCTCGCCCAACCTCGCACTGCGTAACGGCCGGCCGACCAGCACCCTCTTCACGAGGCCACTCACGTCACCGAGCCTGACAGCCGGCGACAAGGACGGCACCAATCTTGACGCGTTCCTAACGGCCGCCAACCGCGGTCGCCACGTCGCCGGCAGGGTGATGAGAGCGAGTCCGCGCCTATTCCAGTAGGAGACGACATTGCTCACATCGCGGGCCCTGCTGGACGAGTTGGGCTGTCAGATCGGCGCCGACAGCCGGATCGAGAACAGCTCAGACGACGATGTTGACCATCCGGCCCGGAACGATGATCACCTTGCTGGGTTCCCGGTCGCCGAGCAGCTCGGCGATCCGCTCCTCCGCGAGTGCGGCGAGCCGAACCTCGTCCCGCCCCGCCTCCGCCGGCACGACGACCCTGGACCTGACCTTCCCGTTGACCTGGATCGGGTACTCGGTCGTGTCCTCGACGAGATAGCGCTCATCTGCCTCGGGAAACGGCCCGTGCGCGAGAGACCCGCTGTGGCCGAGCCTCGACCACAGCTCCTCCGCCAGGTGTGGACACAACGGCGCCAGCATCAGTACCAGCGGTTCGGCCACCGACCGTGGCACGCCCTCGCCTTTCTTGGTCAGATAGTTGTTCAGCTCGATCAACTTGGCGCCCGCGGTGTTGTACCGCATCTCGGCATAGTCCTCGCGTACCCCGGCGATCGCCTTGTGCACCGCACGCAGTGTCTCGTCGTCCGGTTCGTCCTCAGTCACCCGCGACCCGCCGGTTTCCTCGTCGACGAGGTTGCGCCATAGCCGCTGCAGGAACCGTTGGGCACCGATGACGTCCTTGGTCGCCCACGGTCGGGAAACGTCCATCGGGCCCATGGACATCTCATAGAATCGGAAGGTGTCCGCTCCGTAGCGCTGGCAGATCTCGTCCGGGGTGACGACGTTGCGCAGGCTCTTGCCCATCTTGCCGTATTCCCGGTTGACCTCCTTGCCGTCAAAGAAGAACCGGCCGTCACGCTCCTCCACCTGCTCGGCGGGGACGTAGAACCCACGCTCGTCGATATAGGCATATGCCTGGACGTAGCCCTGGTTAAACAGCCTGCGGTACGGCTCCTCCGCGCTGACGTGGCCGAGGTCGAATAGGACCTTCTGCCAGAATCTGGAGTACAGCAGGTGCAGCACCGCATGCTCGACACCGCCGACGTACAGGTCGACGCCGCCGGTGTCATCCTGGCCGTGGATCTCCGGGCGCGGCCCGAGCCAGTATTCCTCGTTGACCGGATCGATGAGGCACTTGTCGTTGTCGGGGTCGACGTACCGCATCTGGTACCAACACGAGCCCGCCCAGTTCGGCATCGTGTTCACGTCGCGGCGATAGGTCTTGAGACCGTCGCCGAGATCCAGTTCCACCTCGATCCACTCGGTGGCGCGCGACAGCGGAGGAGACGGCTCAGAGTCAGCGTCTTCCGGGTCGAAGGTACGCGGTGAGTAGTCGTGAACCTCGGGCAGCTCGACCGGCAGCATGCTCTCGGGAAGCGCCATCGCGGTGCCGTCGGCGTCGTAGACGATCGGGAACGGTTCACCCCAGTAGCGCTGCCGGGAGAACAGCCAGTCGCGCAGCTTGAACTGCACGGTGCCCTCGCCGTGGCCGTGTTCCTCCAGCCACGCGGTGATCGCCTTCTTGGCGTCCGCGATGTCCAGGCCATCTAGGAATCCCGAGTTGATGTGCGGCCCGTCGCCGTCGTACACCTCCCCGTCGAAGTCCGCCGGTAGTCGCACGGTGTGAATGACCGGCAGGCCGAAGACGCTCGCGAAGTCCCAGTCGCGTTGATCCTCACCCGGCGATATGCCGATCGCACCGGTGCCATAGTTCATCAGCACGTAATCAGCGATGAACACCGGCACCTTCCTGCCATCGACCGGATTGGTCGCGTAGGTCCCGGTGAACACGCCGGTCTTGTCCTTGAACTCCTGGCGGTCCAGTTCGGACTTCATCGCCGCGGCGTGCCGGTAGGCCGCGACCGCCTGGGCCGGGGTTGGCGCCCCGCCCGTCCAGCCGCTGTCCACATCGGCTGGCCAGGCGTCCGCGACGATGGCGTCCACCAGCGGGTGCTCCGGCGCCAACGCCAGGCCGACATTGCCGAACAGCGTGTCCGGACGCGTCGTGAACACCTCGACGACTACCCCGCCCGGCGCACCGAACCGGACCCGTGCGCCGTGCGACCGGCCGATCCAGTTGCGCTGCATGGCCTTGACCTTCTCCGGCCAGTCCAGTCGGTCGAGGTCATCGACCAGCCGGTCGGCGTAGGCGGTAATGCGCATCATCCATTGCCGCAGGTTGCGACGGAACACCGGGAAATTCCCACGCTCACTGCGGCCGTCCGCGGTGACCTCCTCGTTGGACAGCACCGTTCCCAGCCCCGGGCACCAGTTCACCGGGGCTTCGGACAGGTATGCCAGCCGCTGCGAGTCGATGAGCTCGTTCCGCTCCGCCGTCGTCAGCTCATCCCAAGCACGGTCGTCCGGCGTTGGCCGCTGACCCAGCGCGTACTCGGACTCCAGCTCCGAGATCGGACGCGCTCGGCCCGCATCAGTGTCGTACCAGGAGTTGTAGATCCGCAGGAAGATCCATTGGGTCCAGCGGTAGTAGTCAGGGTCGATGGTGGCGATCCGCCGACGCTCGTCGTGGCCAAGACCCAGCCGCCGAATCTGCCGCAGGTAGTTGGCTATGTTGGCCTCGGTAGTCTGGCGCGGGTGTTGCCCGGTCTGCACAGCGTACTGTTCCGCGGGCAGCCCGAAGGCGTCGAAGCCCATCGTGTGCAACACGTTGCGTCCGGTCATCCTGTGGAAGCGAGCAAAGACGTCGGTACCGATGAAGCCGAGCGGGTGTCCGACGTGCAGACCGGCTCCGGATGGGTACGGGAACATGTCCTGCACGAACAGCTTGTCCGCGGGTACGGGACCTTCGCCGCTCAACTCGCCAACCGGGTTGAACGCGTGGAACGTGCCGTGCGAAGTCCAGTACTCCTGCCACCGTTGCTCGATCGAGTTGGCCAGCGTCGCCGTGTAGCGGTGGGCCGGCACCGCCTCGGCACCGATCTCGCTGCTCATCACACGGAACTCCTTCGTCACATCCGGCTCAGCCAACTCGGAACCACTCAACGCCTCATGGAACCACCCTCAACAACACGAAACCCCCCAGCCGAATCCCCTTGCTTCAGGGGGGCATGAGGGGTCGCCGCGCCGACCTCGCGTGTTCAGCGGGTCAACGCGGCCGAATAAGGAGCAGGACGGCCCTATTCATGAGGGCATCGTAGCCCACACACTGATGACCATGCGCAGGGTCCTGGGGGTTCTGGTGGGTGTCGGCGCCGTCGTCGCCGCGTGTGCGCCGTCGACAACGGTCCAACCCGCGGAGCATGCCGCCAGCGAGGACTGGCCCACATATCATCGGGACAACCAGCGCTCGGGCACCGCGACGATGCCGCCGGTGTCCGCGCCGTCCCAGGCGTGGCACACAAAGCTCGACGGGGCGGTCTACGGCCAGCCGCTCATGGTCGGTGGCAGGCTGCTGGCCGCGACCGAGAACGACACCGTGTACGCGCTCGATCCAGACACCGGCGCGGTGCAGTGGTCAGACAATCTGGGTACACCGATGCCCCGCGCCGACCTACCATGCGGGAACATCGACCCACTCGGGATCACCAGCACGATGGCCTACGACCCGGACAGCGGCCGGGTATACGCGCTGGCGGAGACCGGAGGCGGCAACCACACTCTGGTCGGCATCTCGGCCAAGACCGGTGCCGTCGAGGTCACGACCACTGTCGAGCCGCCAAGTGGCACGCCCATCGCCCACCAGCAGCGCAGTGCGCTCACCGTGACCAACGGCAGGGTCAACATCGCCTATGGCGGGCTTTTTGGAGACTGTGGTGACTACGTCGGCTCGGTCGTCTCGGTCCGCACCGATGGCACGGACCGCCACGACTACGCAGTCCCCACGTCGAGAGAGGCCGGCATCTGGGCTCCCGGCGGCGCGGTGGAAGCCGCCGGCCGGTTGCTGTACTCGGTCGGCAACGGCGAGTCGACCACGACCTACGACGGGAGCGACTCGGTCATCGCGCTGGCCGCAGACCGCTTGGACCAGGTCGATGTCTTCACCCCGTCCACCTGGGTCGACGACAACGCCCACGACATCGACCTCGGCTCGTCCAGCCCCGTACTCGTCGGCGGCTACGTTGTCATCACCGGCAAGCGGGGCGTCGCGTACGTCATGAAGTCCGACAAACTGGCCGAACTCGTCTCGTCGCTGACCATCTGCCCGTCCTACGGTGGTGCGGCGGTCGATGCTGGGACGATCTTCATGCCGTGCCGGGGCGCCGGACCCAAGGCGGTTGCGGTCGACGGCACCGGGACGCTCAGCGTGCGATGGACGTCTCCGGTCAAGGCACCTGGTTCACCGACCGTCGGCGGCGGCGCGGTGTGGGTGGTCGACTACGACGGCGGCACCTTGTACGCGCTGGACGAGCAGAGCGGGGCCGTGCGCGGCCAGCTCTCGATCGGACGCGCGCCGCACTTCGCCTCGCCGACACTGTCCGGGCCGCGGGCCTATGTCGGCACCATGGACGGCGTGGTCGGAATCAACGGCGCCTGAAACTCCGTGGTCGGCGGCACGGGGCATTCTCGGGTCGACCGCTTGCGACTGTGGATACCGTGCAAGCACACAAGAACACCTCAGCCGGGACGACGAGGACTTCCGATGCGTGCTTGGATGCGCCGCCTGTCCGTCATGACCGCTTTGGCCACCTGCGTCTGCGCTTCGGCCGCGGCCGCCGCGCTGGTGCAGTGCGCGAGCGTCCGTGTTCCTGTCGACTGGCAGCACCCCGACGGCGCATCAACCAGCCTGGCCATGGCCCTGTTGCCCGCGCTTGACCAGCGCGAGCGAGCGGGCAACCTGCTGATGAACCCCGGGGGCCCAGGCGGGTCCGGCGTGCAGGTGCTGGCCTTCGGCGGCATCATGTTCGGCGCCCCCGAACTCGCGCCGCTTCGGCAGCATTTCGACATCATCGGGTTCGATCCGCGTGGTGTCGGTGACAGCGGGCAGGTCGCTTGTACGCCGAGTCTGCTGCATGATCCGCACGTCAGCATGTTTCCTAGCACCCCCGCCCAGTACGACCAGCTGGTCGAGTTGGACCGTGCCGCCGGCCGCTCATGTCAGCCGGCTGTGTTGCTGCCCTTCGTGGACACCATCAGCGCGGCACGGGACATCGACGCGATCCGTGCGGCGCTCGGTGAGCGCACCATCTCCTGGTTCGGTGTCTCCTACGGCACCGAACTCGGCCAGGTCTACGCGGCCAACTTCCCGCACCGGGTGCGGGCGATGGTGCTCGACGGCGCCATTGACCACGCTCGCCCAGTGGGGCGGGACGCGATCGATGAGTCGAGCGCCATCGAACACGAGTTCATCCGGTTCGCCGCATGGTGTGCGCGACAGACCAGCTGTGCACTGCACGATCATGACGTGCCGGCGCTCTTCGACCAGCTCAACGAGCAAGCCGAGCGGAGTGCCGTGGTGGCAACGAGCCCGCACCGTGCCGTGACCGCGGAGGAAATCACTCAGGGAACATACGGCTACCTGTATTTTCCTGGCGATTGGCCGGACCTGGCCGTGGCGCTGCGGCAGGCTGGTGGCGTCGACGGGTCCGCCGATGCCAGCGCGCTTGTCAGCCGGGCGGAGTTCACCGATCCCTCCTACGGCGCCTACCGGGCGATTGGTTGCCACGACTTCGCCCCGCAGCTGTCCGGGTTCGCTGACCTGTCCGCGCGGGCGGCACTGGTGCGAGTGGCGGCCCCGCACATGTGGCGCTACTCGGAGATCTGGGACTGGACCTCCGGCTGCGCCGGCTGGCCGTTCCATGCGCTCAACCCGCCTCGGCCCATTCACGTCTCTGGGACACCGCCGATCCTCGTCGTCGGCAACACCTACGATCCGGCTACCCCCTACCCGTGGGCGCGTGCGCTCGCGGCGCAGATCGACAACAGCGTGCTGCTCACCGACACGGTCGACGGGCACACCGGCCTCTACAACTCAGCCTGCGCCCGACAGCGCGAAGTTGACTACCTGGTCAGCGGCCGACTGCCCGCGGTAGCGCTCACCTGTACGAACTAGCCGACCGCGAGCGCGACCAGTTCGGTGATCTGTGACGAGCTGAAGTTGTTGTCGCTGACCAACAACAACGTCCGCTCGCCCGTGGACAGCCGAGGTCCCCAGGTGATGCCCTCGATGTTGTCCACCCTGGTCAGGCCGACATCGTCCATGTCGACAAGCAGTCTCTTCCTCATGGGCCGGATCTCGGCACCGGCGAGCGAGGACAGGTCTCTGACGTTCGTCGCACCGGTCGTGTCGGTTTCATACACCCTGACCTTGTTGCCGACGCCAGCGGCATATGCCCGTTCGACCGCGAGGTACCGAGTGGGATCCACCGGGTCGTAGGCGAGGATGCTGGACACGCCGTTGGTGTCCGAGGTGTTCGGTGGCCTCGGTGTGGCGAACAGCGGATCGAGCGGGTAGGCGTACTGCGCGAGCACCCGGCCAAGTCTGGTCTGCACGGTCACGCGGGTCAGCGCACCGGCCGCTGGGGTCGGATCGGGACCGTCCTGAATTAGCGGGTCCTCGAGTGCGCTCACCAGCAGCGAACCCTCGGCGGCATAGGTCATGCCCTCCAGTGTCTGGTTCGCGCGGGGACCGCGCTGCTGGGTGTCCATCCGTTCGATGGCCGGCAACGGCAGTTGACCAAGGTAGGTGCCGTCCCACCGGGCCCGTCGGATCGACGGGTCGAGTAGAACGTCCGGCAGGATCCGCTCGCCCTCCTGGCTCCACGTGATCTCGCCAGTTACCGGGTCGAGCCGCAGTTCCTCCGGATCGACGGTGCCATACCGGTCGCAGACCTGCCTCGGCTGGAGGCAGGGGGCCGCGGTCCACTGTTTCAGCGGCGGGTACGTCTCGCCGTCCGGCCGCAGGAACGGGTGCGTGCCGGTGAATCGCACGTCGTGGACGCCTTCGGCGTCGACCGCGATGTCCGCGGTGTAGAACCGGGCCGGCTGAAGCTCGGACCTGTCGTCACTGATCAGCAGATATTCGCCCGTCCGCGGATCGCGGTCGATACTGGAGAGTCCACCGACGGTTGTGTCCGCGAAGGTCAGGCCGAATGGCACGGTCCATTCGGCGAGCAGCCGGACGTGCGGTGTCGCCGCGCCGGCGGGTACCGGGACGAGCCCGGTGATCAACACTGCGGCCAGCAGTCCGGTCAGTCTTGATCTGATCATGTTGTGCAGCACATCGGACCGGGGTGACGAACCGGTGGCCATCCGATAACGCCTACCCTGCATCTCGTGGACTTCGCGGTGGGCACGGTGTCGGTCATCGTCGTTCTTGCCGGCGTCGCCTTCGGCGCCATCGGCCTTCTCGGCATGCGCGGCGGCCTGCGGCGCAACCGCTTCGTCGGGGTGCGCACGCCCGCCGCACTGCGCAGCGACGAAGCCTTCCTGCTCGCCAACCGGGCCGCGGGGCTGCCCATTCTGGTCGGCGGCGTGGCCGGGGTACTCGGGGGCGGAAGCGCACTGGCGACCGGCTACTCGGTGGTGCCGTTGCTGGTCGGGCTCGCCGGAATGCTGTCGATTGGGCTTGCTGGAGCGGCCGTGGGTACGAGAGCGGCGGAGGCGCTGCCGGCTCCCGCGCCGGGCGCACCGGCTGGATGCGGCGGCTGCGCGTGCGGCGGCTGCGGCCGGTAGGCGGCTGAGACGTCAGTTGCGCAGCACGTCGCCGGGATGCGTTGCGTTCAACGCCAGTGGCATTCCCTGCCGGCGTAGCACCCGGCCCCAGAGATCGACTCCGGCTGGCGTGAGCACATCGGCGGGCAGTCCGGCGACCACGAACCAGTCCCCCCTGGAGATCTCGCCGGCCAGTTGGTTGCTCTCCCATCCCGCGTAGCCCGCGAAGACCCTCAGTCCCCGCACCTTGGACACGAGCAGTTCGGGATCGGAGTCCAGATCCACCATGGCCACGGGTCCACGTACCCCGATCACCCCGTCGATCTGTCCCGCGTCCTCACCAGTACGCAGCGCGGCGAGGCACAGCGCCGTCTTTTGCTCGACCGGCCCACCGACGAACACCGCGTGCGGCTTGCTCACATGCGGCCCCCAGTTCGGCAACACGTCGTGCACGGCGATCTCGCTCGGTCGGTTCAGCACAACGCCGAGCGTGCCCTCGCCCCGGTGGTCGATGATGTAGACCACGGTGCGACGGAAGTTGGAGTCGAGCAGGTTCGGCGCGGCAACCAACAGTGAACCGGGCTCGACGTCTCGGTCGTGGCGCACACCAGCCATGATCCCACCGGAGCACTCCTGAGCACACCTGGATCGTCCACGCCTGACGAGCCCGTACGCTGACCACGTGGTTTCTGGCATCAGGGCCGACAGGAGAACCGCACGCCAGATGTTCAGCGATGCGGACTTCCGGCGGCTGCTGCTCTGCAGGCTTGCCTCGCAATGGGCCGACGGCGTCTTCCAGGCCGGACTTGCCGGTGCGGTGCTGTTCAACCCGGAACGGCATGCCAATCCACTGGCCATCGCGGCGGGGTTCGCGATTATCCTGGTGCCGTATTCGGTTGTCGGTCCGTTCGCTGGTGCGCTGCTCGACCGATGGGACCGACGACGACTGGTGGTCATCGCCAACCTGGTGCGGGTGGCGCTCGTACTGGTCGCCGCAGCTGCCGACGGCATCGGCCTGAGCAACGGGCTGATCTACGCCGCGGCCCTGCTCGTGATGGGGGTCAGCAGATTCATCGGATCGGGACTGTCGGCGGCGCTACCGCACGTCGTCGAGCCAGGCAACCTCGTCAGTGGCAACTCGATCGTGGCCACCTTCGGTGCGGCAACAGCGGCGTTCGGTGGAGCCTGTGCGTTCGGGTTGCGTGCCGTGCTGGGTGCCGACAACCACGGATCTGCCCTCGTCACGTCGGCCGCCGCCCTCGGGGTGCTGCTGTCCTGCCTTATCGCGGTCACGTTCACGGCCGGCCAACTGGGGCCGGATGAGGTGACCGAGCCAGCGGCGACCGTGGTGGCCGTGGCACGCGGGCTCCTCGACGGCGCGAGAGCGGCACTGCGGGCGCCTAGTGTCACCGCGGGGTTCGTCGCATTGGCCGCACACCGGGTCGCATACGGCGCGTCGCTGCTCGTCGTCGTGCTGCTGATGAAATACGGCCTGCGGCCCGTCGGCGCCGCGCGGGCCGGGGCCGGCGGGCTGATCGAGGCCGTGGCGGCCGGTGCGGCGGGGCTACTGGTTGCCGGCGTACTGACGCCGCGGTTGGTGCGCCGATTCGGCCGACCGGCCGTGGTGTGTGGCGGCCTGCTCGCCGGGTTCGGCGCACTCCTCGGCCTCGGACTGCCGATGCTGCCCGCAACGATCCTGCTCGCGACGTTCGTGGTGACGGGAGGCGGCCAGGTCGTCAAGCTCAGTGTCGATGCCGCGATCCAGCGTGACGTCGGTGACGACGCACGCGGCCGGGTCTTCTCCGTGTCCGACACGCTATTCAACGTCATGCAGGTTGTCGGTGCCGGTGCGGCGGCCTTGCTGGTACCCATGAACGGCAGGTCACCGTCGATTATCTTCGGTACGGCCCTCGTGTACCTGGTCGGACTCGCCGGCTACCTGCTCGTCCTGTACACGCACCCGAGCGGTCCGCGCTAGGCCCAGCGGGTGTCGCAAAGGTTTGTCCACAGGTGCCGGATTGTCCACAACCGGTTGCCTGACAAGATCATATTCTAGTTCCCGCTGGTAGCCTGGGTGTGGGTCGCCCCCCTGGGATGGGTGGGGGCTGCGCCACTACACCGCGAATTGCCCGCCGTGGCTATCCCACGTCGACACCCTGCTCGCGTGCCCAGCGGATGAGTTCGGCGACCGCGTCCTCCCTCGAAAGCGGCCCGCGGTCGAGCCTGAGGTCCTTGAGGTGTCGCCATGCCTTGCCGACGAGCGGTCCCGGTGGCAATCCGAGCAGCGTCATGATCTCGTTGCCGTTCAGATCCGGCCGAACGCGCGCGAGGTCCTCCTCGGCGGCGAGCCGGGCGATGCGTTCCTCCAGCTCGTCGTACGTGCGCTGCAGGTTCTGCGCCCTGCGCCGGTTGCGCGTCGTGCAGTCGGCGCGAACCAGCTTGTGCAGCCTGGTCAAGAGTGGGCCCGCGTCGGTCACGTACCTGCGTACCGCCGAGTCGGTCCACTCACCCCTGCCGTAGCCGTGGAACCGCAGGTGCAGGAACACCAACTGCGCCACGTCGGACACGATCTCCTTGCTGTACCTCAGCTCACGCAAGCGTTTGCGTACCATCTTGGCGCCGACCGCCTCGTGGTGATGGAAACTCACCCCGCCGCCGGACTCGAACCGTCGGGTAGCCGGCTTGCCGACGTCGTGGAGCAGCGCGGCCAACCTCAGCACCAGGTCGGGCCCGTCCTCTTCGAGCGCGATCGCCTGCTCGAGCACGACGAGCGAATGTTGATAGACGTCCTTGTGCTGATGGTGCTCGTCGATCTCCAGCCGCAGTGCGGGCACCTCAGGCAGCACGATCTCGGCGAGACCGGTGTCCACGAGCAACTCGACACCGCTCCTCGGCTGCATGCCGAGGAGAAGCTTGGACACCTCCGTCTGCACCCGCTCCGCGGTGATCCGCGCCAACTCGCCGGCCATCGCGGTCATCGCCTCAACCACCCGTGGTGCCGGGACGAAGCCCAGCTGGCTGGCGAACCGTGCCGCACGCAGCATCCGCAGTGGATCGTCGGCAAAGGACTCCTGTGGGGTGGCCGGGGTGTCCAGGATCGCTGCCGCCAGGTCGTCGGCCCCTCCGTAGGGGTCGAGAAACCGCTGTTGGATCAGGTCCACAGCCATGGCGTTGACCGTGAAGTCCCTGCGGAGCAGGTCGGCCTCGATGGAGTCACCGAAGGTCACCTCGGGGTTGCGGGTCACCCTGTCGTAGCTGTCCGCACGGAAGGTGGTGACCTCCAGGGTGGTACCGCGCTTGGCCAACCCGATCGTGCCAAAGGCAATGCCGGTCTCCCATATGCCGTCGGCCCATCCACGGATCAGTTCGAGAACCCGCGAGGGCACCGCGTCCGTCGCGAAGTCGAGATCGGTACCGCTCCGTCCCAGCAACGCGTCACGAACACTGCCGCCGACGAGGTAGAGCTGATGGCCGGCGGTGGCGAACCGGGCGGCCAGCTCCTCGGCGACAGGCATGGCGCTGAGCACGTCCGGGAGGGCGCCAATAGAGTCCACGACAGCATTGTGATGAAGTCCGTACGGGGAGGCGAACGAGTTGGCACCAGACACGGCCGGCTAGCGTATCGGTACCCGCCGCGGTAACCGACCGCGATCATGCCATGACGGCAGGCAGTCCGTGGCGCGCATTACCATCGCGTTTATGCCCCCGTCGTCCGGTCGTTCCGGCGGAACCAAGCCGGGGCGCCGCACAAGGCGCCAGGGCAGGCGGTTGCGGACAGTCGACGAGACATCGGCCGGTGGTCTGGTGCTGGACGGCGATCACAGCAGCGCGGCGGTGATCGGCAAACTGGACCGCAAGGGCCGGCTGCTCTGGTCCCTGCCGAAAGGACACATCGAATTCGGTGAGACGGCGGAGCTGACGGCGGTCCGTGAGGTACACGAGGAGACCGGTATCAGCGCCAAGCTGCTCCGTCCGCTCGGCGCGATCGACTACTGGTTCGTCGCCGATGACAGGCGGGTGCACAAAACGGTCCACCACTTCCTGCTCGAGGCGGTGGGCGGAGAACTGTCCGACGATGATGTGGAGGTCACCGAGGTGGCTTGGGTGCCGCTGGGTGAACTGGACGAGCTACTGGCGTACGCCGACGAGCGCCGCCTGGTCCGGGTCGCCATCGACCTGCTCGGCGCGGAGTCGACCGTGGCTGGCCGGTCCGAGCCAGGGGCAGGCTCGTCGTGAGCGCGGGCGTCAAGTTGCTCGCGGCCGCGGCGGCCGTGTGCTTCGTCGCCGTCGCGGCACCGGGCGCCATGGCTGCCGAGCCGCAGGGGTCCGACCAGCAGCACCGGATCAGGATCGACGTGGATCCGCTTCAGCCGCAGCTGGTCACCGCCGACAAGCCGGACACGCTCACGGTGACCGGCAGGCTCACCAACGTCGGCGACCGCACGGTGAACCAGCTGGACGTACGGCTGGAACGCGGCATCCGGCTCACCGGCGACAGTGCTCTGCGTGACGCGCTGCGCGGACCCGGGGGGGGCAGTGCGCTGTGGACCGACTTCCACGACCCGGTCTCGCTCACGCCGGGCCAGAGCTCACCGTTCACCCTGCGTGTCACGGTGCACGGCGTTGCGACCGACAGTCTGCGAATCAACGAGCCCGGCGTCTATCCGCTCATGGTCAACGCCAACGGCACTCCCGACTACGGTCAGCGGTCCAAGGTCGGCCAGGCAACGACCTTGCTGCCGGTGCTGTCGGTTCCCGGCGAAGGAGCACCCGCGACGACGAAGCCGCCGGCGCCGGCGGCCCTGACAGTCCTGTGGCCGCTGACCGATCGCCCGAGGCTGCTCAGCGATCTCGACGGCGGGCAGTCCACGACACCGCTGCTCGCCGACGACGGTCTCGCCGCGGCGATGGCGGCGGGAGGGCGGCTCGACGCACTGGTGACCGCGGCACAGAACGCTCCCGCCCCACTGGCGCCCGCCATGTGCTTCGCGATCGATCCCGACCTGCTCGCCACCGCTCGCGCGATGACCGGCAACTATCAGGTCCTCGACGTGAACGGTCAGCCGTCGCCGGGCAGGAGCCAGGGCGTGGCGAAAACCTGGCTGGAGCGGGTCAGACAACTCGTGCGGGATCGCTGCGTCTTCGCCCTGCCGTTCGCCGACACCGACCTCACCGCGCTGAGCGCCATGAACGCAGGTGTTCTGGTGACCGCGGCGGTCGCGGACACCTCCGACTCGACCATCCACGACGTACTCGACGTCGCCCCGGTGCAGCACCTGGTCTGGCCGATCAACGGCGGGGTCGATGACAGAACACTCACCAGACTGACTGGCCGTGGCGTTGACAAGCTAGTGGTTTCCTCGGCCGACGTGCCCGGTAGCGAGCCGGTGCCCCCGGGAACCCCCATCCGGCTCGGCTCGTCCAGTGGCCCGCTGGCGGTGGTGACCGATGATGTGGTGTCCATAGCGCTGTCCGGCGGTTCGGGAGCGGTCCCGTCCGCACTGTCCGCCGTGGCGATGCGAGCTGGACCCGTCGCGGCCGCCGGCCGATCGCTGATCGTCGCTCCGCCACACCAGTGGACGGCTTCGGCGGGTGCCGCCTCTGCCCTGCTCAACGGCCTTCAAGAGCTGGTGTCACTGCAGTACCTCACACCCGTCCCCCTGGCAAGCTCGATCACTCCCCCGAGCACGACGGCCCGGGTGATGGAGCCGCACTCGGTTCCGCCTTCCATCCCCGCCTCCGCCGACGTTCAACGGGCCGCGGTGGCAGCGGGTGACCTGCTCGATTCGATGGAACAGGATCCGTCGAGT
>JAFAZC010000184.1 GCA_019239965.1 Kutzneria sp. | reverse complement strand
CCGCTCGACCGCGCGGTCCCCGGCCGTCCATAAGATCAACTAATTGGCCCTGGTGTCTCGGTCGTTACCAACACCTCGACTGGCGGCGTCGCGGTCAGGATCGAGGTGAGCAGCCCGGGAAATCGGCGCTCCATCTCATCCTTGCGCAGCCGGCTGAGTCGGGTGTTGCCGACCAGTCGAGTGGCCAGCAGCCCGCTCTCCCGCAGCGTGCGCAGGTGGTGCGACACGGTGGAGTGCTTCACCGGGACGTCGAGCGTGCTGCATGAGCCTTCACCGGCGGCGTCCAGCAGTCGAACGATCCGCAGGCGCACAGGATCGGAGAGGGCTTGCAGGACCGTACCGACATCGACCTGATCGAGGTCGGGTTGCGGCAGCCAGGTATCGGCCTGGTCGAGCATCGTGCCTCCAGAGCGACCGTCTTGTCCGCCATCATCGTATCCGTTGACTGCGGTGCACATGTTCGATTTCCATCGTTTATTGCGGTCACTATCGAATAAGTATACGGTGGTCGGCAATCACCTGCCCACATCCACCAGAGGACACATGGCAACCCGCGCCCTGACCACGCCCAACAGCGGCTGGCGTGCTCAGGCGGCCGTACTGGCCTTCGGCACCTTCGCGGTTGGCACCGACGCTTTCGTCATCGCCGGCGTGCTGCCGGCCGTCAGCCGCTCCTTGTCCGTCAGCATCGCCGCGGCGGGTCAACTGGTCAGCGTGTTCTCCATCGCCTACGCGGCGCTCTCACCAGTGCTGGCCGCGCTGACCGGAAACTGGTCCCGGCGCACCGTGCTGGTCGCCGCGCTACTGGTGTTCGCCGCCGGCAACGTGGCCACCGCACTCGTCCCCGGCTACCTGCTCGTCCTGGCTGCCCGTGTGGTCGCCGCGGTGGGCGCGGCCCTGTTCACCCCCAACGCCGGCGCCATGGCCGCCAGCATGGCCGGGGACCATCGGCGCGGCCAGGCAATCGCCGTGGTGACACTCGGCCTGACCTCGTCACTGGTGATCGGCGCCCCACTGGGCACCGCGATCGGCAACGCTTGGGGCTGGCGCGCCACCATATGGTTCGTCACAGCCCTCGCCGTGGTCGTCGTGCCGATCATCGCACTGCGCCTGCCGCACACCAGGTTCACCGGTGCGGTCAGCCTGCGACAGCGGTTCACACCGTTGGCCGACGGCCGGGTGCTCCGCGTACTGGCCGGCACGCTCCTGGCCTTCACCGGCATCTATCTGCCCTACACCTACATCAGTTCCGTCTTCGCCCCCGCGCTGGACGGGGACAACAACCGAGTAGCGGTACTCCTGCTCGCCTTCGGGGCGGCCGGCACCGCGGGCAACCTGCTCGCCGGCAAGCTCGCCGACCGGTACGGACCCCGGCGTGTCGTCGTCACGGCCACCCTCGCGCTGACCGTCATATTCCTGGCCATGGTGCCGATCCGCGGGATGTTCGCCGCGGCGGTACCGGTGGTCGCACTGTCCGGCCTCGCCTCCTGGTCGGTCACCGTTCCGCAGCAACACCGGGCCATCGCGCTGTCCCCGGCGGCAGCCGCGCCACTGGCGGTCTCCCTCAACGCGGCAGTGCTGTACCTCGGGACCTCGCTGGCCGGCGTGATCGGTGCGGTCGGCTTGGCCTGGTCCGACACCGCCGTGGCGGTGCCGGTAATCGCGGCCGTGTCCGTCCTGGCGGCGGCGATCCTGACCTGGCTGTCCGGTCCTTCCGAACGGTCCAGCCAATCGCGCTCCTAGCCTGCCTCGGTGCCGGGTGGGCGGCGCCCGAGACGCAATGGGCGACGGCACGTTTCGTCGGCCCGCGCCAGGAGTATCACTCCCAGTACCGCGAGAGCCGCCGCCGGACCCCAGATCACACTGTGGCCAGGCGCCAGTCGTTCCCCCAACAAGAACCGAGCCCCGGGAACGGCCGACAGCGGGTCCAGCAGGATCAGCGCCGGCAGTGACCAGGACAGGGCACCGCGTGAGTAGGCCTGCTGGCTCCCCCACTGGGCGGTGACCGCGACAATGAGAGCCGCCCACAGCGCACCGTAGGTCAGCCCCTGCACGATTCCCCTTTCGCTCAACGCCTTCATCGCGGCGGAAATCAACACCGCGGCGATGCCGGCGGCGATACCCGCCGCCGCACCGCACGTCAGCGCTTCCCGTGGGCCACGCTTGGTCCTGCTGACCAGGACGACCAATCCGACGGCGACCAGCACCGCGACGATGACGGCAAGCAGGGACGGCAGACGTTCAGGCTCGCCCGCGGCTGGTCGCGCGGCGGCCAGAAAGACCGCCAGCCCGCCGCAGGTACAGACGGCACCAAGCAACTCCGTACCTGATGGCAAACAGCGCTCGCGGACCGAACGGATCCCCAACGCGACAACCAGAGCTCCGGCGAGCAACGGCTGCACGATCGCCACCGGCGCCAGTGCCAGCGCCACCACCTGCAGCAAGGTGGCGATCACCGTCGCGCTCTGGCCAGCCACCCAGACCCGGTTGGACACCAGTCGACGCAGATCGAGTCCCCGCTCCGACGTGCTGCTCGACGCCGCCTCATGCTGCAGCACCGAACCGACCGCGAAGAACACGGCAGCGGCCGCGGCCGTCCCTGTCCCGGGAAGATATGCGGCCACACCGGCGGGAACATGCACATGCATCACCCAAGAGACTACCCGTTGTGGCACGGTTACCGCTGTCCAACCGACCTCAGTCGTCGACGGCCGTGGCCGCCGGGCCGGTGAGGTGGGTCCTCGCGGCCTTACCGAAGGCGGCGACCAGCCGACTGCGATCGCCGCCGCGGGTGGCCAGCACGACGCGAGCCGGCTCGACGCCTTCCAGGGGAATGGTCACCAAATCCGGGCGCTGGTTGGTGGCCTGGGATCCGGCTGGGGTGATGGCAACGGCCTGGCCACCGGCGACGATTTCGAGTTTGTCCTCCAGCGTCGGCACCAATGGTCCGTCCGGCGCGCGGCTTCCGTCAGGGCGCGGGTCGATACGCCAGAACGCGTTCCACGCCGGATCCGACAGCCGAGGCATGGGTTCGCCCGCGATGTCGTCGAGGGTGATGGACTCCTTGCCGGCAAGACGGTGGCCGACCGGCGCGAGTAGCAGCCGCGGCTCGTCGTAGAGGATCGTGACGTGCAACTGGTCGGTGGCGAACGGCAGCCGGGCCACCACCGCGTCCACTCGGTGATCCACTAGGGCTGAACGCGGCTCGTCCCAGGCGAGGTGCACGGTACGCACGTCGGCGTCCGGGTGCTGTCGGCGCAGGTCGCGCACGGCGGGTGTGACGATGAGCCCTGTGGTGTAGCCAATGGTGATCCGCGTGGGCCGGGCTGCCGCCCGCGTGTACGCCGCGGCCTGTGTAGCCGACCTCAGCAGAGCCCTAGCGCGGTGCAGGAACACCTCACCGGCCTCAGTGAGCCGGGCGCCTTGGGGCGTGCGGTCGAGCAGGCGGACACCCAGCTGTTCCTCAAGGCGACGGATCTGCCTGCTCAGGGAGGGTTGGGCAAGGTGCAGCACGGCGGCCGCCCGGCCGAAGTGCTGGTGCTCGGCGACGACGGTGAAGTACCGGACCAACCGCAGGTCCAGATCCACAGAGGGCTCCGAAGGTTCAGCCACGATTAGACAATAAACCCGCCAGATGTCGTGCGGCCATCACAATGCGCCCCTGAACTGCGGCGATGTCGAAAGGGTATCGCGTATTCCGACATGGGTCTTGGACCGGATGCGCGCTCATGCCGCACCGTGGAGACATCCGGCCACGTGGCACGTGATGATTCCCAAAGGATGACCCCAAATGTTCGTGATCATGGGAGCGGGTGGCAAGACTGGCGGAGCCGTCGCCCGAATGCTGCTGCGGCAGGGAGAGCCCGTTCGCGTCGTGCTGAGACCGGGCCGCGCCGGTCAGGAGTGGGCCGACCGGGGAGCCGAGGTGGCTCACGCCGACGTGCGGGACGTGGTCGCGCTGACCAAGGCCTTCACCGGGGCCCGAGCCGTCTACGCGCTCAATCCGCCGGACTACACCGCTGAGGACATGCTGGCCTCGGCACGCCACGTCGCGCAGAGCTACCACGAGGCTCTGGGCGCCACAGGCGCCCGCGCCGTGGCACTGTCCTCGATCGGCGCCCAACACGCCGAAGGCACTGGCAACATCGTCACCACCCACATCCTCGAGCAGGCCCTCGCTCCGCTGGCCGTGAGCTTCGTGCGCGCCGGAAACTTCATGACCAACTGGCTGCCCAGCCTGCCGGACATGCGCTCGGGTGTGCTGCCCAGTTTCCTGGCTCCGCTGGACCGGCCGATTCCCCATGCGGCCATCGAGGACATCGCCCGTACGGTCGCGCGGGAGCTGAAGCGGCACGACAGCCGCACGGTCGAGCTTGGATCCGATTGCTCGCCCCAGGACGTCGCCGCCGCCTTCGGCGCGGCACTCGGAAACCCGGTCACCGCACGGATCATCGAACGCCCACGGTGGCACCAAAGCCTGGTCGACTCCGGGTTGCCGCCGGCCGGCGTCGGCACCTGGATCGAACTGTGGGATGGCTTCAACACCGGCCACATCCGCTTCGAAGGCACCCCCGAACCCGGCGAAGTCACCATCGAGGCCTTCGCCAAGAGCAACCTCGCGTCCCCGCAGGCACAGGCGTGACCGCGACCATGCCCATCCGCGACACGTTCGCCGACATCAAAACCGCCACGCTCGCCCATCTCGACGAGCACGGATGCGGCTGCTACCCCTACTCGTCGGGAAGCCTGCTCGCCGTGCTCGCCGCGACCGCGCGGGCCGGCACCGTCGTCGAACTCGGTACCGCTCTCGGCTACTCCGCGGCCTGGTTCGCCAGCACCGGTGCACATGTCCACACCATCGACCGCGATCCGACGCACACCGGCCAGGCTCGCCACCACCTGGCCAAACACCGGTTGACCGGCCGCGTCACCTTCCACACCGGCGAGGGCCTCGACATCCTGTCGACGCTGGCCACAGGTGGTGCCGACGTGGCCTTCTTCGACGGCTATGCCCCCACCGCCGCGGCCGTCGACGCACTGGGGGCAACCCTGCGCCCGGGTGGGCTGCTCATCGCCGCGAACATGACACTCGGCGGCGATGCCGGCGCGATCCACGGCCGGCTCGCCGACTGGTGGCATGCGGACCTCGGCGAAACGCTTCTGGCCGTCAAACCGCACTGACCCCGCTCTCAGACCGGCACGACGAACCGAGATCGCGCACCGAACGCGCCAGAAGCGGAGCGAGAGCGGCGAGCAGATAGGTGACCCCGCACCAGAAGGCGACGGTCGCCCCGCCCCACCGTGCCGCCGCGGGACCGACCAGCAGCTGGCCAACGGGAATGGCGGCGTAGCACAGCAGGTCGTTGCAGGACGAGACACGTGAAAGCGCCGTACGCGGGACATGCCGCTGCAGCGCGGTATCCCAGGTGATGCCGGAGGCCGTGAATCCCAGTCCGGTCAGGAAGGCACATGCCATCAGCCATGGCGCGCTGAGGCCGAGACCAAGCGCCAGCAACGACAACGCCCCCATTGCGCACGTGAGCTGACCGATGCGCAGTGGGTGTCGCGGCACCAGGCGGTACATCAGTGCACTCATGGCGAGCAGGCCCGCGGCCCGCACGCTGACCACCACTCCCCAGGCCGTCTCTCCACCGTGTTCCCTGGTCAGAGCGGGCCCAAGGATCTGCCAGGGGCCGGTGTTGACCAGGTTGACCACACAGAACGACAGGGCCGTGATCCCTATCCACGGCGTCGCGCGGAATGCGCGCCACCCGTCGCGAACATCGGTGAGCAGACGCCCCGATCGAGGCTTGACCGTTGCGGCCAACCGCAATCGGGCGAGCACCAGGGCGGCCGCCACAAAGCTGGCGGCGTCCAGACCTATGGCCCAACCGCCACCGACGCCGACCACGAGAAGGCCAGCGGTCGTTGGCCCGAGGATGCGGGTCGCGTTTCGGGCCGAGGCGAGCAACGAGTTGGCTCGCTGTAGGTCAGCCGGTGCGACCAGTTCGGCAACGATGCCGCGCAGCGCTGGCGAGGTGAACGCCTCGAGAGCCCCGTTGGCCAATTCCAGGCTGGACACGAGGACCAGGTCGTAGTGGCCGGTGAGCAAGACGGTGGCGACGGCTCCCTGGGTGAGGCCGGCACCGAGGTTGGCCACGACGAGAACTACGCGGCGGGGAAACCGGTCGGCCACCGCTCCGCCCAGGAGTAGTAGTGCGAGGTGGGGCGCGATCTGGCAGGCGAGGGCGATACCGAGGTCGCCGGGGCGACCGGACGCGTTGAGCACGGCGAAGGCGAGCGCCACCGGGGCCATCGAGCTGCCCAGTTGTGACACGAGCTGGCCGAGGAAGAAGTCCCTGAACAGTGGGGAAAGCACGACGTGAGCCTGACGCCGTCACCGCTTCCGGGCTAATCTTGCGACGAAAGGCGTAACCATGACTCTCCTCAGGCTCAGCTCCACCGCGCTGTCGCGGTGCCGATTCGCGCTGTCTCCGCTCGCGGAGACACTCGGTGTGCTCATCGCGCTGCATCGTCCCTGTGGCGAGCCGTGGCTCGCACCCTGGCACGCGCGTCACCAGGCCGACTATCGCCGTTGGCTGGCGCGCGACACCCTGGCTGGAGGTCTTCTTCCCCTTGTGGCCGCCACGAAATGGCTGCCCGCCCTGGTGGCGCTGCCGCCCGGTGGCGGCATGCGTACCCGCCTGGCCGACGAACTGGCGGTGATGGCGACATATTCCGACGAGCAGGTGCGGTCCACCGTGGCCGACGCGGTGGCCGCGAGCTGGGAGCCGCAGGACACCGGGTGGCTGGCGCTGGACGGGCTCGGGCCACGTGCGGCCGCCGTGTTCGAGCAGGGCTGGGAGCGCTTCGTGGCCCCCGACTGGCCTCGGCGGCGGGCGGTGCTCGAACGCGACATCGTGTACCGGGCTGGACTGCTGGCCGCCTACGGCTGGAAATACGCCGTCCAGACCCTCAGACAGCGTTCGGTCTGGGTCGGCGACAACGCGATCCGGTTCAGCGATCAGGAGTGGCCGGACCGCTGGATCGAGGACGGACTCATCTTCGTGCCGCGCACCACAGGTGGTGGTTGGTGGACCTGCGAGAGGCCGCCGCACTACGCCCTCGTCTACCCCGCGCATGGTCCCGCGGCACCGGCTGGGGACACCGGGGCCGACGCGTTGTCGACGCTGTTGGGCTCCGGTCGCGCCCGCGTGGTACGCGAGCTGGCTCGGCCGGCCACGAGCACCCAACTCGCGCAGGCCCTCGGTGTGTCCCTGGGCACGGTGAGCGCCCATCTTGCCGTGCTACGCGAGGCCGGTGTGGTGGCGGGCGTGAGGTCGGGTCGGCATGTGCTGTACAGCCGCACGGTCCGGGGCGATCGGTTCGTGACGGCGCTCGACGCCGACCCCCAGTGACCACCAGGCGGGTTCCCAGGCGTGCCAAGGGTTTCGGTCGCGACCGAAGTGTCACCGCCCTAGGGTCGATGCCGAGCATGCCGACGGGAACTGGAGGCCACCGATGGCCGATGAGGATCTGATCACCGACCTGCTGCCGGAATGGGCGTCGTTCCTCCAGGCCTGTGCAGGCCGCGATCCCGGCCACGGGACCGCGTGCGCGGCATGGACGACCCGCGACATCATCGCCCACCAGGCCGGAAACGCGGTCGAACTGGGCCGGGTGCTCACCGCGCACCTTGACCGCCGGCCGGTACCGCGGACCCGGACGTTCGAGGAGCGCGAGCCGCCGTTTCGGCGGATGAGCGATGACGACCGGGTCGCCGCACTGGAGGCCGTGATGTACGACCTCGCCCGTGTGCTGGAACGGGGTCTGGTCGAACCGGACACCTGGGTGCCCTGGACCGGGCGACGGATGAAGGTCGCCTGGTTCGGCGAGCACATGCATTCCGAGCTGATCCTGCATCGCTGGGACCTCGTCGGCGATGACGAGCAGGCCAGCGCACAGCTGGCCCAGCCGTGGATGACAAGCCACTCCGTCGACGCGGTCGGCGCACCGCTGCTGGCCCGGGGCGCCGCCGGAATGGGCGACACCCGGTTCACCAGTCGGCTGCGCGTGCCCGACCAGCCGGATGTGGTGCTCACCGCAGGCGCCAGCCCGACCATCGCCCTGAGTTCCCCCGAGCCTGACACGTCGGCCGATCTCGTGTGCGACGCGCCCGCCCGCGTGCTATTGCTGTGGGGCCGCCAACCCGCCGACTCCACACGACTGCACAGCGACGCCGGACCTGAACGACTCGGCGGCATCCGGACCCTGCTATCCGGTTACTGATCCCGCGGCGACCGGTTCGTGTCTCAGGAAGACCACCGATTTAGTCATTGTGCGAACCGCTGCTTGCGGGGTTGTTGCTGCTGGTTGGCGGCGGTCCTGCTTGTGTTGCGGGGTTGGGGGATGTGGAAGACCGGGATGAGTCGGTCGGGTCCGGTGATGGTGACCTTGGCGATGAGGGCTTCCACGAGTGCCTTGGTTTGGTTGTGGGTGCCGCTGGTGATGATCTTGGTGATGTGGTCCGCGATTTCGGTGAGTGTGGCGGGCTCGGGTGCGTTCGGCTCGGCGTCGAGAGCGAGTGTGAGCGCGTCGCGGCGGATGCGCAGTTGTGTGGTCTGGGCGCGTAGTTCGGCGAGCCGGTCGGCGACGAGGTCTTCGGTGAGGGTGCCGCGTTCAAACGCGGTGAGGTAGCGGTCGATGGCTGCGTTGGTTGTGGTGAGCTCGGTGTCGATGGCGGCGAGTTCGGCGAGCCAGCCGATATGCGCGGCGTGATGTTGTTTTGTTGGTCGGCGATGGCGTCGCGGATGAACTGGTGTTGGGTGCGGTAGAAGGTGCCAAGCGCGTTCAGGATTGCCGTGTCCACTTCGTCGGCGTTGAGCCGGGTGAAGTCGCATTTGCTGGCGTTGTAGCGAGCCAGGTTCCAGCAGGTGTAGTAGCGGTAGGTGCGGTTGCGTCCGGTGGCGCGGGCGCCGACCATGGCTTTCCCGCACTTGGGGCAGCGCCTCAGTCCGGCGAGGTCGTAGTCGGAGCCGGACGCGGCGCAGTGCGCGTGGCTTTCCCCGCGTGCGTCGAGGATCGCCTGTGCCTCTTCCTACAGAGTGGCGTTGATAATCGCTTGGTGGGTGTTGGTCACGGTGGTGTCGCGGAAGGTCAACTCACCGAGATAGACGCGGTTGTTCAAAGCGCGGACGACTTCGTAACCGGACCACATGCAGCCGGTACTGGTGCGGTGACCCCGGTCGTTGAGGACCTTGGCGATGGCACGGGAGCCGAGCGGCGACTGCCAGCACGACCGGGACCGGTAGGTGCCCGGCGAGTCGTTTGGTCACGGGTGAGCCCAGCGCCGTGGCGGCGTAGAAAGCGCTCATCGCCAATCCGACCATGCTGCTGGAGACGTGCAGGTCGCTCTCGATCCACGGCGCCAGTGTCCCGACTGTGAAGCCCGGCATCACCGTGACGGTTGCGGTGGACGCGGCCACGGCGATGCCCGGCCAGTGCCGGGAACGTGACTCGCTCGGCTGCGACTTTGTTGCCCGGCCGTGCATACCGACGGCTCAGTCCTCCACCGGGCACCAGGCCGGTCGGCTGCCGTCCGCGTGGACGCGGCCGAACACCACATCGGCGAAGTGGACACCGAAGCCGATCGTGTCGGACTCCGCTAGCTCGGTGAGCAGAGCGTGGCGGAAGCGTGCGGACTGTTCGGGATCGTGGTCAAACGCGGCTGACCACTCGGGGTGGCCGACCTGGATCGGTGAGTGAAGGGCGTCACCGAAGGCGATCACCTGCCGTTTGCTCCCGGTGATTGCGTAGGTGGCATGTCCGGTGGTGTGGCCGGGGGCGAGCCGAACGTGGACACCGGGGAAGATTTTCTCGCCGTCGGTCACGGTGCGTACGCGTTGCCGCAATGCCTCGACGATCTCCCGCGAGGTGCCGCTGGCTTCGACGAGGCGGCGTTGCGCCCACTCGGGTTCGCTGATCAGGTAGTCGGCGCTGGTGAACGCGGGCCGGTCACTGTCGGGGGCCGGGTGCCATGCCCAGCCGAGGTGATCGACGTGCAGATGAGTGAAGGCGACCGCTTCGACGCCAGAGGGGTGGCGTCCGAGCGCGGCGAGGTTGTCCAGTAGCGCGCCGCCGTAGATGGCACCGGGCAGTTTGTCCGGCTGTGCCGGGACCGTCTGCGGCCCGAACCCGGCGTCGATCAGCAGCGCGCGGTCACCGCGCTCCACCAGCAGACCCCCGATGCTGGCCACGAAGTTGCCGGAATCGTCGAGGTATTCGGGGTGTGCGGCCCAGACCTCGTCGGTGGTGTCCGGAAGCAGGGCGCGAGGACCCAGTTGGACCGCGCCGTCCGGCACGTAACTCACCTTCGTGTCGCCGAGGCATAGCGATCGGATGACGGCGGGCCGCCGAAGCCGTTCATTTTGGGTGGTGGTCACGAGTCCGACCATAAGATTATGACTTAGAAATTTCAAGTCATAAATATTAAAGATTGAGGCATGACTGGTAGATTGGCCTTATGGCCAGGTCGGAACCGCAGGTCGCTGCCGAGCGAGAGCTGTGTGGGCTGGTGAACGGGCTGGCCAACCAGATCAGCGCCCACATTCGCGTGCGCGCAGCCAAACTTGGTCTCACCGTCGCGCAGGCGACCGCACTGCGGGAGCTGACCGGACCGATGACCATGAGCGAACTGGCCGAACGGATGAGCTGCGAACCGTCAAACGCCACAGTCGTCGTTGACAAATTGGAAAACCAGGGCTTGCTCGAGCGTCGTCCACACCCCACCGACCGTCGAGCCAAGCAGTTGATCCTCACCTCGGGTGGCAACGAACTCCGGGAACGACTGCTCACGCTCCTCCGGCAGGAATCCCCCCTGGCGGGCCTGACACAGCAGGAACAGAACGAGCTGCACGACCTGCTGGAGCGGGCTGTCACCCAGGACTGAGATGACGATTCCCCACTGGCCGGATCGCGATCTCAAAACCTTCGACCAGGACCGAAGAGTTCGGATTGTGCCACGTCAGGCCCACGCGGGATTGGGTCGTGAGGTGGACTTCGCCCCCGGTCCCCCATCGTGGTTCGTATGCTGAAGCGTTAGGCCCACCGATTTAGTCATCGTACGAACCACTCCGTTCGGGGCCGTTTCCGCTGGTAGGGCGGAGTCGGCCCCGTCGTTGTTGCGGGGTTGGGGGATGCGGAAGACCGGGATGAGCCGGTCGGGGCCGGTGACGGTCGCCTTCGCGACCAGGGCTTCGATGAGGTCCTTGATCTGGTTGTGGCTGCCGCTGGTGATGATCTCGGCGATGTGATCGGCCACCGCCGCCAGGGTAGCGGGCTCGGGCATGGCGGGCTCGTCGTCCAGCGCGAGAGTCAGTTCGTCGCGGCGGACGCGGAGTTGCTTGGTCTGGGCGCGTAGTTCGGTGAGCCGGTCGGCGACGAGTTCTTCGTCCATCGTGCCGCGCTCGAACGCGGTCAGGTAGCGGTCGATGGCTGGGCCGGCTTTGGTCAGTTCGTTGTCGACGGCGGCGAGTTCGGCGTGCCGGTCTGCGTGTGCCGCCCGATGTTGGGTCTGTTCGTGGGCGATGAGGTCGTGCCAGGTGCGGTAGAAGCACGACTTGGGCAGGTGCGGGATCGACACAGTCCGCTGATCGTGGCGTCGCCCGTGCGCGCGTGTGTAGGCGACACGCCGACAGCACCGCCAGTCTGTCCGGTGCGGTGGTGATCCTCACTCAGCGCGCCGGCCGTCGCGTGCACCGCGGCGAATGCACTGTCATGGCTCCCCTTTGTGTCAAGACGCGGTTGGGAGTGAGGGCTTAGGGTGGTTGGTGGCGGATTCGGGAAGTGGCTTGTCCGAAGGGCCGATGTCCGGGGTCAGGTCGGTCACGCTGGATTGCAGAGTCGTCCCCGAGTGCCCTCCCGGGTCCGCCGCCTCACGCCGTTTCTGGTCGGCGATCATGCGGGTGTAGACCACATTGGACAGCCGTCGTTTCAGCGCGCGCATGGCTTCCATCGAGGTTTTCCCGGCGGCTTTCTTCGTGTCGAAATAGGCGCGGCCCTTGGTTGGGTTGCGCAGCTGCACGATGGCCATGATGTGCAGTGTTCGGTTGATGCGGCGGTTGCCGGCGCGGGACAGGCGGTGACGTTGCTGCTGGCCGGATGAGGCATCCAAGGGCGCGGTGCCGTTGTAGGAGGCGAACCGGTTGCGGTCACGGAAACGGCGAATGTCGCCGACGTCGGCCAGCAGCCGGGCCGCACCGGACGGGCCGATACCAGTCAGCTCCATCAGGGTGCAACCGCGGGCGCGCACGAGTTCGGTGAGTTCCTTCTCCGCGGCCTTGATCTTTTTATCGATGCCGGCCAGCTCGCCGATGAGCTCGGCCGCCAACCGGCGGCGGGTCTTGCCAACCAAATCACGCGGCTTGATCGTGGAAATCAGCGCACGCGCCTGAGCAGCGGACAGGAATGGCTTGGCCCCACCGGGACAAAGCTCGAGCAACACCCCATGCAGCCGGTTGACCGTGTTCGTCCTCGCACGGCCGAGTTCATCGCGCCGGTCGGCGAGCATGCCCATCACCACCAGGTCGGGATCGACCTGAACCTGCACGAGGTTCGGGGTCCGCAGGGCGACCATGGCCACCGAATGCGCATCCACCGGGTCGGACTTGCGGCCATTACCGGTAGCGAACACCCGGACCTGGGCGGACAGCTTCGGCGGCACGTCCAGCACGGTTTCACCGTCGTGCACCAGCCGGTGGGCGATGTGCTTGCCGATGCCGTTGCAGCCCTCGATCGCCCAGACTCGATCGGTGAACCGGCGGCCAGCAGCAAGCATCTCAGCGTAGCCGGCCTTGTCCGTGCCGTACCGGCCGACCGCCAGAGCTCGGCCTCGTTCGTCGATGACTTCGATGGTGGCCGAGCGCTTGTGCGGGTCCATTCCGATGATCACCGTCATCGGTACCTCCCTTGGCTGAACGTGTAGTTATCAGCAAGGAGGGCACCGCTACTTCGAGCAGAGCAAACCCCTTTCGAGCCTCTCCTCGCGCGGCGTCCGACGAGACCGCACGCCATGAGAGAGCCACACCAATGACACCGATGGGCAGCCGCAATGAGAGAGCGTCTCGCCGAACACCTGGACCGAGTCTGGCCGGAGCCCGGTCCTACACCAAGTCTCTAAGTAGCCGATGGGCGAACGTCGTACCCGATGTGCCCCGACTTAACCAGGTCACCGGATAGCTTGTGCCACAAGGAAATCCGCCCCAAGTAATCACACCCTTCCACCCACCACATGAGCGTCATCGCCGGCAACCCAGGCAGGCCCGCCCGGCGAACAGGAACACGGCGAAGCTGGTCGACATAGTGGGCGAACGCGCCCGCCGTGCCGATGTCGAGATCGTCGAAATCCGGGTAGCCACCTTCGTCGTGGTACTCCTCGACCGCCGCCTGGTACGAGGCGTGTACGTGCACGGACGGCGTGATCAACTCCGCCACGATTGTGCCCCTGTCTGTCGATTCGTCCTGTCGCGTCTTCGGCAGACGCGGTTCGGACATTCGAGGTCGTGTGTACCGTGCCAGGGCGTGACTTGCCGATATGTTTATGGGCCGACGGTGGAAGTTCGACGAGCTGTAGTTGTCCGGATCGCCAGTAGGAGCGGTGCGACAACTGGTGGTGGGTCATAAGACGCGGACGGTGAGGACCTGCCGGACCGCGCGCATCGCACCGTCGTCGAGCACCGCACGTAGATGGCGACCGCAGCGGGATCGGCGAGGGCGGCGTGGAGTGGATCAACACCGTCGGGCACCGGGTGCGCGTTCCCAGCCGAGCCGCCGCAGGCCCGCGCACAGGTGGGTGTCGCCCGTTGTGCAGCGCGGACAGTTGCCACACGGTACGAGCGGGTCGACGGCGACAGCGCGGCCGGTCGGGTCGATACCCACGATCTCGTGGCCCGGTCGCCACGGCGCCGGAAGGGGGAAGCTGTTGGGACGCAACAGCTTCGGCAGGTCACTGCCGCAGATGCCGACGTGACTGACACGCACCACGGTCTCGCCCTCGCGGGAGTGAGCCGTGCCCACATCGTGTAGACGCAGGTCGTCGTTGCAGATCTCCCATGCTTTCACGCTCGCTCCGCGAGGTAGGCGGGGACCTGCTCCGCTGCGTCCAGGATGGGGCCGGACCAGTCGGTGTCGCCGAAGGCGAGGGCATTGGTGGGTCCACGGCGGCGAACCGCGACGGCGGCCATACCTGCGGTCAGCGCGCCGCGTAGCTCGTCACCGCCCCCATCGCCGACGTAGAGCGTCTGATCCGGTAACACGTCCAACTCGTCGCAGATCCGGCGGTAGAGCCGTTGGTCGGGCTTGATGGCTCCGGCGGCGCAACTGAACACGGCCGCGTCCGCCAGCCCGGCGAGCGGACTCCTCGGCCAGGCGGTGAGGATCTCGGCGCTGGCGTCGCTGAGGATGCCGAGTCGTAGTCGCTTGCTCCGCAACGATTTCAGCATGTACACGACCGATGGTGCGGGTCGGAGACGGGCTTGCCCCAAGGTTCGCAGTTCGTCCGCGACTGGCCCAACCGCCGCACCTGGTCCGTCGACAGCTCGGACGAGGTGCGCGGCGAGGTCGGCCAGCGTGGGGAGGGTGCCGTCGTGGCGAACCTGCCAGGTGTCGCCGAAATAGCTCACGACCGTCGTAGCGTCGCTGCCGACCACGGCCGCCACCCGTGATGCCGCGCGGGCGCGGTCCTCGGGAGTGGGCGCGGTGACCAGGGTGCCGAACAGGTCCAGTACGACAGCCCGCACAACCGGATTAGGCGGTCGTGGTAATGCGGGCGAGCTTGCGGCCTACCTTGAGGTAGTAGTCGCCGGTCTGGCCGTCGAGTTTGCCCTTGACCACGTCTGCGAGCGGTTCGCGGGCGTCGTCGGCACTCAATGTCACCTGTTCTTGGTCACCGTCGGACTCGACCACCAGGCGCAGGCCGTTCTGCTGGGCAACGCGCCGGACATCACCGTTGCTCTTGGCGAACCCCAGGGCCTTGATGACCTCGGTGACCGGCTGGCTCAGGTCGGCGACCGTGGGCAGGTCTTCGACCTCGCCGAAGGTGCGCTTGGAGAAGCGGGCCACGAACTCCTCGCGGGCCTTCATCGCCGCGTCAACACCGTGGATGGCGGCGGTGACCTCCCCAGCGAGGATCTTCTTCAGGTCCATCGGATGCAGCGACCCGGCCTTGATCCGCTCGCTGGTCACGGCGAGTTCCGAGTCCAGCCACTCCGACAAGGCCCGGAAGTAGGGCTCGACTAGCCGGTCGGGAACCGACATGATCTTGCCGAAGATCTCGCCGGGAGGAGCGGTCAGGGGCACGTAGTTGCCCTTGGACTTGCTCATCTTGGCCCCGGTGCCGTCCGTGCCCTCGATCAACGAGGTGGCGACCACTAGTTCGGGGGTCTGGCCGCAGATGTCCATGACCTTGCGGCACATCTGCATGTTGAGGAACTGGTCGATGCCGCCGACTTCGAGGTCGCAGTTGGTCTCCACGGAGTCGAGCGCCATCACGACCGAGTACATCAGCTCGGACAGGGACAGGCCCTGTCCTGCTTCGAGGCGCTTGCGGAAGTCCTCGCGTTGCAGTGGCATGGACACCGGGATCTGTGCGGTGATCTCGATGATCTTCGGCAGGGTGATCTGTCGCAGCCAGTCGCCGTTGTGCCGGAACTGGGCGCGCTCGAAGTCAAAGAACGGGGTGACCTGCTGGCGGTAGGTGGCGAGGTTGCGGGCGATGCCTTCGTCGGTCAGTGTCGGGCGCTCGTCGGAGCGGCCGGACGGGTCGCCGATCTTGGCGGTCATGTCCCCGACGATGAACACGACCTGGTGACCCATGCGCTGGAAGCGGCTGAGGATGAGCATGGGCACGGAGTGGCCCAAGTGCACCTCGGCGCCGGTTGGGTCGATGCCGAACTTGGCGACGAACCGGCGGCCCTTCTTGTCGGCCTCGATGATCCGCTCGGCCAGCGCGTCGGCGGACGGCTGAAGCTCCTGCGAGCGGGCGGCGATCAGGGCGGCTTGCTCGGCGGCAGGTAGGTCCAACAGGTCCAGGCTGCGGCGCTGCGTGGTTTCCGTCAGCAGCTCCCGCACGGTGGCGTCGGCCGCGAGGTCCGCGTCCCTGAGCAGGGCGGTAGCGCGGTCAACGGACTGGCTCAGTCGGGTCATCAAAGCTCCTGCGTGAGGTGGCTAGCCACCTCATCCTACCGAGCGTGCTCCCCGCCCCGACGCGCGCCGACCGGCCCCGGTCACTGGAGTCGATCAGCCCAGCCCCCACGACGCCGTCCCTCGTCGGCGCATTCGAGGTTCGCCTGTTCGTCACCCCTGATCAGCGGAACGTAACTGTCCGCAGCCGCCCGCGATGTCTCGGCCCATGCTCTCCCACGAGAAGGTGCTCAGACCGTGGTCGTCGCACAGCGCCTGGAACCGCTGCTTCTTCGTCTCGCTGGTCGGGTTCAAGGCACTGCCCGCGATGGGGTTGTAGTGGGACAGTTTGAGCCGGAACCTCCGGTCGCCACCGATCAGTTCGGTCAGCGTGATCGCGCAGTCCGTCGTGTCATTGAGACCGTCGAACAGCAAATAGTTGATGTCGACGACATCGTTCTTGACCTCGGCGTAGTGGCGGGCGGCGGCGAGCAGTTCTGCGATCGGTATGCGGGTCTTGGTCGGCACGAGCCGCGCCCTGATCTCGTCGGTCGGGCCGTGCAACGAGACCTGCACAGAAACCGGAATGTCGATCTCGGCAAGCTCGTACAGCTTCCGGGCGACGCCCACGGTGGAGAGGCTGAAGTGGATAGCGCACTGCGGGGAGTACGTCGCGTGAAGTTCCTCGATCGCAACCATGACAGCCGCGAGGTTGTGCAGCGGCTCGCCCATGCCCATGAACGAGACATCGAACGCTGAGGGCAGGGTGTCGAGGTCGGCGAGGATGGGGTGCACCTGGCCGGTGATCTCGTCAACGGTGAGGTTGCGCATGAGCCCGTCCCGACCGGTAGCGCAGAAGGTGCAGCAGACGGCGCAGCCGACTTGGCTGGAGATGCACATCGACGGACCTTCGGCGCCACGGTTCATCAGGGCCAAATACACGCTTTCCACCGTGTGGCCGTCTCCGAGCCGCCAGAGGTACTTCGCGCTGTCGTCCTGCGACCTCATCACCGTGACAGCCTCTGGGGCCGTCCCTTCACTCATGACGCATCCAGCTCCCCGTCCGGTCACGCTTGCAGCCTTCAGCGCAGGCTACTGAGTCCGGTGCGCACCGATCATCCGCTGACCGGGGGTCAGCGTGCACCCAACGGGTCGGGGTCAGCGTGGCCATCGGCTGATCAGATCGACCACATAGTCAGCGAAATCGGCCACGGCACGCCGCCACATGGGTCCGGCCTCGCGACACAGGGCGTGCAGTTCCACGAGGGCGGCGGCGTCGTAGCGGGGCATCTGGCACATGAGCTGATAGGCGCTCGATTCCTCTGGGAGGGGAGGTTCCGCTGCCAGCAACTCGACGACTGCCTCGGGTGGTGTGGCCACATCCAAGGCTGAACCAGGGATGCTCTTGGAGAATTTCGGGTGGCCGCCGAACCCGGACACCATGCGGGTGTAGGTAGCCGTCAACGCGAATGCCGACCGCAGCGGCACGTGTTCGTCCAGGCGTGCCCGCGCCTGCTGGGCGAAGCGCACGTAGCGGTGTTCGTCCACGCCGAGCATGACCAGCACGGCGTCGTGGTCCTGGCCTAAGCCTCGATCCACCGACGGTCTGGCGGCCGTTGGGTGTCATAGACAGGACAGTGCCCTCTGAGCTGCAATGATTGCTGTTGTCGAGGCAACAATCATCCAGTTCGAGAGGGCACTTCGAGTGCAAGTTTCGCACAGGTTCG
>JAFAZC010000175.1 GCA_019239965.1 Kutzneria sp. | reverse complement strand
CTACACCGTGCAGCTGCCTGGCGACGAGAATGCCGCGGACCAGCAGAACTCCCCGCAGCAGCAGACCGCGGCGACGCCGTGGTACGAACAGCTGTGGGAGTCGATCACGGGGAGCGGTTCGTGATGACATCGTCCCGGGAATCGTTGTCCCGCGCCGATATCGAGGTGATTGCCGAACAGCTCGGGCGCAGGCCGAGGGCTCTGCGGGCGGTGGCGGCGCGCTGCCCGAGCGGGCATCCGTCGGTCGTGCAGACCAGTCCGCGACTGGAGGACGGCACGCCGTTCCCGACGCTGTACTACCTGACCTGTCCCCGGCTCTGCTCGCTGGTTGGCACGCTCGAGGCCTCCGGCGTCATGAGGAAGATGACGGAGCGGCTGGCACACGACGACGAACTCGCCGCGGCGTACCTGCGCGCGCACCGCGCCTACCTGGCCGAACGGGATGCCATCGAGCCGCTCGGCCACGAGGTCAGCGCCGGCGGTATGCCGGGGCGGGTCAAGTGCCTGCACGTGCATGTCGCCCACGCTCTGGCGTGCGGCGCCGGCGTGAACCCCTTTGGTGACGAGGCACTCGTACTGCTCGCCGGCTCATGGCCCGCTGGGGACTGCGCCTGAACGGACGTCCTGAGAACAGCCAGTCGGCCTAGCGGTCTCCGAGATCACGGCAAAACAGACTCAACGAGGTGACACCCGACCGGGTATCGGGCACCCTGACCGTGATTCATGGGTCGTCAGCGACGACGTCCGTAGATTCACGTGGTCGGTACAAGGAGCGTGGGCCCTCGTGGGTGTACACAGCGTCAAAGTCCGGACTCGACGGCGTGTGCGTGTCTCGCCGAATCGACGATGGCGTGCGGCGGTGGCCGTGACCGCGATGCTGGCGCCGGTGGTGCTCGGAGGCGACGCCGTCGTGTCGTGGGGAGGGGTCGCCGACCAGATGCCTTTCGGCGCATCGGCGGGGCACGGCGACCCGCTCGGCGCGACCGGAGCGTTGCCCGAGTCGCCCCAACTCGGACCGGACGCGCTCGCTCCGCCGGATGATTCGGGCCAGACCGGCATCGGCGACTCGCCCGGCATCCCACGTGCCGCCTTGGCCGCCTACCGCAAGGCGGAGCGGATCGTGGCCACTACAACGCCGGGCTGCCATCTGGACTGGGCGCTGCTCGCCGGAATCGGACGCATCGAGTCCGGCCACGCCCGCGGCGGCGCGGTGGACGCGCGGGGCACCACGCTGGCCCCGATCCTTGGACCCGAACTGAACGGCGCCCCCGGTGTGGCGGCTGTGCCCGACACCGACGGCGGCCAGTGGGACAGTGACGCGGTATGGGACCGCGCCGTCGGTCCGATGCAGTTCATCCCGTCCACCTGGCGGATCTATCAGGCGAGCTCCAACGCGAAGGGCTTTGGACAGGCCGACCCGAACAACATCTACGACGCGGCGCTCGCCGCGGGCAACTATCTGTGCTCGGCCGGGGGCGACCTTCGTGACCGCAGGCAGCGGGCAGCGGCGGTGTTCAACTACAACCACTCCGACAGCTATGTGCGAACCGTGCTGCTCTGGGCCGACGCCTACGCCAAGGGAATCAGTGAACTGCCCGACGCCTCGGGGGCGGCGCCAGCTCTTCCGCTGGCACAGCCACAGCCTCCGCTGGTGGGACCGCCGTCCACGGTTGCGACCACGCCGCCGGCAGAACCCGTCCTGTCGACGACGACCACGGTCACCAGCACGCCGACGTCGACGACCACCAGGACGGTGACCGTCACCGCCACGGCGACCACGGTGGTCACCACGACCACCACGACCCCGCCGGGCTGCCCGACGACGACCACCACCACCACCACGACCACCACCAGTCCAACGGCGACGACCACTCCAACCACGACCACCACCACCACCAGCACGCCGACGACAACCACCACCACGCCGCCGAACGGCTGCCCGCCGCCGGGTCCGATGACCAGTCCGATGGCGACGACGACCGGACCGGTCACCACCACGGGCAAGGACGCCGCGGCAAGGCGTTAGCGTGGTCCCATGCCACGCGTAGCAGCCGTCGACTGCGGTACGAACTCGATCCGGCTTCTGATCGCCGACGTCACGATCCGCGACGATGGCACCCGGTGGCTGCGTGACGTCCATCGGGAGACCCGGATAGTCCGCCTGGGGCAGGGGGTGGACGCCACCGGCATGCTCGCGCCCGAGGCGCTGGACAGGACAGGGACCGCACTCGCCGACTACGTTGCCGTGCTGCGGCGCAAGGGGGTCGAGCGGGTGCGGATGGTGGCCACGTCGGCGACCCGAGATGCCGGCAACCGTGACGAGTTCTTCGGGATGACCCGCTCGGTGCTCGGCGTCGAGGCGGAGGTGATCAGTGGAGAGGAGGAGGCGCGGCTGTCGTTCACCGGTGCCGTGCTCGACTGCGACCCGGTGCAGGGCCCATTCCTGGTGGCCGATATCGGAGGCGGATCGACCGAGCTGGTGCTCGGCGACTGGGACGGCAGGACGGCACGGGTGCGGGCGGCCAAGTCGGTCGACGTCGGGTGCGTTCGGATCACCGAGCGGTTCCTTGCCTCGGACCCGCCGTCGTCGGTGGAGATCGCGGCGGCGGTGCGCGCGGTGACCGAGGCGCTCGGTGCCGCTTTCGACGCGGTGCCGGTAGCCGAGGCACGGACCTGGATCGGGGTGGCCGGCACGGTCACCACCGTGTCGGCGGTGGCCCAGGAACTGTCCGAGTACGACCCGGAACGCATCCACCTGTCCCGGTTGCCGCTCGAGCGGGTCAAGGACACCACCGAGCGGCTGCTCGCGGCCGACCATGCCGACCGTGTGGCCTCAGGCGTGATCCACCCTGGCCGGGTTGATGTGATCGGCGGTGGCGCCCTGGTACTCGGAGTGCTCGCCGAAACACTCGCCGAGCGGGCAAGCATCGCCGAACTGGTGGCCAGCGAACATGACATCCTGGACGGGATAGCGGTCGGCATCGCTGACTGACCTGAGTTTCACGCCCTGTCGGCTCTGGTGCGCGCGCTCTTCCTCCGCCGCCTGGATTTCCCGCGGCTTCTACGCTACGACTTGCGGGCGACTCCCGCGTACACGAACTCGTTGTACTTCGCGTCCTCAGCAATGTCTCCTGGTCCGCCAGGACGCCAGGTGCCGCAGCCGACCAGGCCGGGCTCCACCAGCTCGAAGTCACCGAACATCGCGTGAACCTCGTCGTAACTGCGCGGCCTGGCCTGGTCAGGGGACCTAGTCCTGTGCATGGTATCGACCATGCCATCCATCATCTGCGGTTGCCGATCGTCAGTGGCGTGGGTGATCGCCAGGTGACTTCCGCTGACAAGAGCGTCCCGGTAGGTCGCCAACAGGCGGTGCGGATCGTCCTCGTCCGGCACCCAGTGCAGCATCAACAGGAACAACAGCCCGATCGGCTCGTCGAAGTCCAACAACCGCCTCGCCTCGTCGCTGTCCAGGATGGCTTCGGGATTGCGCATGTCCGCATGGAGGACACCGACGTGGTCGGTGCCGGCCAGGATCAGTTCGCTGTGTGCCACGGCGATCGCGTCCCGGTCCACGTACAGCACTCGGCACTCCGGCACAGCCTTCTGGGCGATCTCGTGTACCTGGCCCACGGTCGGCACGCCGGAGCCGATGTCGAGGAACTGCCGGATCCCCTGGTCCACCATGAACAACACGGCCCGACGCAGGAAAGACCGGTTCAGTCGGGCGATCCGCCGGAGACCAGGTTCGACCAGCTCCCCCCGCTTGACAACGTCGCGGTCGGCCGCGAAGTTGTGCCCGCCACCCAGCATGTAGTCATACATCCGCGCGATGCTCGGCACTGTCATGTCGATATGGGGCGGAACCCAGTCCGGTAGTTGCGTCACCGCGTGCCCCTTATCACCTTCGTGCGGACGCCTGAGCCTACCGAAGTGCTCGGCAGTCAAAGTCGACCCGATCGGGTTCTGCCAGGCGCCCTGGAACAAGTCCTATTGTGTTTCGTCCTTTTGCGTCGGCGTTGGAGTACGGATGTCAGTACCGGTGGCTCCCGGCCGGTGGCCGCTACTGGGACATACTCCGGCCATGTTGCGGCGTCGTTTCCGGTTCACCAGTGCGCTGCGCGAACACGGTGACGTGGTGACGCTCTACCTCGGCCCACTGAAGATCTATTTCGTGACCAGCCCGGAACTGACCCACCAGGTGCTGGTCACCGACGGGCCACACTTCCGCAAAGGCATCATGTTCGACCGGTTCAAGCCGTTCCTGGGTAATGGCCTTGTCTCGTCCAACGGCGCTTTTCATCTGCGGCAACGCCGACTCATGCAGCCCGCGTTCCACCGCGACCACATCGCCCGCTACGCCGAGATCATGGTGCGCACCACCGAGAACCTGATCAGCTCGTGGCAACCGGGTGAGGTCCGCCAGATCGACCACGACATGCAGGCCGTCGCGGGCACTATCGTCGGCGAAGCGCTGTTCTCCACCGAACTGGGCGGGGCCGCGATCGAGGAGGCTCGCCGATCCATCCCCCTCGTGGCCAAACAGGGCATGGTTCGCGCACTCTCGCCGGCCTTCGTCGAAAAACTGCCGATCCCGGGCAATCGGCAGTTCGACAAGGCGATCAGCCGGATGCGCGACATCGTGCTGGAGCTGATCGCGCGCCACCGCGCCGACGACACCAACCACGGTGACCTGCTGTCCATGCTGCTGGCAGCCAGGGACACTGACACCGGTGAGGGCATGACCGACCAGCAGGTCTTCGACGAGATCATCACCCTGCTCACCGGCGGGATCGAAACCAGCGCGCTCGCCCTGGCCTGGGCCTTCCGCGAGATCGCCCGCCACCCAGACGTGGAGCGGCGGCTGCATGCCGAGGTCGACGAGGTCCTCGCCGGCCGCCGAGCCACCGCCGACGATGTTCCGCGACTGGTCTACACCAGGCAGGTCATCAATGAGGTCCTGCGCATGTACCCGATCTGGTTCACCATGCGGCGCACCCTAGAGGAGATTCGCCTTGGTGAGGTCCGTATCCCGCCGGACAGCGAGGTGATCATCAGCCCGCACGCCCTGCATTTCGACCCCCGCTCGTTCGCCGATCCGGAGCGCTTCGATCCCGATCGGTGGGCACCGGAACACGCCAAGGACATACCCAAGGGCGCGTTCATCCCCTTCGGCGCCGGCACCAGGCAATGCATCGGAAACGCATTCGCCATCACCGAGATCACCCTCGTGCTGGCCACGGTGGCCACACGCTGGCGGCTGGTTGCTGTTCCGGACAAACCAGTTCGGATCAAGTTCACCTCCGCCGCCTACCTCAACCGCCTGCCGATGACGGCGGTTCCCCGCGAGTAACGGAGGTTTTCCTGTCGTGCGTTGGTATCAACGCGATTCCCTACGCCGTACCGGCCTGGCCGCTCTCGCCATGGCGGGCGTGGCGCTGCTGAGCGCTCCCGTGCAAGCCGATGCGGCCGAGTCGAGCTGCCGGGACCTGACCGTCCCGGTGTCCGTGCCCCTGCTCGGCCCGCAGTCCATGCATGGCACCCTGTGCACACCACCGGGCGCCCGAACCGTGCAAGTGCTGGTGCCCGGCGGCACCTACAACAGCGGGTACTGGGACTACAACATTCCGGAAACTCATTCGTATCGGCGGGCGATGAACGCCGCCGGCTACGCCACCCTCGCCATCGACCGGCTGGGCACCGGACACAGTTCGCGGCCGCCAGGTGCGCTGCTGACCACAATTGGTCAGGCCAACGCGGTCCACCAGGTGATCCAGACGCTGAAGTCGGGGCCCCAGGGGCCGCGATTCGACAAGGTGATCATCGGGGGGCACTCGCTCGGCTCAGGCATCGCCATGATCGAGGCGAGCACCTACCACGACGTGGACGGCGTGCTGATCACCGAGGTCACCCACCATATCAATGCGCTAGGCGCGCTGCTGGCCTTCAGTTCGTTCATCCCGACCGCGCTGGACCCCAAGTTCGCCAAGCAAGGTCTCGATCCTGGCTACCTAACCACCAGGGACGGCACCCGCTACAAGTCCTTTGAGTACCCCGGGCCGTACAGGCCGGCCGTGGCCAACCTCGACGAGGCCACCAAGGACGTCATGTCGACCAGTGAGTTCGCCGACGGCGCCGCGCTCGGGGTGGTGCTCCCGGTCTCCCGTGAGATCACCGTGCCAGTCATGGTCGTCGTGGGCGGCCGCGACGGCACGCTGTGCGGCCTGCTCGCAACCGACTGCTCCTCCGCTGAAGGGCTGTTGCGGTCCGAGGCCCCGTTCTACCAGCCCGCAGCCAAGCTGCACACCTTCGTGCTGCACGGCTTCGGCCACGCGATCAACCTCGCCCCCAACGCCCCGGAGTACTTCCAGGCCGTCGCGAGGTGGGCCGACAGCATGGTCGGTCACTGATCCTGGGTCTTGCGAGGGGTCTCCCCCTCAGCGAGGAGGCCCCTCGTCGCGGATCCGATCCGTGTGACTACGGCCGGGCTCGAACGCCTATTCGGTCAGGTTGTGAAGGTCGAGTGACTGACTGCGATCATCGTCTTTCGGTCGGTGTCGGTCGAGGCGTCTCAAGCACCCGAATGGCTACTTTTCGTCGTTCGGTCACCGTGTTGTCCTGCATTGTGACTGCTTTGTGATCCAGTCCTCTGTGGTGGTGCTCTGGCGCTGGCTACGGTCGCTGGGTTGACGGGGTCACGTCGTGGTGACTTCGTGGTGGCCGGTGCTCGTCCTACCGGTCGGCACTGGACGAGGGAGCTCGGGAGGATCTTGATGGGCAAGCGGAGGAAGACAGCGATCCTCGTCGCCTTGCCGGCGGCCGTCGCGCTGCTGGCCACAGGCTGCGGTGGCGGAGGCGGCGGCGCGGGCGGCGGCGACAGCAACGGCGCGGTGTCCATCTACGGCACCGAACCCCAGCATCCGCTTACCCCGGGTAACACCAACGAGCAGGGCGGCATCCGGGTCGTCGACGAGCTCTACGCCGGTCTTGTCGGCTTCGACCCCACCACGGCCAAGCCCTACAACCTGATGGCGGAGTCGATCACGCCCTCGTCGGACGCCAAGGTCTACGACATCAAGATCAAGCATGGCTGGAAGTTCCACGACGGCACCGAGGTCAAGGCGCACAACTTCGTCGACGCGTGGAACTACGCGGCGCTGGCGACCAACGCCCAGATCAACGCCGACTTCTTCGCCCAGATCCAGGGTTATGACGAGGTCCACCCCGAGGACCCCAAGGCCAAGCCGACGGCGCAGACCATGTCCGGGCTCAAGGTCCTCGGTGACTACGAGTTCCAGGCGACTCTCAGGGCGCCGTTCTCGGTGTTCCCCGTCAAGGTCGGCTACGAGGGCTTCGATCCGCTGCCTGACGTGTTCTTCAAGGACCCCAAGGGCTTCGAGAGTCATCCGATCGGCAACGGCCCGATGAAGTTCGTGTCCTACGTGCCCAACCAGGACATCCAGCTGACCCGGTTCGACGGCTATCAGGGTCAGGACGCGGTCCATTTCAAAGACGTCGACATCAAGACCTACTCCGACCTCAACGCCGCCTACTCCGACCTCAAGGGCGGACAGCTGGACTTCCTCGACCTGATGCCGCCGGCCGCGCTGGTCGGCGACACCTACAAGGCGGATCTGCCGGGTAGGACGCTGAACTCCAGCCTGATCGACATTGACGCGATCGCCGTGCCGTACTACGTGCCCGGCTACAACAATCCCGACCTGCGCAAGGCGATCTCGATGGCCATCGACCGGGACGGGATCATCAAGCAGGTGCTCAACAACGCCTACGACGCGGCGAACAGCTACTTCTCGCCGAGCCTCGACGGGAACGTGCCGAACTCCTGCGAGTACTGCAAGTACGACCCCGACGCGGCCAAGTCCGCCTTCGCCAGGTCCGGCTTCACCGGCAAGCTGACCATCGCGTCCAACTCCGACGGCGGACACAAGGAGGCACTGACCGCGGTCTGCAACTCGATCACCAAGGTGCTCGGGGTCGCCTGTGACTTCGTGCCGCAGACCAGCCTCGGACAGTTCCGCTCGATGATCACCTCGCACCAGGCCACCGGAATGGTCCGCTCGGACTGGTCGGCCGACTACCCCTCCGTCGAGGACTTCCTCAACCCGATCTACAAGACCGGAGCTTCCTCCAACGACGCGACCTACAGCAACCCCCAGGTCGACGCGCTGCTGGCGCAGGCGGACTCCACCGCGGACGCGGCCGGGGCGATCAAGCTCTACCAGCAGGCCGAGGCCCTGATCGCCAAGGACCTGCCGAACATCCCGCTGTGGAGCGAGAAGGGCACCGCCGGCTACTCCAGCAAGCTCAGCGCCGCCAAACTGAGCTGGAAGCGTCAGCCCGACCTGCCGTCCTTCCGGCTCGCCTGAGGCAGCCCGACGTCATCCGGGTGACCGCCGATCCCTATCGTGGGTATCGGCGGTCACCGATCTCGAGCTGACCAGCTCCCACCACGTCAAGGAGCGGACGTATGGGTCGCTATGTGCTGCGGCGCCTCCTGCAGCTGATACCTGTCTTCCTCGGCACCACCTTCATCATCTACACGCTGGTCTGGGCCATTCCGTCCGACCCGTTCGCGGGCAAGTGTGGCCAGCGGCCGTGCCCGCCTGAGTACGTGGCGAAGATGCGTGCGGACTTCAACCTCGACGACAACCTGTTCGTGCAGTACGTCAAGTACCTCGGCAAGCTGTTCACCGGGGACTTCGGCCAGACCTTCTCTGGGGTCAAGGTAGGCACCCTGATCGCGGACGCCTACCCGATCACGATCCGGCTCGCGGTCATCGCCCTGGTCATCGAAGGCGTGATCGGCCTCGTCGCGGGCGTGCTCACCGGACTGCGCAAGAACGGCTTCCTTGACAACCTCGTGCTCGTGGCCACGCTGTTCCTGATCTCGTTGCCGGTCTTCTTCACCGGCTATGTGCTCAAGGTGGGGTTCGGCATCTCGGTGTCGAGCACAGCACCGCTCGGCGACCTGATCGTGCCGGGTTTCGTGCTCGGCAGCCTGTCCATGGCTTACGTGGCCCGGCTCACCAGGACCTCGATCGCGGAGAACCGACGCGCGGACTTCGTGCGCACCGCGATCGCCAAAGGACTGCCCGGCAGCCGGGTGGTCGGCGTGCATCTGCTGCGCAACTCGGTGATCCCGGTGGTCACCTTCCTCGGCACGGACCTCGGCGCTCTGATGGGTGGCGCCATCGTCACCGAAGGAGTCTTCAACATCCACGGCATCGGTGGCCTCGTGTTCATCAACATCCAGCAGCAGCAGGGTGTTGTCGTCACCGGCGTCGTCACCCTGCTGGTGTTGGTCTACCTGGCGATGAGTCTGATCGTCGACCTGCTCTACGCCGTACTCGACCCGAGGATTCGCTATGAGTGACCCCGCTGTCGTCGCCGCCGACGAACCGGAGCTGGAGCAGATCGTCACCGGCAAGCAGGACAAGCCGCGCAGTCTCGGTAGCGACGCCTGGCACGAACTACGCCGCAAGCCCACCTTCCTGATCTCGCTGATCCTCATCCTGATCGTGGTGGCGATGGCGCTGTTCCCCGGGCTGTTCACCCATGTCAGTCCGACGGCCGCCGACCTCAACCACGCCCGAGGCGGCCCTTCGGCGCAGGCCTGGTTCGGTTATGACGTGCAGGGCTCGGACGTCTACGCCCGCGCCATCTACGGCACGAGAGCCTCGTTGCTCGTCGGCGTGTTCGCCACGCTGGGCACGGTGCTCATCGGTGGGATCGTCGGCATCGTCGCCGGCTTCTACGGGCGGTGGACGGACAGCCTGCTCGCCCGGTTCGCCGACATCTTCGCCGGGATGCCCTTCGTACTCGGCGCGATCGTGATCATGCTGACGCTCAACGCGCCGGGCAGCAACCCGGGCGAGACGCGGATCCTCAGCCAGGTCGTGTTCTCGATCGCGGTGCTGTCCTGGCCGGTGGCCATGCGCATCATGCGTGCGGCAACGCTGGTGGCCAAGCAGCAGGACTACGTCAAGGCTGCACGGGGGCTCGGCGCGGGACCACTGCGGATCATCTTCCGGCATCTGCTTCCCAACACGGTGGCACCCGTGATGGTGTACGCCACGATCGCGCTCGGCGCCAACATCGGAGCCGAGGCGACCCTGGCCTATCTCGGCATCGGCCTGCGTCCTCCGGTGGTCTCCTGGGGTGTGATGATCAGCGACGCCCGCGACTACGTCGCTGCCGCTCCGCACATCCTGCTGTTCCCCGCCGCGTTCGTCAGCGTCACCGTGCTCGCCTTCGTGATGCTCGGCGACGCCGTCCGTGACGCCTTCGACCCGAAATCCCGTTAGGAGGCTTGCCAAGTGTCTGCCCACGATACGGTGTACGACGGCTCCTCCGGGGAGTTCGTGCCACCACAGGAGCTTGCTGCCGCGGCGACGGAGCCGCTGCTGCAGGTGCTCGGCCTTCAGGTGGAGTTCCACACCCGAGACGGCGTCGCCAAGGTCCTCAATGGTGTGTCCTACCACGTCGACGCCGGTGAAACCGTTGCCGTACTCGGGGAATCGGGATCCGGCAAGAGCGTGACCGCGCAGGCCATCATGGGCATTCTCGACACTCCGCCCGCGTTCGTCACTGGTGGGTCGGTGAAGTTTAAGGGCGAGGAGCTGCTCACCGCGACCGCCGAGCGGCGCAGGATGGTTCGTGGCGAGGGTATTGCCATGATCTTCCAGGACGCGCTGTCCGCGCTGAATCCGGTGTTTACCGTGGGGTTCCAGATCGCCGAACAGCTGCGCGGCCGGCGTGGCCTTTCCAGGGCCGAGGCGAAGAAGGGCGCGATCGAGCTGTTGGAGCAGGTCAAGATCCCCAACGCCGCTGGCAGGTTCGGTGAGTATCCGCACCAGTTCTCCGGCGGCATGCGGCAGCGCGCGATGATCGCGATGTCGCTCGCACTCGACCCCGAGGTGCTCATCGCGGACGAGCCGACCACCGCGCTGGACGTCACCGTGCAGGCCCAGATCATGGACCTGCTCGCGGAGATCCAGCGCGAGCGGAACATGGGCATGGTGCTGATCACCCACGACCTCGGTGTCGTCGCCGAGGTCGCCGACCGGATCGCGGTGATGTATGCGGGTCGGATCGTGGAGTCCGGGGACGCCCGCTCGATCTATGCCGAGCCGGGGCACCCGTACACCATCGCGCTGCTGGAGTCGCTGCCCCGGTTGGACCTGAAGGGGCAGCAGCTGAATACCATCAAGGGGCTGCCGCCCAACCTAACCGACATTCCGCCGGGGTGTCCGTTCAATCCGCGCTGCCGGATGGCGCAGGACATCTGCCGCGAGCAGGTGCCCGAGTCGGTGGCGCTCGCCGACGGTCGGTCCAGTGCCTGCCACTTCGCCGGGGAGCTGATGCAGCGTGCCTGAGGCCATTCTCGAGGTCCGTGACCTCGTCAAGCACTTTCCGGTGCAGGTCGGTGTGCTGTTCAAGCGCACCATCGGGCACGTCAAGGCCGTCGACGGAGTGTCGTTCGACCTGGCAAGGGGGGAGACCCTCGGCGTTGTCGGCGAGTCGGGGTGCGGCAAGTCCACGCTGGCCCAGGTGCTGATGCGGCTGGAGAAGGCGACCTCGGGCACCGTCCGGTTCGAGGGACGGGACATCTTCGGTCTTGCCGGCCAGGAATTGCGCCGGCTGCGCCGGGACATCCAGATCGTGCTGCAGGACCCGTATACCTCGCTGAACCCGCGGATGACCGTCGGCGACCTCGTCGGGGAACCGTTCGAGATCCATCCGGACGTGGCGCCCAAGGGCGAGCGGCGCAGGAAAGTGCAGGAGCTGCTCGACGTCGTCGGGCTCAACCCGGAGCACATCAACCGCTACCCGCACCAGTTCTCCGGCGGCCAGCGCCAGCGCATCGGCATCGCGCGGGCACTGGCACTGCGGCCCAAGGTGATCATCTGTGACGAGCCGGTGTCCGCACTGGACGTTTCGGTGCAGGCGCAGGTGATGAACCTGCTCGACACGCTGCAGGCCGAGTTCGACCTGTCCTATGTGTTCATCGCCCACGACCTCTCGGTGGTACGGCATCTGTCCGACCGGGTCGCCGTGATGTATCTGGGCAAGGTGGTGGAGATCGGCACCGACGAGCAGATCTACGAGCATCCGACCCACCCCTACACCCAGGCGCTGCTGTCGGCGGTTCCGGTGCCCGACCCCGAGCTGCGCGGCCGGCGGGAGGTGATCCGGCTGACCGGTGACGTGCCCAGCCCCGTGAACCCGCCGTCGGGCTGTCGGTTCCGGACCCGGTGCTGGAAGGCGCGGGACGTCTGCGCACAGGAGGAACCGGCACTGGTCGACCGGCTGGGGCACCCGAGCGCCTGTCACTTCGCCGAGGAGCATCCACACGTCGCCGTGGGCTGACCGGCTGGATGGAACCGAATTCGTGGACGGGCCGTCGTATCACTTGCCCCACCACGCTCACGGAGGTTCGACAATGGTCTCTCGGCCGCGGCAAGGCCAAGCCGGTCAACGGAAGGACAGCACTCCTGCCCTCGGCGGTTTGGCCGCGGCCCTGGCGGTGATCGGTGCCCTGGGCGTCACCGGATGCACTCCACAACAGCCTCCCGCGACCGTCACCCCCAGTCCGACCACGAGCGCGGCGTCGAGCACCCAGTCGCCTTCGCCGAGCACGTCCGGGTCCGGCGTTCCCGCCTTTCCTCCCATCGTGCGTCAGTTCATCGACACGGTGAACGCCGGCAACAAAGCGGGGGCCAACGACCTGCTGTGCCCGAGAGTCCTCGGCATCAGCACGCCGAACATCGACAAGGTGACGGCGAGAAAGGGCAAGATCGGCATCGACCCCGACCCCAGGGCCTCGGATCCCGGCCATGCCGCGCTCGTCGTGACCTATGGTGACGCCACGACCGCCACGGGAACGATCGAGTTCGCTCCTTATCGGGACAACGGGGATCTCTGCATCAGCTTGTTCAACGTCCAGGATTGATTCGGCCAAGCCCGCAGCAAGCCGGTGCGCACCCGGGCTACACGCCCATCGGGTGCCAGACGGTCTTGGTCTCCAGGACCGCGCGGAGCCGGTCGACACCGGGCTCGCGGGTCCAGTCCGGTTCGCCGCCCCTGCCGGCACGCGACACCCGCTTGACCGTTCCCGCCGCGGCCCTTTCCAGTTCGGCGCGTATCGATTCCGGCGCGCCGGTCAGGTCGAGCGCATTGACATCGGCGTGCGAGGCCAGCCAGGGCGCCAGTTCACCGGTGCGACCGGTCAGCACGTTGACCACCCCGCCCGGCACGTCCGAGGTGGCGAGCACCTCCGACAGCGTGATCGCGGGCAGCGGCCGATTCTGGCTGCTCACCACGACACAGGTGTTTCCGGTGGCGATCACCGGCGCTACCACGCTGACCAGACCGAGCAGTGAGGACGACTGGGGGGCCAGCGCCGCGACAACGCCGGTCGGCTCGGGAACGCTGAACGAGAAGTAGGGGCCGGCGACCGGGTTCGACGCCCCGAGCACGGTGGCGACCTTGTCGGTCCACCCCGCGTACCACACCCACCGGTCGATCGCGGCGTTCACGACCGACTCGGCGTGTTTGACGCCTTCGGACGCGGCGACCTCGCGCACGAACTGCTCCCGCCGGCCCTCCAACAGCTCGGCGACCCGGTAGAGCACCTGGCCCCGGTTGTAGGCGGTGGCCCCGGACCAGCCGGGGAACGCCTTGCGTGCCGCGGCGACGGCGTCGCGGGCGTCCTTGCGTGAGGCCTGTGCGGCGTTGGCGAGGAAGCCACCACGCGAGTCGGTCACGGCATAGACCCGACCGGACTCCGAGCGGGGAAACGCCCCGCCGATGTAAAGCTTGTAGGTCTTGGCCACGGAAACACGATCAGACATCGAGGTAGGCCTCCAGACCGGCACGACCGCCTTCGCGGCCGAAGCCCGACTCTTGGTACCCGCCGAAAGGAGCGGTCGGGTCGAAGCGGTTGAACGTGTTGGCCCACACCACACCGGCCCGCATCCGCTGGGCCGTCCACAGGATCCGAGAGCCCTTTTCGGTCCAGATCCCGGCCGACAGTCCGTACGGGGTGTTGTTCGCCTTGGCGACGGCCTCCTCCGGGGTACGGAAGGTCAGCACCGAAAGCACCGGGCCGAAGATCTCTTCACGGGCGATCCGCATGGACTGCTGCACGTCCGAGAACACCGTCGGGGCGAAGAAGAACCCCTTGTCCGGCATCGGGCACGGGCTCGTCCACTTCTGGGCGCCCTCGCTGTCGCCGGACTCGGTCAGCTCCCGGATCTTGTCCAGCTGGGCCTTGGAGTTGATCGCACCGACGTCGGTGTTCTTGTCGAGCGGATCGCCAAGCCGCAGCGTGGACACCCGGTAACGCAGCTTGGCGAGCAGCTCGTCGGCGACCGACTCCTGGACGAGCAGCCGTGAACCCGCACAGCACACATGGCCCTGGTTGAAGAAGATCCCGTTCACGATGCCTTCGACGGCCTGGTCAAGTGGGGCGTCGTCGAACACGATGTTGGCGGCCTTGCCGCCAAGCTCGAGGGTCAGCTTCTTGCCGGTGCCGGCGAGCGAGCGCTGGATCAGCTTGCCGACCTCGGTCGACCCGGTGAAGGCCACCTTGTCGACGCCTGCATGGTTGACCAGCTCGGCGCCGACGTCACCGGCGCCCGGCAGGATGTTGACCACGCCGGCTGGGAGGTCGGCCTGCTGGCAGATCTCGGCGAGCACCAGCGCCGTCAGTGGAGTCGTCTCGGCCGGTTTGAGCACGACGGTGTTGCCGCACGCCAGTGCCGGAGCGATCTTCCATGCCGCCATCAGCAACGGGAAATTCCACGGAATGACCTGGCCGGCGACACCGAGCGGCCGCGGATTGGGTCCGTAGCCGGCATGACCGAGCTTGTCCGCCCACCCCGCGTGGTAGAAGAAGTGCGCGGCGGCGGTCGGCACGTCGACGTCCCGCGACTCCTTGATGGGTTTGCCGTTGTCCAGGCTCTCCAGCACCGCGAGCTCGCGGGTGCGCTCCTGGATCAGCCTGGCGATACGGAAGACGTACTTGGCCCGCTCGGCACCGGGCATCCGGCCCCACACCTTGTCGTAGGCGCGTCGGGCGGCACGCACCGCGGTGTCGATGTCCGCCTTCGACGCGGTGGCGACCTCGGCGAGCACCTCCTCGGTGGCCGGGTTGATCGTCTTGAGCGGCTCACCCGTACCGTCGACGAACTTGCCGTCGACGAACATCCGGTAGGCCGGTTTGAGGTTGGCGATGTCGCGCGACTCCGGCGCCGGCGCGTACTCCCAGCTCATGGGCTCCCCACTCATGGATCAGTCCACCGTGACGTAGTCAGGGCCGCTGTAGTGGCCCTCGATCTGGGCCCGTCTCTGCATCAGAAGATCGTTGAGCAGGCTTGAGGCACCGAACCGGAACAACTCGGGCGACAGCCACTCCGGGCCGGCGACCTCGTGCACGGCGACCAGGTAGCGGATCGCGTCTTTGGTGGTGCGGATGCCGCCAGCGGGTTTGACACCGCGCAGTTGACCGGTGCGCTCCCACCAGTCCCGCACGGCCTGCAGCATCACGTGGGTCACCGGAAGGGTCGCGGCGGGCGTCACCTTACCGGTGGACGTCTTGATGAAGTCGCCGCCGGCGAGCAGCGCCAGCCAGGACGCCCTGCGGACGTTGTCGTATGTGGACAGTTCACCGGTCTCCAGGATCACCTTCAGGTGAGCGTCCCCACAGGCAGCCTTGACGGCGACGATCTCGTCGAATACCCGGCCGTAGCGTCCGGAGAGGAAGGCACCCCGGTCGATCACCATGTCGATCTCGCTGGCACCGGCGTGCACCGCCATCTCGGTGTCGGCCAGCTTCACGCCGAGATTGGAGCGGCCTGACGGGAACGCTGTCGCCACGCTTGCCACCCCGACCCCGCTGCCCGCAAGCGCGGTCACCGCCACCTCGACGAGGTCGGGATAAACGCAGACGGCTCCGACATGGGGCACGTCGGGGTAGTCGGGATCGGGCCTGCGGGCCTTGGCCGCCAGGGTGCGCACCTTGCCGGGGGTGTCCGCGCCCTCGAGCGTGGTGAGATCGACCATGGAGATGGCCGTGTCGATGGCGAAGAGCTTGGCCGCCTTCTTGATGCTGCGGGTGCCGAGTCCCGCCGCGCGCTGTTCGACCCCAACCTGGTCGACCCCGGGTAAACCGTGCAGGAACCTCCGCAGCGACGCGTCGTCGCGCGTCACCTCCGACAGCTCTGTCGCGGCAGGGGTGGCCATGGCATGGAGTCTATGCGGCCGCACTCCTACATGGCGATCTGCCGGCCGTCTCCCTTGCGTCGCTTGCGCTTGACGTTGACACCGGCCATCAGGGCGAGGCCGGTGATACGCAGCGAGGGGCTGCCCGGCGTGCCGTCGGCCTCGGCGTCCCGCTTGAACTCGCCCATGACGCCGATCCCGTCGATGCGCACGGTCAGTTCCGGCGGCACGATGATGTCGACGCCAGCCATGATCGCTGTCACGGCGATGACGCACTCCCGCTGGTGGAACTGGGCCTCGCGCAGATCCAGTCGGGCGGAGCCCCAGAACGCCGTCACGGTGTAGTGGGCCGGCACGACCCAGTCACCGACACGGCGTACCTCGCTCATGATGGCGATCGCTGTGCTCGAGGGGCCGGGATCGCCTCCGACCCGGCTGATCCGGGTGTCACTGAGGGGCGTGACCTCCGCGGCGGGCAGGTCCTTGACGAACGGTTCCAGTTCCCCGAACGTCTTGGCCCGATACAGCCCGGCCAACCGCTCGTCGAGTTCACCAGCGGTCAACCGTCCCTCGGTCATCGCGTCGTGCAGCACACGTGCGACCCGCTCCCGGTCGGCGTCGGAGGCACGCATGTCACGGGTGTCAGGCTGCTCGCTCACCCGACACAGGGTAGAACCGGGGAGGACCACGCGAACAGCTGCCGCGGTCCGGGCGGGCTCCGGCTACCGTGACGGCCCATGGACGTCCTCGTCGTTGACCATCCGCTTGCCAGGGCCCGGCTGACCACCATGCGTGACGCGCGGACGGACAGCGCTGCGTTCCGGGCCGCGCTGCACGAACTGACCGTGATGCTGATCTACGAGGCGATGCGGGACGCCCCGGTCGCCGTCGACCGCATTCACACTCCGGTCGCCAGGACCAGCGGTTACCGGCTGGCCGCCCCGCCGCTGCTTGTTCCCGTGCTGCGAGCCGGTCTCGGCATGGCCGACCAGGCACACAAGCTGATCCCGGACGCGCAGATGGGCTTTGTTGGGCTGGCCCGCGACGAGCAGACGCTGCGACCGACGCCGTACCTGGAATCGCTGCCCGACGGCCTGGCGGACAGGCCGGTGCTGGTGCTCGACCCGATGCTGGCCACCGGAGGCTCGATGGCGCACACCATCCGGTTGCTTACCGACCGAGGCGCGACCGACGTGACGGCGGTGTGCGCGCTGGCCGCCCCCGAGGGCATCCGACATCTGGAAGGCTCCGGGTTGCCGGTTCGGGTGGTCACCGCGAGCGTCGACGAACGGCTCAACGAGTCCGGGTTCATCGTGCCGGGTCTCGGCGACGCCGGCGACCGGCAGTATGGCCCGCTCTGAACGACCGGAGGCGATCGACACATGGCTCCACCAGGCGTGCCATCAGCCCAGTTCGGTGGCAGTACGACGCCCGTCGTCCGCGTCGACTTGACCTGGAGTGCGCTCCAGCTCCTACGGTCATCGTTGTGACGTACGCGATCGCCCAGGCGGCGGAGCACAGTGGCCTGTCCATCGACACACTGCGCTACTACGAACGAATCGGACTGGTGGATCCGCCGGCTCGCGACGCCGCGGGACGTCGGTTGTACACCGACGGGGACCTGGCGTGGTTGGAGTTCCTCACCAAACTGCGCACGACGGGTATGCCGATCAGGCTCATGCGGGAGTACGCGCAGTTGCGACGCAAGGGCGAGGCGACCGCGGGACGCCGCAAGCAGATCCTGTTGGAACACCGAGCCGACGTCCGTCGCCGCATCGCCGAGCTCAAGGCCTGCCTCGAGGTGCTCGATTTCAAGATCGACAACTATGCGGCGATCGAGGCCGGGCTGACTGGAAAGACCCATGTACAGGAGGTGTCCGCATGACCATGCCCACAAGGCGTCTCGGCGAGCTGGAGGTGTCCGCCCAGGGGCTTGGCTGCATGGGTATGAGCCACGCCTACAGCGGCCAGGACGACGAGGAGTCGGTGGCCACCATTCACCGTGCCCTCGACCTGGGCGTAACCCTGCTGGACACCGCCGACCAGTACGGCAGGGGGGCTAATGAGGAGCTCGTCGGTCGGGCCATCGCCGACCGGCGGGATCAGGTCGTGCTGGCCACCAAGTTCGGCATCCTCGCGATCGAGGGCCGCGCCGTCGCCGGTGTCCGTGGTGACCCCGAGTATGTGCGGCAGGCGTGTGACGCGTCGTTGCGGCGGTTGGGTGTGGATCACATCGACCTGTACTACCAGCATCGGGTGGATCCGGGGGTGCCGATCGAGGAAACGGTGGGTGCCATGGCCGAGCTGGTCGCGGCGGGCAAGGTGCGCTGTCTGGGGTTGTCCGAGGCAGGTGCGGCCACGATTCGGCGGGCGCACGCGGTTCATCCGATCACGGCGTTGCAGAGTGAGTGGTCGTTGTGGACACGGGAGATCGAGGCGGAGATCGTGCCGACATGCCGGGAACTGGGCATCGGCATCGTGCCGTTCTCTCCGCTGGGGCGTGGGTTCCTGACCGGTCGAATCACCTCCGCCGACAGCATCGCCGCTGACGACATGCGGCGGGACCTGCCTCGGTTCGCTGACGGCAACTTCGACCGCAACCTGGCGCTCGTGCGGGCGTTGGAGTCGTTGGCGGAGGTTCGCGGGGTGACTGCCGGCCAGTTGGCGTTGGCGTGGGTGCAGCACCGGGGCGCTGATGTGGTGCCGATTCCGGGGACGAAGCGGCGCAGGTACCTCGAGGAGAACGTGGCGGCGGTGGGGTTGGAGTTGTCGGCGGAGGAGCTTGCCGCGATCGAGGCCGCCGCCCCCGCCGATGCCGTCGCCGGTGGCAGATACAACGCGGCGATGCAGGCGCTCACCGGACGCTGAACCAGACTGGGCGGGCAACCCGTCCACCACCCCGTGCGTCTCACCGTAAGGAAGGCCGGTATACCAACCAGGACCGGATTGGTCTCCGCCGGCGCAGTGTTGCTGGTGTCCCGCACGACATGGACGTGGAGATGACGTCAGTTCTTCGTACCGGAAGCCGCCGCAAGCGGGTGGTCTACTCGGGGTGGCTCGCCGTCGGTGTCGGGCTGATGGGCGTGCCGCTGGTGCTCGCCGCCCTGTGGCCGGGTCTCGACCACAGTCCCTACCTGGCCGACGCCGTGGTGTTGGCGCTCGGACTGTGCCTGAGCACGCTCAGCTATGCCTTCGGGCGTACCGCGATCGCCGGCGTGACCGAACGCGGGCCCCGTCCCGTGGCGGCGCCGGGCAAAGGGCCCTATCTCCTCGCCGGCGTGTTCCTCGTGGCCGCCGTGTTCGCCCTGGTCGCCGTGGCCGTCTAGGCTCATTCGGCCGCCGGTGTCCAGGCGGTATCGCGCTAGCCCAGGAGCTCGCTGACCTCGGTGCGCAGCCGAGCCATCCGGTTGGCCGCGCGGTCGTGTGCTGCCGGCAGCCCGGCTTCGTCCCGCACCTGCTCGACGATCTGCAGGTACGCCTTGAGTTTCGGCTCGGTTCCCGACGGACGCACCAACACCCGCACGCCGTCTCCCCGCAAGGCCAGGACGTCGGCGCGGGGACGAAGATCCTCGGCGCGGACCGCGCTGCCGGCGAGCCGGGCCGGTGGCTCTGCCCGCAGCCTGGACATCAGCTCGCCGATCCGAGCGACCGCGGTCGCCCGCAACGAGATCTGCTCGGTCACGTGCAGGCCGTGCGACACCGCCAACTCATCCAGCGCGTCGAACAGCGTCCGGCCGTCGGCCTTCAGCGTCGCGGCGAGATCGCAGGCGAGCACGGCGGCCGAGATGCCGTCCTTGTCCCGCACGTGGTCGGGGTCGACGCAGTGCCCGAGTGCCTCCTCGTAGGCGTACACCAGACCGGTTCCCCTGCCGTCGCCGGCCCGGACCAGCCACTTGAATCCGGTGAGGGTCTCGTCGTAGCGCACGCCGTACCCGGCGGCGACGGCCGAGAGCAGGCTGGACGACACGATCGTGGTGGCGACGAGGTCATCGGCGGACCGCGTGGCGGGCGGTCTTGTGGCCAGAACGTGGTTGCCGAGCAGCACTCCGGTTTCGTCGCCGCGCAGCATGCGCCACGAGCCGGCCCGGTCGCGGACGCCGAGTGCACACCTGTCGGCGTCCGGGTCGAGCGCGACCGCCAGGTCCGCGTCGACGGAGGATGCCAGTTCCAGCAGCAGGTCGGTCGCCCCCGGCTCCTCGGGATTGGGAAACGACACGGTCGGGAAGTCCGGGTCCGGATCGCGCTGGCTGGCCACGAAATGGGTGTCGACGAATCCGGCCGAACGCAGCGCCTCCTCGAGCGCTGCGGCGCCGACTCCATGCATGGCGGTCGCCGCCACCCGCAGCCGACGGGCGTCGCCCCTTGGCAGGCTCGCCACCCGTGTCACGTACTCGGCGAGCAGGTCGGAAGCGAGTGTCGTCCGCGCCGCGGCGCGCGGCACCGAAACAGCGGGACCGACCTCGGCGATCAGTGCCTCGATCTCGCGGTCGGTCGGCGGCACGATCTGCGCGCCCTGCTCGAGGTACAGCTTGTATCCGTTGTCGGCGGGCGGATTGTGCGACGCGGTGATCTGGATGCCGGCCACCGCGTTCAGCCGCCGCACGAGAAACGCCGTCACCGGTGTCGGCGCCGGCTCGCCGACGGTGCGCACGTCGAATCCGGCCGCGGCGAGCACCCCAGCCGCCGCGTCGAGGAACACGGCGGAGCCGTGCCTCGCGTCCCTGCCGATGATCACGATTCCGCCCGCGTGACCGTTGCGCCGCAACCAGTCCGCCACCCCGACGGTGGTCCTGACCACCACGGCCTCGTTCATGCCATTGGGTCCGGCCCGGACCGGACCGCGCAAGCCTGCCGTGCCGAAGGCCAGCGGGCTGGCCATCCGGTCGGCGAGGTCGGCCGCGGCGTCGGCATCGCCCGCGAGCGCTTGTGCCAGCACGCCTTGCAGTTCAGCCTGGGTTTCGGTGTTTGGATCGTCGGCGATCCAGCGGAACGCGGCGTCGCGCAGGGCGGGCTGGAGCGTCATACTCGGCTCACCAGTTGGGCGAGCAGATCGCCCATGCTCATCGCCGCCGCCCTGCCGACCTCGAGCACCTCTTCATGGTTGACCGCCTCGCCGGTCATGCCGGCGGCGAGGTTGGTCACCAGGGACAGGCCGAACACCTCGGCGGCACCCGCGGCTCTTGCCGCGATGGCCTCCAGCGCGGTGGACATCCCGACGAGGTCGGCGCCGAGCGTGCGCAGCATCCTGATCTCCGCTGGCGTCTCGAAGTGCGGCCCGGGAAGTGCCGCGTACACGCCCTCCTCCAGTGCGGGGTCGAGCTGTCGTGCGATGGCGCGCAGTCGTGCCGAGTACAGGTCGGTCATGTCGACGAAGCGGGCTCCGAGCAGCGGCGAGCGCCCGGTCAGGTTCAGGTGGGCGCTGATCAGCACCGGCTGGCCGACCCGCATTCCGCTGCGCAGCCCGCCGGCGGCGTTGGTCAGCACGATGGTGCGGCAGCCGGCCGCCGTCGCGGTGCGCACTCCGTGCGCCACCGGCCCGGTGCCCTTGCCCTCGTAGAGGTGTGTGCGGCCGAGCATCACCAGCGCCCGGTTCTCGCCAACCCGCACCGACCTGATCGTGCCGCCGTGGCCGGCAACGGTCGGTGTGAGGAAGCCGGGCAGCTCGTGCATCGGGATCTCGGCCTCGACAGCACCGATCCGGTCGGCGGCCGGCCGCCAGCCCGATCCGAGTACGACGGCCACGTCGTGCTGTTCGACGCCGGTCCGCTCGACCAAGGTAGCCGCGGCGGCAGCCGCGACGGTTTCGGGCGACGTGCTGGTGTTCTCGTTGATACCCGTCACGGCGGCGAGCCTAGTCGGTGCCGCGTGGTGGACCGGTTCACTCGTTCACGCCGAACGTCGGGGTCACGGCATTGAACAGCCTCAGGCCGGCGGACTCGACCTCGACGTCCACGGTCAACGTCAGCACCCACAATTCGTCTTCTGTGGGCAGTTCCGCCGCGAAGTAGCTGCGCGGCCGCGGTGTTTCGTCGTCGCTCGCGCCGCGGCCGGACTCCTGCTTGCGGTATCTCAGCTGTGTGGCGTCGTCGAACCCCGGTATGCCTTTCAGCGGTTCCGGGTCGAGCGTGAACTGCGCCTGGAGGTCCCGTAGCGAGGCCAAGTACTGCTCTTGTGCCGCCTCGGCGCGCACGCCGGCGAAGCGCTGTACGGCGAGGTCGCTGGTGCCGTCCTGGCTGACGAAATGTACGACGGCACTGGGGGGCAGGCTTCGCACGGACGGCCGCAGTTCGACGAACTGCTGCCAATCAGACGGCACGCTCACCGTGAATTCACCGTCGGTGGCACCGGCGCCGGTCACGGTCCTCGCCCGTGACCGCACGACGACAAGAGGGGGCACCGGCGCGATCGTGGTCGGACCGGCGGTGGACGGTGTCGGTGCCGGCGGTGTCAGTGGCCGGCCGACGGCGACCCTGGTCAGGGCGAATCCGACGATGGCGGCCACCAGGAACAGGGCAACCGCCGTCACCGCGGTCAGCACCGATGCCAGGCGATGACGCGATCCGCCCGTCGCGGTCGCCGGCTGGGGCCGCACCGCGAAGGGCAGTGGCCCCGGATCGGCGGCCAGCGGGGTGTGCCCCGGGGTCTGACGGGGCCGTGCACGCAGGAAGGACCTCAGGACCGGGCTCGGCCGCTTGTCACCCGGTGTGGACACCGCGGCATCGGCGGCCGGAAACACGACAGGGCCCTGATTGGTGACCAGCGGTCGCAACCGCCGCCGGACCTCGGCGAGCGAGATTCGGCCCGCGGGATCCTTGACCATCAGGTCCGTGATCACCGAGGTCAGCGGGCCGGCCATGGTCGGCTCCGGCACCTCGCCGTGCACAACGGCGGTGACAGTGGCCAGCGGATCGTCGTCGCAGTCATAGGGTGGATGGCCCTCGAGCACCGCGAACAGGGTCGTGCCGAGGCTCCACAAGTCCGCGGCCGTCGTCACCTCCCGCCCCGAGGCGACCTCCGGCGAGATGAAGGCCGGTGAGCCCAGCATGATCCCGGTGCTGGTCATCGTGACCTCGGCGACGTTGCGGGCGATGCCGAAGTCGGTGAGTTTGATCTGTCCGCCGTCGCCGATGAGGACGTTTCCCGGCTTGACGTCGCGGTGGGTGATGCCGGCGTCGTGTGCTGCCTCGAGAGCGGCCGCGACGGCGTCGGCGACCGCGGCGGCCTGTCCGATATCCAGTCGTCCCAGCTGGCTGGTGACCTCGGCGAGGCTGCGCGAGGGCACCAGTTCCATCACGACGAACGGGTCGCCGTCCTGGACGGCTATGTCGTGCAGGGTCACCACGTTCGGGTGGGAGAGCACCGCGATCGCGCGTGCCTCCCGCAGTGTGCGCTCCCGCAGGGCGTCCGCCTCACCGGCGGGAATGCCAGGCGGCAACATCACTTCCTTCACCGCGACCTTGCGGTGCAGGAATTCGTCGTAGCCGGCCCACACCGTGCCCATCGAACCGCGCCCGAGTACCTGGTCGAGTCGATACCGGTCGGCGATGACACGGGGGGCGACCGGCGGCTCGGGTGTGGACATGCCCCCATTGTCCACTGGCGCTGCGGCCGCTCGATTGTGGACGACAGGGTGAACAACCGTCCCCCGCGACGATGCTCCGGCATCATGGGAGCGTGGACCGATATCCGATCTCGCGCAGGCCGTTGACCGTGGTGTTGCGGCGGGCGATGTCCAGTGCGGCTCTGCTCGTCACCGCCCTGCTGCTGGCAGCGTCGCCGGCTGGGGCGGCGGTCGATCCGACCCCGGCCCCGGGTCCCTCGCTCGATCCGCCGCAGACCCCCACCTTCAGCGACGACATTCGGCAACGACTGATCATCGGTGTCATCGTGGTCGTCCTACTCGGCATCGTGTGGTATGGCCGGCGGATCCGGCGGAAACGGCAGAAGTCGAGCTAGCGTCGTGTTCCCAGATACTGGGAGAACTGCCGCCCACCGACGATTTCTTGATCATTGACCGGGGATGGGCTTCAGTCAGGCAGAAGTTCTCGCCGCGGCGGGCCGCCGCTCGGCGCACTCTGGACACCGGCCGTCCTGTCCCTCTCGGCAACCGGCCAGCGGCGCCGGCCGATGAGGCAGGATGAACGGGGTGAGTACCAACCCTGGGGTGATCCGCCACAGCGACCGCGCTGGAGGTGTGGCGTGACCGTGCTGGACTCGCGGCCCGAGCTGCCCACGGGAGGCGACGCCGGCCGACGGCACGACGAGGCTTCTTCCGCTTCCGAGATGCTGATCACCGATTCTGGGCTCAGCATTTCAGAGGTGCGTGACTTCGGCGTAGGACGTGGACCGTACTGGTTGGACGAATGGATGGCGGCCAATACGGCCGATGTCATCGCCTGGCGGCGGCACATCCACGCCAACCCCGAACTGTCCAGGCAGGAGTATCTCACCACCGACCTGCTCGCCAGCGTGCTCCGGTCCGTCGGGCTGCAGCCGAAGGTTCTGCCCGCGGGCACCGGACTCATCTGCGACATCGGCACCGGGCAGCGGTGTGTCGCGCTGCGTGCCGACATCGACGCACTGCCGCTCGGTGAACGGACCGGTCTGTCCTACTCGTCCACAGTGGATGACGTCTGCCACGCCTGTGGCCACGACGCCCACACCGCTGTGCTGCTCGGTGCCGCGCTGGCGCTGGCGAGCGCGCCGGAACTGCCCGGCCGGATCCGGGTCATCTTCCAGCCGGCCGAGGAGATCATGCCGGGGGGTGCCCTGGATGTGATCGCGGTCGGCGGGCTGGACGGCGTCGAGCGAATCTTCGGTCTGCACTGCGACCCCCGGCTCGAGGTCGGCAGGGTAGGCACTCGCGTCGGCGCGATCACCTCCGCAGCCGACATGTTGGAGCTGCGGCTGACCTCTCCCGGCGGGCACACCTCACGCCCGCATCTGACCGCCGACCTGGTGCATGCGCTCGGCACGGTCATCACCGGTCTTCCCGCGCTGCTCAACCGCCGGGTCGATCCGAGGTCGGGCACGGTGCTGACCTGGGGGGCCGTGCGTGCCGGCGAGGCGGCCAACGCGGTGCCGCAGGCCGGTCTGTTGCGCGGCACCCTGCGCACCGGTGATCACCGGGTGTGGGCCGATCTGGAACCGCTGGTCAAGGACCTCGTGCAGTCGCTGCTGTGGCCGACAGGGGTCGGATTCGACCTGATCCACACCCGTGGCGTGCCGCCGGTGGTGAACGAGGCCGACAGCACCGCCATACTGCGGGCGGGCATCGAGGCGGCCCTTGGAGAGGATGCGCTCGCCGGCACCGAGCAGTCCTCCGGAGGCGAGGACTTCGCCTGGTATCTGGAACAGATACCAGGTTCGTTCGGCAGGCTCGGCGTGTGGTCCGGTCACGGACAGCAGTACGACCTGCACCAGTCGAGCTTCATGCTCGACGAGCGTGCCCTGCCCATCGGGGTCAGGGTGATGGTGCAGACCGCGCTGGCCGCGCTGGCCTGATCTCGGACCCCGTCGAGCGAAGCGGGTCCGGTGAGAACGGGTCTCCCGGCTCTGGCGATTGGCGTGTCGTCGACGCTACGGTGATCAACGCCGTGCGTCGACGCCAGCCATCGAGGAGCGCCCGATGGGAATCACCTCGCCGGATCTGCCGACTCTCGACTACGAGCAGTGGCGGGCCGGTGATCTGATGTCCCGGCTCAAGCCGATAGTGCGGCACTGGGTCGTCGCCGGACTCGGCACCCCCGACGTCACCTACCTCGTGTACATCGCCAAAATCGTCGGCTACCTGGCGGGCGCGATGCTGTTCGCCTCAATCACCCCGGGTGTCGGCTCATTCGGCACGGTCGGCTCCTGGTGGACCGAACCCGTCGTCTACGAGAAGCTGGTCATCTGGACCGCCCTGTTCGAAGTGGTCGGCCTCGGGTGCGGGTTCGGGCCGCTCGCGGGCCGCTTCGTGCCGCCGTTTGGTTCCCTGTTGTACTGGTTACGCCCCGGCACCATCCGATTACCACCGTGGCCGGGCAAGGTGCCGTTCACCAGGGGAACCCGCCGTACGGTCGGCGACGCCCTGCTGTACCTCGGGGTGCTTGCCGCCGCCGTCTTCGCCCTGTTGTCGCCGGCCACCCGTCACGACGCCGGACTGGTGACCCGCGCGGGCCTGCTCGAACCGGAACGCATCCTGCCGCTGCTGATCGTGCTGCCGCTGATCGGCCTCCGGGACAAGACGATCTTCCTGGCCGCGCGCTCGGAGGTCTACCTTCCCCTACTGGTGGCATTCCTGTTGCCCGGCGCGGACCTGGTCGTCACGGCCAAACTCGCCATTCTGATGATCTGGTGGGGCGCGGCCACCTCGAAGCTGAACCGGCACTTCCCGCACGTCGTCGCGGTGATGGAGAGCAACAGTCCGGCGCTGCGCGGCAGGTGGCTCAAGAGCAGGTTCTACCGGCACTACCCTGACGATGTCCGCCCGTCCCGGCTGGCTGAGTTCCTCGCCTACGCCGGCACCGGCGTGGAGTACCTTGCGCCGCTCGCCCTGTTCGTGTCCCGCGGCGGCACGGTGACCGTGGTCGCCGCGGTTGTCATGCTGCTGTTCCACCTGCACATCCTGGCCAGCATCCCTTCGGGTGTCCCGCTGGAGTGGAACGTCTTCATGATGTTCAGCATCGCATTCCTTTTCGTCCACAACGCACGGTACGGTCCCGGCGACCTCACCCATCCGCTCCCGGTCGTGCTGCTCACCGGTCTTCTGGTCGGCGCCATCGTGCTGGGCAACCTGTGCCCGAACAAGGTCTCGTTCCTGGTGGGGATGCGCTACTACGCGGGTAACTGGGACACCTCGATGTGGTGCCTGACCCCCGGCGCGATCGCCAAGATCGAACGGCACGTCATCAAGGCGGGCCCGCTGCCTGGCATGCAGCTGGTGACGATGTACGGCGAGCGCGTCGCCGAGCTGTTCGCGCACAAGGTCTACGCCTTCCGCGCCATGCACCTGCACGGCCGCGCGTTGTTGGGTCTCATTCCACGGGCCTGCGGATCCCGGCACGAGACGGACTATGTCCCGACTGACGGTGAGGTCATCGTCGGTCCGATCGTCGGCTGGAACTTCGGCGACGGACACATGCACAACGAACAGCTCATCCAGGCGCTGCACGAGCGCTGCCGGTTCGACGAGGGCGAAGTCCGGGTGATCGTTCTCGACGCGCAGCCGATACAGCGGCAGCGGCAGGAGTACCGGTTGGTGGACGCCGCAACCGGTGAGTTCGAGCGCGGTTATGTCCGGGTGCGGGACATGCTGGACCGGCAACCCTGGGACGGGGACATCCCGGTGACGGTGCTGGCGACCCAGCGGCGGACCGGACAAGGAGCGGACGTGGAGGCAGTGTGACAACGGCGGTCGTGGTGGGGGCGGGTCCGAACGGGCTGGCCGCCGCGGTCACGCTGGCCGCCGAAGGGGTGGCGGTCACGGTGCTCGAGGCCGCGGACACCATAGGCGGCGGCACCCGCAGCGGTGAGCGAACCCGGCCAGGCCTGATCCACGACCACTGCTCGGCCTTTCACCCATTGGGAGTCGGGTCGCCCTTCCTGCGTGGCCTCGGCCTTGAGCGGCACGGAGTCACCTGGCGGTGGGCCGAGGTCGATCTCGCGCACCCGCTCGACTCGGGTCATGCCGCGATCATGACGCGCTCGCTGGCTGACACCGCCGAAGCCCTCGGGCCAGACGGGCCGGCATGGCGGCGGCTGTTCGGGCCGCTCGCCGCGAGGTTCGACGACCTGGCCGAGGACCTGATGCGGCCGCTGATCCACCTGCCGCGCCACCCGCTCGCGCTGGCGGTGTTCGGTCCAGCGGCGCTGCTGCCGGCGACGGTCACCGCTCGCCGCTGGACCGGTGCGCCGGCAAGGGCGCTGTTCGCGGGGGTGGCCGCGCACGGGATGCACCCGCTCGGCCGGCCGACCACCTCCGCCATCGGGCTGATGCTGGTCGCGGCGGGCCACCGGTTCGGATGGCCGGTTGCCGAAGGCGGCTCACGGGCCATCACTGACGCGCTGGCCGCGACCCTCACCGCGCGCGGCGGCCGGATCGAGACCGGCGTGCGGGTCCGCTCGCTCAACGAGTTGCCGAAGGCCGACGCGATTCTGCTCGACCTCGCCCCCGCCGCGATCGCCGACATCGCGGGCGACCGCCTGCCCGACCGGGTCCGGCGTGCCTACCGGCGGTACCGGCACGGTCCAGGGGCGTTCAAGGTGGACCTTGCCGTCGACGGCGGGATTCCGTGGCGCAACCTCGACTGCCGCAGGGCCGGCACCGTGCACGTCGGCGGCACTGTCGAGGAGATCGCCGACGCCGAACACCAGGTGCACAGGGGCCGGCTGCCACGGCGACCGTTCGTGCTCGTCGGACAGCAGTACCTTGCCGACCCGACCCGCTCCGTGGGCGGTCTGCACCCGGTCTGGGCCTACGCGCACGTCCCGCACGGCTACGACGGCGACGCCACCGACCTGATCGTCGGGCAGATCGAACGCTTCGCCCCCGGCTTTCTCGAGCGGATCGTGGACAAGGTGGTGATCCGCACCGCGGACTGGCCGGCGTACAACGCCAACTGCGTGGGCGGAGACATCGCCACCGGTGCGAACACCGTCCGCCAGGTGCTCTTCCGTCCGCGCCTGGCTCTCGACCCCTACCGGACCGGGATCCCGAACGTCTACATCTGCTCGGCCGCAACCCCGCCGGGCGCGGGCGTGCACGGCATGTGCGGCCACAACGCGGCGCTGTCCGCCCTGCGGTCGATGCGTCGTTGACGTGCCGGATCAGCCACCCAACCCGCGGCAGGGTCGGGTACGCAGGTCGGCGACGTAGTCGTCCGGGGCGCCGGCGGCCTCGGCCGCGTCGGCGACCACGCCGAGATACCGTGCCGAGGGCAGACCGCCCTCGTAGGCATCGAGCACGTACAGCCAGGACACCACGGTGCCCTCCAGGGTCTGCGCCCTGAGCTTGATCTTCTTGTACAGCCCGAGCGCGCCCTCCCAACGGTCGAGGGTCGACTCGTCCCGCGGGCTCACGTCGTAGAGCACGACGAAGACCTGCGAAGCCGGGTCCTCGACGATGGTGGCGAGTGCGCCCTCCCAGCCGAGGTCCTCGCCGCCGAAGGTCAGGCGCCAGCCGACGAGCCACCCGGTTCCCGCCATTGGCGAGTATGGGGCTCGCTCCATCATCTGGTTCGGATCCATGTTGGACCCGTACGCGGCGTAGAGCGGCACGAGGGACAGCCTAGCGACACCGGGTCGAACCAGCCCGGATGCCAAGGCGATCGGGTGGCCGCTGGGTCGGGCGCTACGGTGGCACCGGCCGTGGCACCGAGCGCAGGAGGATCCTGGTGACCCGAATCGTGATCATGGGTGGAGGTCCCGCCGGCTACGAAGCCGCCCTGGTCGCCGCCCCGCACGGAGCCGAGGTCACCGTCGTCGAGCGCAACGGTCTGGGCGGTGCGTGCGTGCTCTACGACTGTGTGCCGTCCAAGACCTACATCGCCTCGGCCGGGGCCCGCTCGGCCTTCCGGGAGGCCGGTGAGCTCGGTATCGACACCAGCCACGCCGAGCCAACCGTCGAGGTACCGGTGGTCCACGGCCGGGTCAAGGGGCTCGCGCTCGCCCAGTCGGCCGACGTGCGCGCCAAACTGCAGCGCGAGGGCGTGCGGCTGATCACCGGCACCGCCCGGTTCTGCGACGATGCCCCCGGCCTCGCCCAGCATCGGGTGGTCGTGACGACTCAGGAGGGCGAACAGGTCATTCCGGCCGATGTCGTGCTCGTGGCCACCGGCGCCACGCCGCGCGTGCTGCCGGGTGCGGCGCCCGACGGGGAGCGCATCCTCGACTGGCGGCAGATCTACGACCTCGCCGAGCTGCCGGATCACCTGATCGTGATCGGGTCAGGGGTCACCGGTGCCGAGTTCGCCTCGGCGTACACCGAGCTGGGTGTGCGGGTCACCCTCGTGTCCAGCAGGGACCGGGTACTGCCGCACGAGGACGCCGACGCGGCTGCCGTGCTCGAGGACGTGTTCGCCGAGCACGGCAGCCAGCTGGTCAAGAACGTCCGCGCCGAGCGGGTCGAGCGCACCGGGGACGGTGTACTCGTGTACCTGGAGGACGGCAACCGCGTGGCCGGCAGCCATGCCCTGATGACCGTCGGCTCGGTGCCCAACACCGGCGATCTCGGCCTCGATCGGATCGGCGTCGAGCCGGGGCGCGGCGGGTTCATCCCGGTCGACCGCGTCTCGCGGACCTCGGTGAGCGGGGTGTACGCCGCCGGCGACTGCACCGGTGTGCTGATGCTCGCCTCGGTCGCCGCCATGCAGGGACGTATCGCCATGTGGCACGCGCTCGGCGAGGGCGTGCAGCCGATCCGGCTCAAGACCGTCGCGGCCAACGTGTTCACCCACCCCGAGATCGCCAGCGTCGGCATCAGCCAACAGGCCATCGACTCCGGTGAGGTGCCGGCACGCACGATCATGCTGCCGCTGGCCACCAACCCGCGAGCCAAGATGTCGGGTCTGCGGCGGGGTTTCGTCAAACTGTTCTGCCGTCCCGCGACCGGGGTGGTGATCGGCGGCGTCGTCGTCGCACCCACGGCGAGCGAGCTGATCCTGCCGATCGCGCTCGCCGTGCAGAACCAGCTGACCGTCGAGCACCTGGCGCACACCTTCTCGGTGTACCCGTCGCTGTCCGGCTCGATCACCGAGGCCGGGCGCCAGCTGATGCGTCACGACGACCTGGACTGACCTGCTCCGGGGCTGGCCGTGTGACAAGTCCGGGCCGCCGGGCAACCCCGGCGCGCCGAATCGCGTCATCACAGTGTCCAGGCGCGGGACACCAACCACAGGGGCCCACCGTGAAGCCAAGGGAATCGTCATGACGCGACTGAACACCTTGCTGGTGACCGCCATCGCCGCACTGGCCACGACGGCACCGAGCACCACGGCGCCGCCGCCGAGCACCACCGGGCCGACCACGACCCCGCCGAGCACGACGACGGAGGTTCCGACCCCGCCGTCAATCTCGGTAGCGCCGCCCAGCGGTACGCCGGGAACCAAAGTCGCCGTCACGGTGGCCTGCGAGGACCCCAAGGTCGGTCCGGTCATCTCCGACGTGCTCGCGGTCGGCGAGCTGGCCGCGAATCCAGACGGCCACCAGCCGTGGGCACTGCACGCCGACGGCGTCGTGAGGACCGGTGCCGTGCGGGGCGGCCACCTTGTTTCGGTCACATGCGGCGGGCGAACGGCCACCACCACGTTCACCGTGGTGCCGGGCCAGGTAAGGCAGGTGCCGCGGGGGCCGGCGCAGACCGGGGGCGGCGGGACCGCCAGCTGACCTCGTGCCGTCGGGGCCCTCGCCAGGCAGGGGTGCTTGAGGGCCCCGACGGCACGATCCTCGCTGAGGGGGAAGCATGAAGACGGCGGTCCTGCTGGGCGCCCTGTTACTCGCGGGCTGTGCGTCCGCGGGCCCTTCCACCACGATATCGGCGACGCCACCGCCGACGGCCACCACGTCGACAGCGGCGGGCATGCCCGCCTCCGAGCCGGTGTCCGTCGAGGTCCCGAGGATCGGTGTCTCCTCGACGCTGATTCCGCTGGGACTCAACGCCGACAGGACCATCCAGGTTCCTCCCGTCGAGACGCCGATGCAGGCGGGCTGGTACGACAAGGGGCCGACACCGGGTGAGGTCGGACCGGCGGTGATCCTCGGCCACGTCGACGGCGACAAAGCCGCCGGCGTCTTCTTCCGGCTGCACGAGCTCGTCGCCGGCGACCAGATTCAGGTCGTCCGCAAGGACGGCACGACGGCGAAATTCGCCGTGCGCAGGGTGGACAGGGTGCCCAAGGACGCCTTTCCGACCCAGGCGGTCTACGGGGACACGACCGGGCCCGAACTGCGCCTGATCACCTGCGGCGGTGTGTTCGACCACGCCGCGCACAGCTACGTCGACAACATCATCGTCTACGCCACGCTGGTCGCCTGAGGTAGTTGCCCATCGGCACCGTGTGTGGTTTCGGCGGCTCCGATCCAATGGCGCTCAGCTCATGCGTCCACGTTGGACAACCTACGGAAGGTTGCCGTGCTAAGCCGTGGTGAGAGGAGGAGACATGCACAAGCTGCCTAACCCCGGCGATCGGGTCCGGGTGCCCTTCGGAATCGGGATACATATCCTGGAAGGTGAGGTGCTGCGCGCCTCCGACTTCGGCATCGGCCCTCTGGTCATGGTGGCCGTCGACGTGGAAGGCTCCGATGAGCCGATCAATGTGACTTACGACCTCGATGACGTCGAGATCGCGTCGGTGGCCTGACCGGCTACGTTGAGCTACTTTTCGCCTGAGGTCGCCGGGCGGCGGTCCTACTGGACCCAGTCGAAGGTCTTGGTGACCGCCCGCTTCCAGTTGGCGTACTGCTCGGCGCGGGTGGCTTCGGCCATGGTGGGCTCCCACTGTTTGTCCTTGGCCCAGTTCCTGCGGATGTCGTCCTCGCCGGTCCAGAACCCGACCGCGAGTCCCGCCGCGTAGGCCGCGCCGAGTGCGGTGGTCTCGGCAACCACCGGGCGGATCACCGGTACCCCGAGGATGTCGGCCTGGAACTGCATGAGCAGCTCGTTCACGACCATGCCGCCGTCGACCTTCAGCGAGGTCAGCGGTACGCCGGAATCGGCGTTCATCGCCTCGATCACCTCACGGGACTGGAACGCGGTGGCCTCGAGCACGGCCCGAGCGAGGTGCCCCTTGGTGATGAAGCGGGTGAGGCCGACGATCGCGCCGCGCGCGTCCGACCGCCAGTACGGCGCGAACAACCCGGAGAAGGCCGGCACGAAGTAGCAGCCGCCGTTGTCCTGTACCGAGCGTGCGTGCTCCTCGATCTCCGCGGCCGAGCCGATCATGCCGAGGTTGTCCCTCATCCACTGCACCAGTGAGCCGGTGACCGCGATCGAGCCCTCCAGCGCGTACACGGTGTCACTCGAGCCGATCTTGTAGCACACGGTGGTGATCAGACCGTTGGCGCTGAGCACCTTGTCCGTGCCGGTGTTGAGCAGCACGAAGTTGCCGGTGCCGTAGGTGTTCTTGGCCTCGCCGGGTGAGAGACACGCCTGTCCGAAGGTGGCCGCCTGCTGGTCACCGAGGATGCCGGCGATCGGCACGCCGCCAAGTGCGCCGCGCTCGCGCACCTTCGCGTACACCTGTGACGACGACCGGATCTCCGGCAGCATCGACAGCGGCACACCCATGTCCGCCGCGATGTCGGGGTCCCAGCTCAGCGTGTCCAGATCCATCAGCAGGGTGCGGGAGGCGTTGGTCGGGTCGGTGACGTGCACACCGCCATCGACCCCGCCGGTCATGTTCCACAGCACCCAGGTGTCCATGGTGCCGAACAGCAGGTCGCCCGCCTCGGCCCTGGCCCTGGCGCCGTCGACGTTGTCCAGGATCCAGCGGATCTTCGGGCCGGAGAAGTACGAGGCCAGCGGCAGCCCGGTCCTGTCCTGGTAGCGCTGCTGACCGCCGCCGAGCGCACCGAGTTCGGTGCAGATCGCGTCGGTCCTGGTGTCCTGCCACACGATCGCGTTGTGCACCGGCCTGCCGGTCCCGCGGTCCCAGACGACGGTGGTCTCCCGCTGGTTGGTGATGCCGACCGCGGCGATGTCGGCGGCGCGCAGGTCGGCCTTGGCCAGCGCGCCGGCGGCCACCTGACGGGTGTGGCGCCAGATCTCCTCCGGATCGTGCTCGACCCAACCGGCCCTGGGAAAGATCTGCTCGTGCTCGGTCTGGTCCACCGAGACGACCCGTCCGGAGTGGTCGAAGATCATGCAGCGGGTCGACGTTGTGCCCTGGTCGATCGCGGCGACGTAGGAGGACATCGAGTTCCCTTCAGGACGCTGGTAGGGCCAGATAGAGCAGTGCGGCGAGCAGACCGCCCAGGAGCGGGCCGACGACAGGAACCCACGCGTAGCCCCAGTTCCCGTCGCCTTTGCCTCTGATCGGCATCAGGAACGCGTAGGCGATGCGCGGACCGAGGTCACGGGCCGGGTTGATGGCGTAGCCGGTCGGACCGCCGAGCGAGGTGCCGATCACCAGTACCACGAACGCGACACCGGCGTATCCCAGCGCCGAGTTGCCGAACTGGGGCACGCCGCCGGAGCCCGCCTTGGCCGACGGGCTGAGCAGCACCCAGGCGACGAGCACGAAGGTGCCGATGACCTCGGTGACCAGGTTCCACACCCGGTTGGGCACCGTCGGCGCGGTGGAGAAGATGCCCAGTGTGGCGTGCGGCTCGTCATGCCGATCGAACTGCAGCTTGTAGGTGGCCCAGCACAGCATCGCGCCGATGACGGCGCCGAGCATCTGCCCGGCGACGTAGAAGGGCACCGTGGCCCATCCGATCTTGCCGGCCACCGCGAGACCGAGGGTCAGCGCCGGGTTCAGGTGGGCGCCGCTCGGATTGGCGACACTCGCACCGGTGAACACGGCGAAGCCCCAGCCGATGTTGATGAACAGTGCGCCGCCAGCGTGTCCGTAGGTGTTGCGCAGCACTGCGTTGGCCACGACGCCGGTCCCGAGCAGGATCAGCATCGCGGTGCCGATCGTCTCCCAGACGAAGATCGCGCCGTGGCTCATGTACGTGCTCCTTCGTACTCCCAGAACGTTCGGACGGTACTGAGCGGTAGCGGCCGCTGTCTACGGCCGGCCCGTGACGGCTGCCCTACGGTGCCCGCCACGGCCGCGTTGCCGGTAGCTTGTGAGCGGTCGTGGGCATCGAGTGTGGGCCAGGGATCTCAGGCAGGAGGTGGCGAGATGGCCAGTCGCAGGACGTCAGCCGCTGTCGGAAGTTCGGACACGGTGCGGACCGGTCGACTCGGCACGGCCGAACGGGAGCGCGACTGGCATCGGCTGGAGTCGGAGACCTTCGACGTGGTGGTGATCGGCGGCGGGGTCGTCGGGGCGGGCACCGCACTCGACGCGGCGACAAGGGGCCTGCGGGTCGCCCTCGTCGAGGCCCGCGACCTTGCCTCCGGCACGTCGAGCAGATCGAGCAAGTTGTTCCACGGCGGCCTGCGCTACCTGGAACAACTGGAGTTCGGACTGGTCAGGGAGGCGCTGCGGGAGCGCGAGCTGATGCTGACCAGGATCGCCCCGCACCTGGTGAAGCCGGTCAGCTTCCTCTACCCGCTCAGCCACCGGCTCTGGGAGCGTCCCTACACCGCCGCGGGACTGCTGCTGTACGACACCATGGGCGGCGCGCGGTCGGTTCCCGGCCAGAAGCATCTGACCCGGGCCGGCGCGCTGCGGATGGTGCCCGCGCTCAAGCGCGGCGCCCTCATCGGCGGCATCCGCTACTACGACGCGCAGGCCGACGACGCAAGGCACACGGTGATGGTCGGAAGGACCGCGGCGCACTACGGCGCCGTCGTGCGCACCTCGACCCAGGTCGTCGGCTTCCTTCGCGAGGCGGATCGGGTGTCGGGCGTGCGGGTGCGCGACGCCGAGGACGGGCGGGAGATCGACGTCAACGCCAGCGCGGTGATCAACTGCACCGGGGTGTGGACCGACGAGATCCAGCGGTTGTCCGGCAGCAGGGGCCGCTTCCGGGTCAGGGCGAGCAAGGGCGTGCACATCGTGGTGCCCAGGGACCGCATCGTCGCCGAGTCCGGGCTCATCCTGCGAACCGAGAAGTCGGTGCTGTTCGTGATCCCGTGGCGCAACCACTGGATCATCGGCACCACCGACACCGACTGGAACCTCGACCTCGCGCACCCGGCGGCGACTAAGCGGGACATCGACTACATCCTCGACCACGTCAACCGTGTGCTGACGACACCGCTGACACACGACGACATCGAAGGGGTGTACGCGGGCCTGCGGCCGCTGCTCGCCGGCGAGAGCGAGGAGACCTCCAAACTGTCCCGTGAGCACGCCGTGGCGAGGGTGGCGCCTGGGCTCGTGGCGATCGCAGGCGGGAAGTACACGACGTACCGGGTGATGGCCGCCGACGCGGTCAACGCCGCCGCCGCGGACCTGACCGGCCGGCTGCGGCCGTCGATCACCGAGAAGGTGCCGCTGCTCGGTGCGGACGGGTACCACGCGCTGGTCAACCAGGCTGACCAGGTGGCCGCCAGGCACGGCCTGCATCCGTATCGTGTCCGGCACCTGCTGGACCGGTACGGCTCGCTGGTGCACGAGGTACTCGCGGTCGCGCGGGGCGACGCCGAGCTGCTCCGGCCGCTGCCGGCCGCACCGGGCTACCTGCGGGTCGAGATCGTGTACGCGGCCAGCCACGAGGGCGCGCTGCACCTCGAGGACGTCCTCGCCCGGCGCACGAGGATCTCCATCGAGTACCCGCACCGAGGTGTCGACTGTGCCGAGCAGGCGGCGACGCTGATGGCCGGCGTGCTTGGCTGGGACGGCAAACGGGTGGCCAAGGAGGTCGCCCTCTACACCGCCCGGGTCGAAGCCGAACGCGCCTCGCAGACCCTTCTCGATGACACGGCCGCCGACGCGCGGCGTTCGTCGGCGCCGGAGGCCCGACCCGATCTGCTCGACCCGGTCAGCTGACCCCGGCGCGCGCCCGTGCGGCCGCCTCCTCAGCGAGGTCGAGCAGGTGCTGGCCGAGTCGCCGCTGGTCGGCGGGTGCGATGGTGCTCCATGGCCGGCCACTCGGGTCGGGCCGGCGCAACTGCACGTACCGCCCGCGGGGCGTGTCGAAGAAGCCGACCACGCGCTCCGGGCGGTGCCGGCGCTCCCACCTGTCCCGCGCGGCCGCCCCGAACTGCCCGCGTGCCCGCACGTCACCGACCATGGCGGCCAGCTCGTCGGCGTCCTGTGGGGTGACGCCGTGATCGCGCAGTGTCCAGGACAGCTCGTCGGCTCGTCCGGCCTCGGCGGCCGCGGCGTCCAGTTCCTCGCTCGGCACGGTGACCGAGTAGCCGGGGCCCGGTGGCGCCGGAGGCAGCAGGTCGAGAATCGCAGGCGCCAGGCCGTGGGCGGGAACCGGCCGCAGCGTCAGCTGGCCGGCGTCCAAGATGGCGATCACGCCGTCGGTGCCTTTCGCGGCGGCAACGGCACGCACGCCGCCACGGTCGAACCACAGCCGTGCGTCCACCTCATGCCGTGGCCGGTCGAGCAGGCACAACAGGTCGACGAGTCCGGGGTTGATGCCGAAGCCGGCACCGACGAGATCGCGTTCGGCGAGCGAATCCCACACCGTGTCGGCGAGGGCACGGCGCTCGGAGTGCGTCTTGCCCGGGGAGGGCACCTTCAGCGGGAGAGGCGGCCGGTCCAGCCGTAGGTGCTCCCACAGCACGTCGAACTCGAGCGCCGAGAGAGTCAGTGCCATTCTCAGTGCTCGCCGAGCACCGGGGGAACGACGGTGTAGCTGTCACCGAACAGCCCTTCCGCCTCGACGAGGAAGCCGGCGGCGATGTCGACTCCCGGTCCTGTCGGTTCGGATTCCACGCCGCCGAGCGGCCGCTGGGCGGGCACCCCGAGCCGAGACCTGTCCTGGTGTGCCGCTCCGGTCGCGACATCACCCGCCACCCGCGGCGGCGGGGCGAAACGGCCAAGTGTGCTGGTGTTGCCCTCGGTTCTGGCCTGGTAGGCGCTCATCACCTCGAACGCGCGTGTCTCCGCCGCGCTCTGTGCCGCCTCGCTGATCTCGGCGTCGATCTGCCCGCCGAACAGGCTCAGCAGGCCGCCGAGCAGTCCCGACGCTTCGCCTGGTTCCGCTTTGACCGGTGCCGGCATGTCGGCTCGCGCCATGCTGATGTAGTCGGCCTGTGTCTCGGTGCTCCTCCGCATCACCTCGGCGTCCACCTGCGCTTCGGCCGCCCATCTGGCCAGCGGAGCGATGCCCTCGCGGGCGGACTGGGCCGCCGCGCCAGTCCAGCCCTCGGCCGAGGACCTCGTGCCGTGCTGCAGGTCCCTGGTGATCTCGGCGAGGGTGTCCGAAAGGGCGATCCAGCGTGCGGTCGGGATGGTGGAGGCGTCCGAGCCCGGCCCGGTGTGCAGGGCGTCGTAGAGCTCCTGGTGGGTGTAGCCCTGCCAGCGGAAGTCGGCGGTCACCACGTCCTCCTGGTCTGCACGGCGGCTGCGGTCAGCACCCGCTCTGGCCGTTGATCAACCTCGTGTTGTCCCGCTCGACCTCGTGGTACTGCTGCTCGACCTGCTGCAACGCGTCCAGCGCGCTTTTGAGCTGCCGCTGGTAGGCCTGTAGCGAGTCCAGCACCGAATCGCCGCCGCCGAAGCTGCGCAGGTTGAACTCCTCCGCGGCCTGCTGGCTCACCGGATCTCCCGCCCACGGCCGGATCCGCACGTCGGAGATGGCCATCTCGATCTGCTTGTCCAGCTTCACCAGCGCGTTGGTGAACACTTTGCGCAGGTTCGGGATCGCGGCCGGATCGACCCGGTAGCCGCCGATCATGGCCGAGGGATCGGATCCGGGTGCCGAGTGTCCCCCGGATGTCCGCTGCGGATGAGCCAGCCCGGGTGGTGGTGACTGCGGCACGAGCGACCTCCCGGTGCTGGACTCCGTGACCGGTGTTGGTTCGGGCCAACACACTGTAGCGGCCTCCCGCCATCGGTGAGGGCCACGGTCCTAGCGTCGCACTCCGTGGGCCGGTGCTGTCAATCAACCGCCCGTGTTGTCAATCGGTCGTCAGTGTGCAATCCGGACAGCGGGGACACCCGTCAGTGGCTGGCTGCCAGGCTCGTGACCGCGGCTTCGGCGACCCGCTGCGCACCAAGGCAGAGATCGTCCTGGGTGAGTGGCTGGGCGCTGCCTCCGTCGCGGAAGAGCACGTCGAGGAACTGGCCTTCGGCCAGGTCGACCTCCACGTTGCAGAGCGTGACAAGGCCGGGGGTCCGCACCACCAGTCCGGGGAATCCCGTCACCACCGTGACCTTGGCGTCCACCTGGGCCTGATCGGAGGTCCACAGCTGCACACCGTCGGTGGTGACCAGCGCGAGCCGCGCCACCAGACCGCTGTAGGTGCCGCGGATCGTGCAGGCCCGTGCCTTCAGTTCCGTGTCGGTGTAGGGCTGCGGCGTGGTGTCG
>JAFAZC010000116.1 GCA_019239965.1 Kutzneria sp. | reverse complement strand
CCTCGTTGGAGCCGACCGCGTAGGTGTAGCGGCCGAAGCGGGTCGTGCCCAGCAACCAAGCGCCGACCGCGGTTACGGCCGCCGCCAGGATGACCAGATTGGGCACCCCGCCGAACGACGTTCCCGAGCCGAGGGTGGTGGCCAGCGCGTCGGGCACGGAACGGATATCGGAACCGCCGGTCAGTAGCTCTCCCGCGCCGAGCGCGGCACCGAAGGAGCCCAGGGTCACGATCAGCGGGGGGAGTTTCGCCTTGGCCACGAGCACGCCGTTCAGCAGACCCCAGGCGGCCCCGCTGACCAGCGCGACGAGCAGCCCGACCGTGATCACGTCCCAACCGGCCCTGGTCGAGTCACCGTTCGCGCTCAGGGCGTTCATGGTCAGCGCCGACGTGACTCCGGAGAACACCAGCACCGAGCCCACGGAGAGGTCGATGCCGGACGTGATGATCACGAAGGTCATGCCGACCGACAGCACCAGCAGCACCGAGGTTTCGATCAGTGTCGTCTGCAGGTTGAACACGGTCAGCACGGCGGCCGGCCTGATCGCGGCGAACGCGGCGATTAGCGCGAGCAGCACCAGTGCGATCCACAGCGTGTTCGCGCCGGCGATCCGCTGGCGCAGCGAGCGCTTCGATGACATGTCGACAGGAGTGTCGACAGACTCCTTGACGAGGCTCATAGCTCCTCCGCGGGGGACTGCGCTGATGTCGCCTCAGCGGGACAACGTGCTTCGGCGAGTGCGCCGTCGGTGCTTGTTTTCTCCTCCGCGGGGAAGAGTGCGTCGTCGGTACTCATGCGTCCTCCTGGATAAGCGCCCCGGTCATGGCACCGACGAGATCCTCAAGCGTGGCGTCCGCGGCGTTCAGGCGGGCCACGCGGGTGCCCAGCCGCAACACCTCCACCCGGTCGGCCACCGAAAGCACCTCGGGCATGTTGTGGCTGATCAGCACGACCGCCACTCCCGCGTCCCTGACCTTTCTGATCACGTCGAGTACCCGCTCACGCTGTACGACACCGAGTGCCGCGGTCGGCTCGTCCATGAACACAACCTTGCTGGCCCACACGACCGACCTCGCCACGGCGACACTTTGTCGCTGGCCGCCGGAGAGCGCACCGATAGGCACGTCCACGTTCTGCAGTTGCACGCCGAGCCGGCCGAACTCCTCCGCGGCCCTTCGGCGCATCGTGGCCTTGTCCAGCATGCCCAGCTTGCCGAACAGTCCGCCTCGTGTGAGTTCCCTGCCGAGGAACAGGTTTGCCGCCGGATCGAGATCCGGCGCGACCGCCAGATCCTGGTAGACGGTCTCGATGCCGAGGCGGCGCGCTGTGGTCGGAGAGTCCAGCCGAACCGGCTTCCCGTCGAGCAGAATCTCGCCGGAGTCCGGCTGCTCGGCACCGGAAAGGCATTTGACCATGGTGGACTTGCCGGCGCCGTTGTCACCGATCAGCGCGACGACCTCGCCGGCACTGGCTTCGAACGAGGCACCGCGGAGTGCCTCGACGCCACCGTAGTGCTTGACCAGCGATCGTGCTTGCAGCAGCGGCTCGCTCATGTTCCTCCCTTCGGAGCCGGCGGGCGGCATCTGACCGCCACGGCTCCTCCGTCCACTGTGGCTTGTCCCGCGGAGTGGGGCAGCACGAGCGTGTCACCCTTGCGCAGTTCTGTGGTACCGCCGTGTTCGGCGCGCAGCCGACCGGTCCCCTCGAGCACAACGAGCACAGCGAAGGACGGGTCCATTTCGACCGGCGAGTCGGTGTGCAGCCGGTCCGCCCGGAAGAAGTCGGTGTTGCCGATCAGCTCGACGACTCCGGTGCGGCGGTCGGCGGTGTGCCGGATAAGCGAGGACAGACGGTCCACCGACCAACCGGAGCGGTCGACGCAGCGCAACGCGACCTCGCCGCCGAGGCCGAGATGCCAGGAATCCGGGTCGTCGAGGAACCCGCGCCACTCCAAGGTGATCGAGAAGTCGGTCGGCTGTTGCAGCTCGACGAGGAACACGCCGCCGTCGATCGCGTGCGGCAGTCCCGCTGGCACGAACACGGCGTCACCCGGTGCGACCGGGATCGTGTTGAGTGCGCCCAGCATCGCGGTCCTGTCCTGACCGCGGACCCACTGCTCGACGGTCGCGGCATCCACGTCCTGGCGGAACCCGATGTGGACGGCGGACCCGCGGCCGCTCGTGCCGACTACGATCCAGGCTTCGGTCTTGCCGTGCCTGCAGCCGAAGTGTTTCGCGGCGAAGGAGTTATCGGGGTGGCAGTGCACCGGCAGCCGTTGTGCGGGATCGAGCAGTTTGACCAGCAGCGCGGTGTCCGAACCGAACGCGGCGACGTGCTCGGTGCCGAGCCAGGAAACCGGATCGGCGGCGACCGCGTCACGAAGCAGCGTCCCATCGGGTAGCGAGGAAAGACCCGCCAAGTCGTGGCCGAACCGTGTCGTGGTCGATCCGACCCAGTCCTCCGGGCCGAACTCCGTTGTGACAGGCAGACCGCGTAGCCCGGCGATGGACCCGCCGCCGCGGTAGAAGTGCCTTGGCTGGTTGGGCTCCAGCCGCACGGGTCCGATCGAGCCTGTCATGGCCGCACCTCTCCCGACCCCCGGGTGATGAGTCGCACCGGGAGGACCACCCTCCTCGGCGGTGCGCTGTCCCCGTCCATCCTGGAGAACAGCAGTTCCGCGGCGGTCCTACCGATGACGGCGGCGTCGTGGGCGATCACGGTCACCGGCGGGGTGAGCAGATCGGCCAGCTCGAAGTCGTCGAAGCCCACCACCGCCGGGCGGTTTGGGCGGCCAGCAAGCACCCGTAGCAGGTTGACGGTGATCCGGTTGTTGCCACTGATCACCGCCGTGGCCGGACGGTGGCCGGCGTCGATCCGGCGCAGCGCGTCGGCGACGCTGCGCTCGTCGTGCGGCCCCATCGCGACCAGCTCCTCGTCATAGCCGATTCCCGCCCGTACGCAGCCTTCGCGGAATCCACGCAGCCGTTCCCCCGCCGTGAAGATGTCCGGTGAGTCACCGAGGAAGGCGATCCTGGTGTGGCCGTGTGCGGCGAGGTGCCGCACCGCGAGCACGGTGCCGCCGATGTTGTCCACCAGCACCATGTCAGCCACGACGTCCCCGGCGGGGCGGTCGAGGAACACGACCGGCGTGCCCGCCCGCATCTCCGGAACGAGATAGCCGTGCCGAAGTCCCGCCGGTACCACGAGCACTCCGTCCACGCGGCGCGCGCAGAACTCCCCGACCAGTTCGCGCTCCCGGTCGGCGTCACCGTCGGAGGAACCGGTCAGCACCTGCCGGCCGAACTGTCGGGCGACCTCCTCGACGGCCCGGGTGATGCCGGAGTAGAAGGGGTTGGCCACGTCCTCGAGGACCATGCCGATGATGCCGGTCGACGATCCGCGGCGCAGGTTGCGGGCACTCAGATTGCGTCGAAAGCCGAGCTGGTCGATCGCGGCGAGCACGCGCTCCGCGGTGGCCGGGTGTACGCCCGGTTCGTCGTTGACCACACGGGAGACCGTCTTGATGCTGACGTCAGCCAGTCGCGCCACATCACTCATGGTGGCGCGGCGAACAGGACCGGACGCGGAGCCGGCTCGATGGCTAGACAACGTTGTCATAATGCACGTGATCTCACTCCGGCAGGGGCCCTGTTGTCAATGCCGCCAACTGGCTGACGTCACGGCGAGGGCCGGGCCGGGTGCGGGGCCACCTTCTGCTAGTCCAGGTGGCTGACACTGGCTGTCCGAAATCGGACAAGGTGGAAATCGTGCCTTGACGCGCGTGGGATGCGGCCGCAGCGTCGTTCCCATGATTGGGTGGGCAGACCCGTCCAGTGGACAAGGTTGTCAGGCTCAGTCACAGCCCGTCCGTTGGTCGACGCAGGCCTTGGGAGGCGACCGGACCATGAACGAGACATCCAGGTGGCGCAGCACGTCCGACCGGCGCCGGTCGCGCGGACACGCACGGCGGGCCGGTGTGGTACTCGTCGCTGCGCTGGGGCTCGCGGTGCCGTCGTGGACGGCGCCGGCCTCAGCGGCGCCGTCCGGAACAGAGGACCTTGCCACATGGGTCAATCCCTACATCGGAACCCAGCCCGGCGACGCCGACATGGGAACCGGCGGCGGCGCGGCCAACACCTTCCCCGGCGCCGACGTGCCGTTCGGCATGGTGCAGTGGAGCCCGGACACGGTGACCCTGCAGCACGGTGGCTACTACTACCAGGACAACCGGATCAAAGGGTTCAGCCTGACCCACCTCTCCGGCGCCGGCTGCGACACCTACCAGGACATCCCGTTCATGCCGTTCGTCGGTGACGTCACCGACTCGCCGGCGACCAGTCCGGCCAAGTACATCTCCACCTTCTCGCACGCCAACGAGAAGGTCACGGCCGGTGCCTACAGTGTGAACCTCGACAACGGCGCCAAAGTCGAGCTGACCGCGACGCAGCGCACCGGAGCGGGACGGTTCAGCTACCCCGCCGGGGGCACGGCCACGCTGCTGGTCAACACCTCCGGCTCGATCATGGGCACCGACGACGCCGAGGTGACCATCGGCAAGAACACCATCAGCGGCTACGCCAACAGCGGCCACTTCTGCGGCACCAACGACCGCTACCGGGTCTACTTCACCGCCCAGTTCGACCAGGACTTCGCCACCGTCGGAACGTGGCACAACGGTGCGGTGACACCGGGCAAGACCAGCGACCGCGGCGAATCGCGGGCCAAGGCACCGAACGTCGCGCGGGACGGTTCGACTCCGCGCGCCGGTCTGTCCCGTTCGGTCGAGCCGTTGGACACCACCGTGTCCGGGCCGGGAAGCGGTGCCTACGTCACCTTCGACACACTGAAGTCCGCAACCGTCAACGCCAGGGTCGGCATCTCGTTCACCTCGGCGGAAGGCGCGCTGGCCAACCTGAAGGCCGAGAACAGTGACAGGCCGTTCGACCAGGTCGCCGCCGCGGCACGCGAGTCGTGGAACGACCGGCTCAACCAGATCCAGGTCGGCGGCGGCACCAACGACCAGCGGACCATCTTCTACACCGCGCTCTACCACAGCCTGTTGCAGCCCAACGTGTTCTCCGACGTCGACGGACGCTACGCCGGCTTCGACGGACAGGTGCACACGGTAACCGGTGGGCACGTGATCTATACCAACTTCTCGGGGTGGGACGTCTACCGTTCGGAGGTGCAGCTGCTCGCCCTGCTCGCGCCGAAGGAGACGTCGGACATCGTCTACTCCATGATGCGGTTCGCCGAGCAGGGAGGGTCGTGGGACCGGTGGACGGTGGCCAACGACTACACCGGCGTAATGAACGGCGATCCCTACCACGCCATCGTGTCGAGCGTGTACGCGTTCGGAGCCAAGGACTTCGACGCATACCGGGCATTGCTGCTCATGGTCCGGGGAGCAACTCAACCGACGAAGGGCTACGTGGAACGACCGGGGCTCACCGACTACATGAAGCTGGGCTACGTCCCCGGTGTCGCCTCGGACACGCTGGAATACACCAGCGCCGACTTCGCCATCGCACAGCTGGCACGCAGACTGGGAGATTCGGCCACCTACGACACCTTCATCAAACGGGCACAGAACTGGCAGAACCTCTACAACCCGGCAACCGGCTACCTGCAGCCACGCACTGTGGACGGTTCGTTCTCCAGTCCGTTCAAGGCGGAGTCACCCGACGGCTACACCGAGGGCAACGCCGCGCAGTACCGGTGGATGGTGCCGTACAACTACCAGGGCCTGATCACCGCACTCGGCGGCGACCAGGCGGTCAACGACCAGCTCGACGAGTTCTTCACCAAGCTCAACGCCGGCCCGCACGACGCACACGCCTTCCTCGGTAACGAACCAACCCTGGAAACTCCCTGGATCTACGACTACACCGGCGCCCCGTACAAGACCCAGGCACTAATCAACCGGGTCCGCCAGGAGATCTGGAAGGCCGGCCCCGACGGACTCGTCGGCAACGACGACCTCGGTGAGATGTCGTCCTGGTACGTATGGGCCGCACTCGGCATGTACCCGGAGGTTCCCGGCCGTGCCGAGCTCACCCTGAACACTCCGGAATTTCCCAGTGCCGTCATCACCCGGCCCGGCGGCCAGCGCATCACGATCAATGCGCCCGGCGTTTCCACCTCGACGGCCTACATCGGCTCGCTGAAGGTCAACGGCCAGGACTGGACCAAGCCGTGGCTTCCAGAGTCGTTCGCCAACACGGGCGGGACGCTCGACTTCACAACACAGTCCACGCCGAACACCGCGTGGGGTGCCGCCCCCGGCGACGTGCCTCCCTCGTTCACCGACGGAGCGGCCGGCCAGCGCACCTATGTCGATCCGGCGCGACTTGTGGTGCCGGCCGCTGGCACGGGAACGGCGAGTGTCGGTGTGCAGGACCTGTCCGGCAGGGGAACGAAGGTGCATTGGGTGGCCAGCCCGCCCGCCGGCTTCACGCTCACCCCGTCATCCGGCGACATCGCGGCCGGGTCCGGTGCCAAGGCTGACACCAAGGTGACGGTGTCGGTGGCGCCGGGCACCGCCGAGGCGAACTACCACATCCCGATCGCCTTCACGGGTCCGGACGGTGCCGCTGTCCGGGGCTCCACACTGGACGTCCTCATCGCGCAGCCGGGAAGCATGCGAGCGGCGCTGAACAACGTCGGCATCTCGCCTGACGACAACCAGCCTGTCGGCAACTTCGATGGTGGCGGCTGGAGCTATTCCAGCAACGCGCTGGCGGCCGCCGGGGTGAAACCGGGCGGCACGGTGGGCAGTTCCGACGGGCTCACCTTCACCTGGCCCAACTCACCTGTCGGCGAATTCGACAACGTCGACGCCTTCGGGCAGACCGTCAACCTGACCATGCCCGCGGGCGCCACCCGGCTGTCCCTGCTGGGTGCCGCCGGCGACGGCAACAGCTCCGGCACGCTGACGATCACCTACACGGACGGAACCACGCAGACGGCAGTCGTCGGCCTGTCCGACTGGGCGCTCGGCGGCGGTGGGGCACCGGTGGCGTACAACAACCGGACCGTGGCGACGATGCCTTACCGGAACTCCGACAGCGGCACCTCACAGCAGCTCACGATGTACCTGTTCGCCACCGAGCCGATCACCCTCGCCGCGGGCAAGCAGGTCAGCGGCATCACTCTGCCCAGCGATGTGAAGGGCGGCACGTTCCACGTGTTCAGCATCGCACTGGGCTGAAGCGGCGGTCCTCAGGCGCCCTGGGACATACGGCACCGGGTGGTCGGTGATCCAGATCACCGACCACACTGGTCATATGTTCGCGAATCCAGCCAGCCGGTTCGTCACCGTGGCGGTCGTCGAGGCGATCTCCTGGGCGGGACTGCTGAGCGGCATGTACGTCAAGTACCTTGGCTCTGGGAACCAGCTCGGGGTGCATGTGTTCGGGACGGTCCACGGCGTGGTCTTCCTTGGCTACCTGGCCGTGGTGTTCGCGGTCCGCAAGCCGCTCGCCTGGGACCGGCGCACCACGGTGCTCGCGGTGCTCGCCGGCGTTCCGCCGTTCGGCTCACTGGTGTTCGAGCGCTGGGCGCGACGGACCCGGCGTCTGGACATGGCGGTCGCGCCGGCCAGTTGAGGCCGACACGAGCCGTTCAGTCGGCGAAGTCACCGGCCGCTCGCCGAATCTTGGTGAGCAGCTCCGAGAGTTGCTGGGTCTGCCGTTCCGTCAGACCCTTGAGGCCGAGGTTCATCGCGGACACCGCCACGGTGGCCGCCTCGCGCACGTGCCCGCCCACCTCGGTGATCTCCACGAGGGTGGTTCGGCGGTCCGACGGATGCGGGATCCGTTTGACGAGGCCGTCGGCCTCCAGTCGGTCCACGATGTTGGTCACGCTTGTGGGGTGCAGCTGCAGCCGTTCTCCCATGACCCGCATCGGCAGACTGCCCCGCCGGGAGAAGCCGAGCAGCACCAGCGCTTCGTACCTGGCGAAGGTCAGCCCGTGCGGCCGCAGCGCGCCGTCCACCGCGGACTGCAGGATCTGCTGTACCCGCATGACGCTGGTCACGGCGGCCATCGCGCCCGAGGGGCCGACCCGTTCCTCCCACAGCGCGGCCGCGCGCTCGATGGGATCGAACGGCAGCGGCGAGTTCGGCATGGCTTGCGACGTTAGCACTAGGCTCGGCGTTGTGAGGCCATGATGACTTGGTCGGTCATGATGACTGGGAGGCACCGTGCTGGTCGCGTTCAGCGTGTCCCCGCTCGGCGGGGAATCCGACAGTGTGGCCGAGGCGGTGGCCGAAGCGGTCCGCGTGGTGCGGGATTCCGGGCTGCCCAACGAAACCACCAGCATGTTCACCACCATCGAGGGCGAGAGCTGGGATGAGGTGATGGACGTCGTCAGACGTGCCGTCGAGGCCGTCCAGGCCAGGGCGCCGAGGGTGTCGCTGGTGCTCAAGGCCGACATCCGACCGGGGCACGACGACCAGCTGCACGCCAAGGTGGAACGGGTCGAGCGTTACCTCGCCGAGTAGGTGGCCTCCTTGGTTACGGTGTTCGACTTCGTGTCAGGATGGAAGCGTGACAAGGTCCAATCCTCGCCAGAGTGCGGCACTGTCCGCGGCGCTCGCCGGTGCTGTCGACCTGTCGGCCCTCAAGGCCCGCAGCGAGGCTGCCAGCCGGCCGTCCACCAGCCAGCCAAGTGGTCAGCACGGCGGGAACGCCGGCGGCAGCCCGTGGATCATCGACGTCACCGAGGGCACCTTCCAGGAGGAGGTGCTCGAACGGTCGCTTGAGGTCCCGGTGATCGTCGACCTGTGGGCGACCTGGTGCGGCCCGTGCAAGCAGCTGTCGCCGGTGCTCGAACGGCTGGCCAGCGCCGCCGGCGGCACCTGGATCCTCGCCAAGATCGACGTGGACGCCAATCCGCGCATCGCCCAGGTCTTCGGCGTGCAGTCCATCCCGACCGTGGTGGCCATCGCCGGCGGCCAGCCGGTGGATGCCTTCGCCGGTGCGCTTCCCGAGCCGGAGATCAGGAAGTGGATCGACAGCCTGATCGACGCCCTTCGTGACCAGCTGCCCGGTATCGCGGCGGCCGAGCGTGCCGGCGGTGCCGAGCCCGAGGCGGAGCCGGTGGAGGATCCCAGGTTCGTCGCTGCCGAGGAGGCCTTCGAGCGGGGTGACTTCGCCGCGGCCGAAGCCGCCTACCAGCAGATCCTGGACGCGGAACCGGGCAACGAGGAAGCGAAGGCGGCCTTGGCGCAGGTCCGCTTCACCGCCCGTGCCGAAGCCGCTGATCCCGCCTCGATCGCCGTGGCCGACGCCGCCCCCGACGACGTCGGCGCGCAGCTCGCGGCCGCTGACGCCGAGTTGGCCCAACAGCGGGTCGAGCAGGCGTTCGACCGCCTCGTGGAGACCGTGCGCCGCAGCGCCGGCGAGGACAGGAACAAAGCCAGGGAACACCTCGTCGAACTGTTCGGGCTGTTCCCCGCCGACGACGAACGGGTCGCGGCAGCGCGGCGGAACCTGGCGAGCGCCCTGTTCTGAGACACGTGCCGGATCCCGCCCGCCGTTGTGGTCAGGAGAACTGCTGGGTGCAGGTGTCCATGCCCTGCAGGTAGCCGATTCGCAGGGCCTCGACCCTGGCGAACCCGGCGGCGGCCGGCTTGCCGTCGACGTCGGCGGCGATGAGGCTGTTGTCGCGCAGTAGCTCGGCGATTGCCTTGTCCAGATCGCCGGCGGTCAGAGCGGCCTTGCCCGAGTCGGGTTGTTTCTTGCCGGAGGGGAGCTTCATGGCCGCTCCCCAGGCGCCGACGAGGCAGGCTGTTTGCAGCGCCGCGCTGGTGCCGGTCAGCGACAGGTTGGCCGACTTCAGCACGGCCAACGCGTAGCGCGAGACGATCTCGCCGAACGCGGCGAAGTCGCCGATGCCGGTGCCTTGTCCCCGCACGGGTGGCGTGCCGATCTCGGTCAGCTTGGGCACGTCCAAGGAGATCATGTTGGTGGACGGGCAGTAGGAGGCCGGTGACGTGGTCTGCGCGTCCGAGCACGCCCGTGCCGAGGCGCCGAACGTCGGAGTTGTGGTGAGTTTCTTGCCGAACACGTCCTTGAGTGCCTGCTCGATGACCTCAAGGTTCTTCTCGTTGATTGGCTCGTTGCCGCCCTGATTCCGGTCCTTCTCGGTGAGGAAGGTCGATTCGGTAGCCCGCTTGGTGATCTCGGACTGGTTGATCTGCGCGCACCGCTTGGGTCCGTCGGTGAACCCGGCCTGGAAGGCGTAGACGCGGTCGAAGGCGCTGCCATGGGCCGTTTGGTCCTTGAACGAGCCGCCGGCCGGGTCGCGCACGGAGAAGGTGGTGGCCAGCACCTTGTTCAGGCCGTCGCCGGTGGACATCTCGAAGTGCTTGGCCTTGCCCTCGGCCACGTAACGGAAGAACCCGCCGGCATAGCAGTCCGCCTGCTGTTCCAGCACGATGCTTGGAGTCGACTTGCTGACGCCACTGGCCGGCCCGAGCTGGTACTGGATCGCGTGGCCCATTTCGTGGGCCAACACCATCGTGACCGACAGCGGGCCGAAGGCCTGGGTCAGCTGGGGAAGCAACTCGCCGCGGTCCCACGACACGCTGTTGTCCACGTTGCAGTAGAACGCGTTGACCAGACGCGCGGTGCTCGTCTCGCACAGCTCCCGGGCCGGCCCGTCCGAGTCGTAGGAGTTCAGCCGGTCGACGGGGCGGAACTGTGTGTTGAACACCTTGGGCAGTTGCTCCGCCCAGTAGTCGTCCACATCGGAGATGGTGTTGAGTGCGAGTCGGTCCATCTGTCCGCCGTCGGATCCCTCGGCGGTCAGGCCGGTGTCGGGGGCTCCCGCGCGCGGGCCGCTCGGGCCGTTGGTCACCGCGAGGCCGGCGACCGAGCCGGGGTCGAGTGCGCCCAGCGGCGACGCCTTGCCGGCCACCGGGGTCGAGCAGGCCGCGAGCAGCCCGACTGCGATCACGAGAGGCGTCACCGCGTGACGCGGACTTTCGATGTTCATTCCGTGCTACCCCACTTGATTGCATGCGCCAGGCCCCAGCGCTGGTTACGCGGCTCTGACGTGCTGGGCACCCTACCCGCCCCATAGTCTTCGCGTATGCGAATCCGGCAGCTGTCGGGCACCGATGCGATGCTGTCGGCATGTACCGGGAGAGGGCAGCCGCGATCGCCGGGTCCTTTGTCTGGGTCAATGAGGTGATCGAGGCGGACGCGGCCCACCGGGTGCTTCCCGACGGCTGCCTGGATCTGCTCTGGATCGGTGGCCGGCTCGTCGTGGCCGGCCCGGACACCACCGCACGCCTGGTGGCCGGTGCCGCCGGCACGGTCGTGGGCTTGCGGTTCGCACCCGGGACGGGTCCAGTCGTACTCGGTGTGCCGGCCAACCGCCTCACCGACCAGCGGATACCGCTGTCGGCGTTGTGGCGTGGCCACCAGGTCAGGCGCCTTGCCGAGCGGGTCGCCGAGGCGGCCGATCCGGGAACCGCGCTGGAGGAGATCGCGGCGGCCAGCCTTCGCGGCCGGGACACCCCGGCCGACCGTCTCGTGAGTGCCGTTGTGGCCGGTTTGTCGGCCGGCCGTTCGGTGGCCGCCGTGGCCGACGAGGTCGGGCTCAGCGACCGGCAGTTGTACCGGCGCAGCCTCGCCGCCTTCGGCTACGGCCCAAAGACCCTGGCCAGGGTGTTCCGAATGCGGCGTGCGCTGGTCGCCGCCCGGAGCGGCACCGGGCTGGCCGAGGTGGCGGCCACCACCGGCTATGCGGACCAGGCACATCTGTCGAGGGAGGTGAGGGCGCTGGCCGGCGTTGCGCTCACTCAGCTCCTCGGGTAGCGAACAGGTCCACGCTGTTGCCGTCGGGGTCGTGGATGACGGCGTAGCGCTGGCCCCAGAATGCGTCCCAGGGTTGCTTGTGGCCCTGATATCCGGCCTCGACGAGTTCGGTGTAGACCTCGTCGACCCTGGCCGGGGAGCCGCAGTCGAAGGCGAGCCCGACGCGGGAAGAGCCGGCCGCCGGCGCCCATCCGGGATCGAAGGAGCGGATCGTGTCAACGGTGTCCCAGGCCATCCGCAGCCCGCCTGGCAGAAGTGCTTCGGTGTGCGGCTGTGTGTCGCCGTCGGCGGGAATGTGCAGTCCGAGCCGGCGATAGAACGCCAGCGACTCGGCCATGTCGGCCACGGCTAGTTCGATAACCGCGAAACGAGGTGTCATGACCGCACGGTAAGCACCCTCCGGCGGTCTGGTCTTGAACGAATCGGACGTTGCGCCGCTTCCTGTTCGGCCAGTGCTCAGACCCCGCAGGCCGTGTGGCCCTCGCGGAAACCGGCGCGGAAGGCGCTCACCCGCGCGAATCCGGTCAGGGTGGCGTGACCGGCAACGTCCCTCGCGGCGAAGTCGTGGCCGAGTAGCAGCTGCACGGCCTCGTCCAGGTCACCGGGGGTAAGGGTGAGGTCAGTGGGGCCCGGAGACGCCAGCAGCGAGGCGGTGTACGAGCCCGCGAGACAGACCGCCTGCCGTCCGGCGTCCGCGCCCCGCACCGGCTTGCCGAGCGCCGCCAGCGCGGCGAGCCCGAACCGGCTCGCGACCAGCGTGCCGATCGCGTAGTCGCCGATGTCCGAGACCAGAGCGGGGGTGTCGCCCCGGGTGCCGAGCACGATCGAATGGCGGTCGGCACAGAACGCGGCGGGCCCCTGGTCTGCGCCTGAGCAGGTGGGCGTGCGGTCGGTCTGGGTGACCGGGGGAGCGGTCCACGGTCGCCCGGCCGCGACGACGATGCGCCCGAAGTAGCCGCGGAGGTCGGGCGTGATCAGGCCGAGTAGGTCGGCGAGTGTGAGGTTGCCTCCGGTAGCCAGATCCTTGCCGCTGGCGAAGCCGCGCTGGGTGAACCTCTGGTTGGTCACCGTCATGCCGAAACACGTCCGCGTGCCCTGCTGATAGCCGTCCTGGAAGGCCGAGACGCGGTCGAACGCGTCGCCATGCGCGCTGGCGGACGACTGCGGGGTTCCGGCAGGGTCGCGGAAGCTGACCAGGGCGCTCAGCGCCCTGTCCAGTTGCCTCGCGTCGATTCGCAGATGGGGCGACTTGCCGTCAGTCACCGAGCGTACGAACGCTCCGGCGTAGCAGTCGGCCATGGTCTCGACCAGGATCGTCGGATAGCGCCGCGGGTCGGCCTGCGCCACCTCGGGGGTGAGACCGGACCTGCTCTGGACCGCGTGCCCCATTTCGTGCGCCAGTACGAGGACGACCGCCGCGTCGCCGAAGCGGTCCCGCAGCACCGGAAGCAGGGAGGCCCGGTCCCAGGCGATCGAATCGCTCCGGGCGCAGTAGAAGGCGTTGCCTTCGATCTCCGAGGCTCGTCCCGTGCAGGGCGGCGGTGTGGCCTTCTGGTCGATGGTGTCGGCGGAGAACACCCCGCCGGAGAGGTCCGTCCACGTCCCGCCGGACAGGGTGGGGAAACTCTCCCGCCAGAACGCCTGGATGTCGGTGATCGCGGTGGCGGCGAGCCGATCGGTGTCGCCACCGTCGGTTCCGTGGACGAACGAGGGGTCCACCGACGAGGACAGCACCGAGTCTCTGGCCACCGCCGTACCCGGCGTCACCACGGCAGTGCACGCCGTGGTGATCATGGCGAACGACAGTGCCGTCGCACAGATTCCGTCCCGGCACCGCATCCATCCAGTGTGCCCCACAGGCCGCCTTGGCGGTTCAGGTGTTGAACAACGCGCTGACCGATTCTCCATTGTGGATTCGTCGGATGGCCTCCGCCAGCGCCGGCGCGACCGAAAGAACGGTGAGTCCGTCCCGTCGCTTGTCCCTGCCGATCGGCACGGTGTCGGTGCAGACTATCTCGGTTACTTCCGGCAGCTCGCCGATCCGTTCGGTGGCCCCGTCGGTGAACAGGCCGTGGGTGCACGCGACGCGGATCGACCGCGCATGCCGTTCCCGCAGTCGCTCGACTAGCTCGATCACCGTGCTGCCCTTGGCGATCTCGTCGTCGAGCACGATCACGTCCCGGCCTTCTACGTCACCGATGATCGAGCTGATGGCGACCTTGTCGTCGGCGAACCGCTGCTTGGCGCCGGCGGCGACGGGCACCCCGACCATCTTGGCGAAGGCGGCTGCGGGCTTGGCGTTGCCGAGGTCGGGCGAGACCACCACCGCGTTGTCCAAATCGTACTCGCGGAAGTGAGTCGTCAGTTCGCGAAGAGCATGCAGGTGGTCAACGGGCACACTGAAGAAGCCGTGCACCTGCGGCGAGTGCAGGGTCATGGTCAGTACCCGGCTCGCGCCCGCGGTCGCCAGCAGGTCGGCCACCAGCCTGCCGCCGACCGACACCCGCGGCATGTCCTTCTTGTCCGAACGTGCGTAGGAGTAGTGCGGGATCACCGCAGTGGTCCGCGCGGCCGACGCGCCGCGCGCCGCGTCGAGCATCAGCAGCAGTTCGACCAGGTTCTCCTGGACCGGTGGTACCAGGGGCTGGATGAGGAACACGTCCCGTTCCCGACAGTTGGCCTGCAACTGCACTTCGAGGCAGTCGTTGGCGAAGCGCTGGGTGCGCACCGGCCAGATCGGGACACCGAGGTACGCGCAGATTTTCGCCGCGAGTTCGGGATGGGCGCTGCCGCTGAAGACCGCGATCTCATGCACGTGCTCAGATGTTACGGGCCGGCGTGCTCGATGTGGTCGAGCGGGATCCGCATGCCGCGTTCGCCGTCCGGATCAACCCTGCCGCAGCGGGCGGAAGAATTCCCTGATCTCGTGCACGAGCGCGTCGGGTCGCTCCAGCGCCGCGAAGTGGCCGCCCCGGTCGAACTCGGTGAATCGCACCAGGTTGTACGCGCGCTCCACCCACTGTTTCGGCGGCACGGACAGTTCCCGCGGAAAGCTGGCGAATCCGGTCGGTGTCCCGACATAGCAGGGTTGAATCGGTGAGTTCGCCCGGTCCTGGTGAGCCTCGTAGTACAGCCGGATGGAGGTGCCGATGGTGTTGGTCAGCCAGTAGAGCGTGATGGTGGTCAGCAGATCGTCCTTGCTGAACGTTGACTCCACGTCGCCGCCGCAGTCGCTCCAGGCGCGGAACTTCTCCACGATCCACGCCGCGAGCCCGGCGGGGGAGTCGGACAGGCCGGCGGCCAGCGTCGCTGGCCTGGTTCCCTGGATGTGCGCGTAGCCGCCCTCCTCGGCGCGCCACGAGGCCTGGCTGTCGACGAACTCCTGCTCGGCTGGACTCAGCGGTGCGGACTCCTCGTTGAGCACAGGCCTCGCCGCCGCCATGTTCAGGTGGATACCCGCCACCGTCCGCTCGTGGTAGCGGCCGAGGCAGGTGGTGACCACCGCGCCCCAGTCGCCGCCCTGTGCGCCATAACGCGGATAGCCGAGCACCTCGACCATCAGCCGGTCGAACAGGTCACCGACGGCCTTCGGGCTCAGTCCAGGCCGTCCGGGATGCGGCGAGAACCCGTAACCGGGAAGGCTGGGGGCGATCACGTCGAAGGCGTCGGCGGGATCACCGCCGTATGCCTCCGGATCGGTCAGCGGACCGATGATCTTGTGTACTTCCCAGAACGAACCGGGCCAGCCATGGGTGAACAGCAGCGGGAACGGCCGCGAGCCGACACCCCTCGCGTGCACGAAGTGCAGTGTGCAGTCGCCCACCTCGGCTAGGAACTGCGGCAGTTCGTTGAGCCGGCGCTCGGCGGCGAACCAGTCGAAATCCTCGCGCCAGTACGTCAGCAGTTCGGCCAAGTAGCCGGGCGGTGTGCCGCATGTCCACTCAGGACCCGATAATGCGGGCGCCAGCCGGGTGTGCGCCAGCCGCTCGCGCAGGTCGTCTATCTGGTCAGGGGGAGTGACGCTGCGAAAGGGACGCACCTGTGTCACGTCGTCTCCCCACTCTCTCCTGACGGCTTCGGACGTCGCGGTTCGCCCCGTCCAGCAAGCATAAGCAAGGGTGGGGGCGAGACGTCGGTCCGGGCCCCCACCCTGTCGTACTTGGATCAGCGTGTGCAGGTGGCCGTCACGGTGGCGGTTGCGTGCCACAATTCGGGTCCGATCTGGGTTGCTACCACCGGATACGACGTCGGGACCACGCAGATCCCGCCGGTCGCATACTGGTAGTTCTTGATTTTCACATCGATGCCGAACTTGGCGGCATCGACTGCGGAGTGCGCGGTTGGGCCGTCCGCGTCGGCGGTGAAGGTGACGATGACCTTGTTGTTCGGTTGGTGTGCCACGGTCTGATGGGCATCTGTTGATGTCGTGGCGAATGCGGGTGTTCCGATCGCCAGGGGGATGGCGACGGCGAAGGCTCCGATGGCGGCGATCTTGGTGATTCGTGAGAAAGACATGGAGATCCTTTCGATGGTGGCGTTCAGAACTGATCGATGGTGGGTGCGGATCAGGCTGAGCACTCCGCGGTCAGCTGGGCGGTGGCATGCCACAGCTGGGGTCCGACCTGGTTGGCAGTGATTGGGCCGACGATGTCGCTGCTGCAGAAGGCGCCCGTCCGCGTTTCGTAGTCTCGCAGCGCCGCCTTCGCGCCATCCGCTGCGGCGTCGACGGCGGCGATTTGGGTCGGGCCTAGTCCGTCACGGAAGAAAACAATTCTCTTGTTCGGCTGGTGTGCCGTGAGGTGGTGTGCGACGGTCTGATGGGCATCTGGTGGTGTCGTGGCGAATGCGGGTGCTCCGATCGCCAGGGGGATGGCGACGGCGAAGGCTCCGATGGCGGCGATCTTGGTGATTCGTGAGAAAGACATGGAAATACTCCCAGTTTCGTTACTGCCGGCGGGCTGTCGACAGCGGTGTGTTGCGGGAGCTGAAGGTAGTGGGACACCGGTTGCGAAAACGTTTCTGAAGTCGTTTATGTTTTCGAAACCAATTTTGTGTTAGAGATAAGCACCGCGCGCTCCAGGAGGGTTGATGAGGGTACTGGTCGTCGAGGACGAAGCACTGCTGGCTGACCAGGTGGCGACCGGCCTGCGCCGAAAGTCGATGGCCGTCGACGTGGCCTACACCGGGGACGAGGCACTGGAGCTACTCGCGGTCAATCCCTATGACGTGCTGGTGCTCGACCGTGACCTGCCCGGCGTACGCGGCGACGACATCTGCCGACGGATCGTCTTGGAGGGCGGCCACAGCAGGGTGCTCATGCTCACCGCTTCCACCACCCTGGACGACAGGGTGGCCGGGCTCGATCTTGGCGCCGACGACTATCTCGGCAAGCCGTTCGAGTACCCGGAACTGGTGGCCAGGGTCAGGGCACTGGCACGGCGCGCCCAGCCAGCCACCGCTCCGGTCCTCGAGCACCGCGGTGTGATGGTCGACTTGCCGCGTCACCAGGCGTCCAGAGATGGACGGCATCTACGCCTGTCACCGAAGGAGTTCGGTGTGCTGGAGGTCCTCATGACCAACCCCGGCGTCGTCGTCAGTACCGAGCAGATCCTGGACCAGATATGGGACGCCAACACCGACCCGTTCACCAACGCGGTGCGGGTCACCGTCAGCAAACTCCGCGCCAAACTCGGTGCTCCACCGCTGATCGAGACCGTGCCACGCGTCGGGTACCGGATATGAGTCGCTCCCCGGTTCGCCGCCTATTTCGGCCAAGGGCGAGAACCAGGCTCGCCCTACTGTACGGCCTGGTGACCCTGGCGGCCGGTGTCGTGGTCATCAGCCTGACCTATCTGCTCGTGCAGAGCCGCCTTCCCGGAAAGATCGGCGCGATCGTCATCGCCGAGTTGCCCGCATGTCGGTCCGATCTCGGCCTGCCCTGCCCGGCGGCGACCAGTTCGCCAACGGACAAGATGCTGCCACTGACCAAGACCAGCAGCTTCTCCGACGCGCTGCTCAACGAACTCCTGGTCGACTCGGTGCTGTCGCTGGCGGTCATGGTCGTGGTGGCCATCGGTCTTGGGTGGTGGATGGCGGGAAGGGCGCCGCGTCCCGTCCACCGGATGACCGCGTCGGCCCGCCGCATCTCAGCGAACAACCTGCACGAACGTATTGCTCTGGACGGACCCGCCGACGAACTCAAGGAGCTGGCCGACACCTTCGACGCGCTTCTCGGGCGTCTGGACGCCGCCTTCGACAGCCAGCGGCGATTCATCGCCAACGCGGCACACGAACTGCGCACCCCACTGGCGATCAGCCGTGCCACACTCCAAATCGAACTCGAGGAACCGCCCCAGGACCCTGACAAGATCGTCGCGGTCAGAGACCAGCTGCTCACGGTCAACCGCCGCAGCGAGCACCTGATCGACAGCCTGCTGCTTCTGGCGACCAGTGATCGTGGGCTGACCCGCCGCGAATCCGTCGACATGGCCGAACTGGTCACCAACGTCGTGCGCGACCTGGCGACGACCGCGGAGAACCGGGATGTCACCGTCGAGACGGAGATCAGACCTCTGACCACCCTGGGCGATCCCGTGCTGCTGTGCCACCTGGTCACCAACCTGGTGCACAACGCGATCCGCCACAACCTCCAAGGCGGGACGGTCGCCGTGTGCGCCGACTCGACCGGCCTGACGGTGACCAACACCGGTCCGACCGTCCCCGAGGAAGCCGTTCCCGCTCTATTCGAGCCCTTCCGGCGGTTACACGCCGACCGCGTCCGTTCCGACGGAGGAGCCGGACTCGGACTGTCCATCGTGCGGTCGATCGTCGAAGCGCATGGCGGCGCATTGCACGCGCGCCCCAACCCCGACGGTGGCCTCAGCGTTCGTTGCGTGTTCGGGCGCGGCGACTCCGCTGGCGCAGGTCAGCCCGAATCCTCCGGCACCAGCCAAATCACGCCGGCAGGGGGAAGCTGCAGCACCGCCGAGGCGGGTCGCCCATGCCACGGCGCGGCGGTGGCGTCCACCTCACCCAGGTTGCCCCAGCCCGAACCGCCGTAGACCGGCGAGTCGGTGTTGACGACCTCACGCCAGACTCCGGTCTTGGGCAGACCGATCCGGTAGTCGCGATGCGGCATGCCGGCGAAGTTGGCCACGCAGGCCAGCACCGAGCCGTCGTCGCCGTGTCGCAGGAACGACAGCACGTTGCCGTTGGCATCGTTGGCGTCGATCCAGGAGAATCCGGCCGGGTCGGTGTCCAGCGTGTGCAGCGCGGCCCGCTCCCGGTAGACCCTGTTCAGGTCGGTGACCAGTTTGCGTATTCCGCAGTGCAGCGGCGACTCCAGCAGGTGCCAGTCCAGCGATCTTCGTTCGGACCACTCCCCGGCCTGGCCGAACTCCCCGCCCATGAACAGCAGCTGTTTGCCGGGGTGGGCCCACATGTAGGCCAGCAGGGACCGCAGGCCGGCCGCCTTGTTCCAGTCGTCGCCTGGCATCCGTGCCCACAGGGAGCCCTTTCCGTGCACCACCTCGTCGTGGGACAGCGGAAGTACGAAGTTCTCGCTCCAGGCGTACATCAGCGAGAACGTCATCTCGTTGTGGTGGTACGCCCGGTGCACCGGGTCGTGGCCGAGGTAGCGCAGCGTGTCGTGCATCCACCCCATGTTCCATTTCAGGCCGAAGCCCAGCCCGCCCAGATGCGTCGACCTGCTGACCCCCGGCCATGCGGTGGACTCCTCGGCAATCATCATGACGCCTCGGTATCGCTTGTAGACAGTCGCGTTGAGTTCCTGCAGAAACCGTACGGCGTCCAAGTTCTCGCGCCCTCCCTTGGCGTTGGGCACCCACTGCCCGTCGTGCCGGGAGTAGTCCAGGTACAGCATCGAGGCCACGGCGTCGACTCGCAGCCCGTCGACGTGGAACTCCTCGAACCAGTACAGCGCGTTGGCCACGAGGAAGTTGCGGACCTCGTTGCGACCGAAGTCGAACACGTAGGTGCCCCAGTCGGGGTGCTCGCCGCGGCGCGGGTCCGCGTGCTCGTAGAGCGGGGTTCCGTCGAAGCGGGCCAGCGCCCATTCGTCGCGCGGGAAATGCGCCGGCACCCAGTCCACGATCACGCCGACCCCGCGCTGGTGCAGGTGATCGACGAAGTACCGGAACTCGTCGGGAGTTCCCAGCCTTGGCGTCGGAGCGTAGTACGAGGTCACCTGATATCCCCACGAGCCGGCGAAGGGATGTCCGGCAACGGGAAGCAGTTCGACGTGAGTGAACCCGGCGTCGACGACGTAGTCGGCCAACTGCTCGGCGAGTTCACGGTAGCCAAGACCGCGCCGCCATGACTCGAGGTGCACCTCGTAGATGCTCACCGGCTGGCGCAGAGGCTCCGACCGGTCCCGGGCGGTCAGCCACCCCTCGTCGTGCCAGATGTATTCCGACTGGTACACGACCGACGCGGTCGCCGGCGGCAGCTCGGTGGCGAAGGCGAGCGGATCGGCTTTCTCGTGCCACCGACCGTCCTGGCCGAGCAGCCGGAACTTGTACTGGCTGCCGGTGGGAACCCCGGGCAGGAAAACCTCCCACACACCCGACGATCCCAACGAGCGCAGGGGATTCGCGCGCCCATCCCAACCGTCGAAGTCGCCGCACACCCGCACGCCCCGCGCGCTCGGTGCCCAGACGGCGAAGGAGGTGCCCTCGACCGGGCCACCTGGTGTCTCGTAGCACCGGCGGTGCGCCCCGAGCACCTCCCACAGCCGTTCGTGCCGGCCCTCGCTGATCAGGTGCAGGTCGAGCTCGCCAATGGTCGGCAGCCACCGGTACGGGTCGTCGGCGAGCACGACATCACCGTCGCCGTAGTCGACCTCGAGCCGGTAGTCGCCGGGCTCGTGCGGGACGACCGCCGCGAACAGGCCGTCCGCGACGGGGGACAACTCGTGGCGGGCATCGCCCATCAGCACCGAGACACCGCGCGCGCCCGGCCGCAGCGCGCGGATCACCGTGCCGTCGGCGTGCGGGTGTGCGCCGAGCAGTGAATGTGGATCGTGGTGCTCTCCGGACAACAGTCGCGCCGTCTGATCGGCGGCAGGTGCGCAGCTCGTCACGACTCACTCCTTATCCCGCAGATTCTGGCGATGAACGCCAGCGGAACCGGCAGCCAGTCGGGCCGGTTGCCATGTTCGTAGCCGACTTCGTACACCGCCTTGTCCAGTTCGAGCGCCCGTAACAGTGTGGCCTGTTCACGAGGATCGGGTCCTACCTTGGCATAGCCGTCGCAGAACGCGCGCCGGCTGCGCTCGCTCCACGCCAGCGCCCGCGCCGCGAGAAGGCGGTCGCCCGGCCGGCCGGCAATCGCCTGCTGTGCCGCGTAGTCGAAGGACCGCGCCATGCTCGCCACGTCGAGCAGCGGCGAGCGGCGCGCGTTGCGCTCGGCGGGCGGTGCCCACGGCTCGCCCTCGAAGTCGATCAGGATCCATCCGTCTGTGGTTCGCAGCACCTGGCCGAGGTGCAGGTCTGCGTGGACGTACTGGCACTCGAACGGTCCGCCCTCGTCGCGGACCCGCTCGAAGGCCGCACGTATCGGGCCGGCCAGCGGGGCCAGCTCGGGCACGCAGGCCGCGACGGAGTTCAGCCGGTGATGCATCCGATCGACGAGCTCGTTCAGCAGGATCGGATCCGCATCGTCGACCCCGAGCGCCCGTCGCAGGTCCGCGTGTACCTCGCCGACGGCCTGCCCGAGCAGGTCGGCTTCGGCCGCGAAACCGCCGTCGGTCCCCCCGGTGAGCACGCCCTTGACGCTGGCGGTCGCCATCGCCCACCCGTCGACGGCCGACGGCAGATATCCGTGCAGCAGGCCGAGTACGGTGGGCTCCCGCTGCGACCTGCTCGGCGTCATGATCACCGCACCGAGCGGGCGGGCGATGCGTCGGGACCCCGCCGACCACAACGCGCGGTGCAGCTCCAGGTCCGGATTGGGTCCGGCGACCACCCTGCGGAACAGCTTGAGGATGTACCGCTGGCCGAACACGACGGAGGTGTTGGACTGATCGGTGCCGAGCGGCCGGGCATACGGTTCGGCCTCCAACCGCACATCCCGCTCCGGGGCGAAGTGCATGCCGCCGACCCGGGTGTCCCGAGCGATCAGCTCCAGCAGGCGCCCGGACAGTTCGGCGTCGTGGGTGGCCTCGTAGCACACCCACCCCGCGGCTTCGCCGATCCTGGTGTGGGCCAAGTGTTTCGGCAGCATCCGGCGCAGTCCGAGCAGCACCTGGTAGTCGGCACGGTCCTCGCCCTGTCCGGCCGACAGTACGGCGTGCACCAGAGTTGGTTCCCCGTCGACCAGCCGGACTACCCGCTTGGCGTCAAGACGCCCGAGTTCGCGGTCCTTGCCGGCGAACCAGCGCTGCCGGGGCAGCCAGGCCATCAGCTGGTCACGGAATGGGCTGAGGGCGGTCACCGCGCCCTCGCTCAGCCGCGTTGGACGGTGACGACGTGCGCGACGGCCCGCCATGGCTCGAGCCGCACGAAGTTCGCCTGGCCCCAGTCCCAGGTCTCCCCGCCCACCTCGTCCCGTACGCCGAACCGGTCGGACCAGTCCATGCCCAGTGACGGCATGTCCAGCCACAGCGTGCCGTGCTGCGCGTTGTGCGGATCGAGGTTCACCACGCACACGACGGTGTCACCACTGGAGGGGTCGGTTTTGCTGTAGGCGATCAGCGCATCGTTGTCCACGTGCTGGATACGCAGCGTGCGCAGCTGCCACAGCGCCGGATGCGCATGGCGTATGGCGTTCAGCCGCCGCAGCCACGGCTCCAGCGACTTGCCCTCGGCGGCGGCGGTGGCGTAGTCCCGGGGGCGCAGCTGGTACTTCTCGGAGTTGAGATACTCCTCACTGCCCTCATGGACGGGTTCGTGTTCGAACAGTTCGAAACCCGAGTACACCCCCCACGACGGCGAGAGGGTGGCGGCCAGCGCTGCACGGATGGCGAACATCGCCTTTCCGCCGTGCTGCAGCGAGGAGTGCAGGATGTCGGGCGTGTTCACGAACAGGTTCGGCCGTGCCTCGTCGACGTGGCCGAGCAGGTCGTGCACGAACTCGGTCAGTTCCGCCTTGCCGGTCCGCCAGGTGAAGTAGGTGTAGGACTGGGTGAAACCCAGCCGGGCCAGTCCGTACATTCGGGCCGGTCGGGTGAACGCCTCGGCGAGGAACAGCACGTCAGGATGGCGCCGCTTGACTTCCCAGATCAGCCGGTGCCAGAAGTCCGGCGGCTTGGTGTGCGGGTTGTCCACCCGGAAGATCCGTATCCCGTGCTCGATCCAGTGCGTGAGCACGCGCAGCACCTCGGCGTACAGGCCATCGGGATCGTTGTCGAAGTTGAGCGGGTAGATGTCCTGGTAGCGCTTTGGCGGATTCTCCGCGTAGGCGATCGTGCCGTCCGGCAGGGTGGTGAACCACTCCGGGTGTGCGCTCACCCAGGGATGATCCGGAGCGCACTGCAGCGCGAAGTCCAACGCGATCTCCATGCCCAGCTGCTCGGCGCGCGCCACGAAGGACTTGAAGTCCGCTGCCGTGCCCAGCTCCTCCGCGATCGCGTCGTGCCCGCCGCCCGCCGACCCGATCGCCCACGGTGATCCGACGTCGTCGGGGCCGGCCACGAGGGAATTGTTGGGACCCTTGCGATTCACGCGGCCGACAGGGTGGATGGGCGGCAGGTAGACCACGTCGAAACCCATCGCCGCGATCCTGTCCAACTCCCTGGCCGCGGTCACGAATGTGCCGTGCACCGGACGACCCGACTCGTCGACCCCGCCGGTCGACCTGGGGAAGAACTCGTACCACGAGCCGTACAGCGCCCTCGGCCGGTCGACCCAGACCCGGTACGTCCGGCCCTTGGTCACGAGCTCCCGCACCGGAAACTCGTGCATGACCGTCACGACGGCTTCGGTCAGGGCGGGGGCGATCCGCTCGACAAGCGGCCGAGCGGTGTCCCGCAGCGCGGCCGCGGCGGCGGCCAGACGCTCGCGGTCGGAGGCGCGACTCGGCCGACGGCCAACCCGCTCCAACAGCCGCGCGCCAACCTCGAGATCATTGGCCAGCTCTCCGGCCGACTGACCGGCGGCGACCTTCGCTTCGACGGTATGTCGCCAGGTGGACCACGGGTCGCTCCACGCCTCGACCCGGAACGTCCACATGCCTTCGGTGTCGGGCACGATGGCCGCGGTGAATCGGTCGACACCGTGTTCGACCATTCTGGCTCGACGGGACGCCGCGTCTGAAGGGCCCTTCCAGCGCACGGTGGCCGCGACCGCGTCATGCCCCTCGCGCCACACGGTGGCCCGCACCGGGATGTGTTCGCCGATGACCGCCTTGGCGGGATAGCGCCCGTCACCGACCATCGGGGTGACGTCGTCGATGCCGAGCCGACCGCTCATCGGTTCCTATCCTCTCATCGCCGGTCCGACCACGCACCGCGTCGACCGGGCACAGCCCGCCAGCCGGCTGGTGCTGTCGACACCTGGCTGGCGGCCATCACGTGGAGACTCGCCCGACATCCTGCCCGACCAGCGGAATCCATGCCCTGTGACCGCGCACACCCGGTGATGTTCGCCGACAGCCCTGCGATCCCACCGAGTCCCCGGGATAGGGTCACCCGCCGTGAGAGCCCTCCGCCGCTTCACCGTCCGAGCCAGTCTCCCCGAGCCGCTTGCCGCCCTCGGCCAGCTGGCGACCAACCTGCGGTGGACTTGGCACGCGCCAACCAGGGAGCTGTTCGCGGCGGTCGATCCGCGGGCCTGGCAGCGGGCCGGCAACGACCCACTGCGTCTGCTCAGTGACTGTCCGGCCGCCCACCTGGAACGGCTGGCCGGCGACGAGTCGTTCCTGCGCCGGACGAGGGCCGTCGCCGAGGACCTGCACCAGTACCTCACCGCGCCCCGCTGGTACCAGCGGCAGGCGGAGCTGTCCGCACTGCCCGCCGCGATCGGATACTTCTCCATGGAGTTCGGGGTGACCGAGGCGCTGCCCAACTATTCCGGCGGCCTGGGCGTACTGGCCGGTGACCATCTCAAGGCGGCGTCGGACCTCGGTGTGCCGCTGATTGGAGTCGGCCTGCTCTACCGCTCCGGCTACTTCCGGCAGTCGCTGTCGCTCGACGGCTGGCAGATCGAGCACTACCCGGTGCTCGACCCGCGCGGACTGCCGTTGGAACTGCTCACCGCTCCGGCAGGCGCACCGATCCTGGTGCACGTGGCCGTGCCCCAGGGCAGAGTGCTGCGCGCCAGGATCTGGAAGGCGCAGGTGGGTCGTGTACCACTGCTCCTGCTTGACTCCAACGTCGAGGACAACGACGAGGACCTCCGCGGAGTCACCGACCGGCTCTACGGCGGCGACCAGGACCACCGGATCCGCCAGGAGATCCTTGCCGGCATCGGCGGCGTGCGCGCGGTGCGGGCCTACTGCGATCTCGCCGGATTGCCCAGCCCCGAGGTCTTCCACACCAACGAGGGCCACGCCGGCTTCCTCGGCCTCGAGCGGATCCGTGAACTGATCGCCGACAACGGCCTCGACTTCGACCAGGCACTCGCCGCGGTGCGCGCCGGAACCGTCTTCACCACCCACACCCCGGTCCCCGCCGGTATCGACCGGTTCCCGGTTGACCTGGTGCGGCACTACTTCTCCGATGAGCACCTGCTACCAGGGGTGCCGGTTAACCGGGTGCTCGCCCTCGGCGGGGAGGACAACCCCGGCGTGTTCAACATGGCGAACATGGGGCTGCGACTGGCTCAGCGGGCCAACGGGGTGTCGAAGCTGCACGGCGAGGTCAGCCGCGAGATGTTCCGCGGACTGTGGCCGGGGTTCGACGTGCGGGAGGTGCCGATCGGATCGGTCACCAACGGCGTACACGGACCGACCTGGACGGCCGGCGAGATGATCGCCCTGCTTGGTGGCGATGTGGAAGCCGGCGCCGGGGTTGGCCGGCAGGCCCTCGACACGGTCAGCGACGCGCTGCTGTGGGAGTTGCGCTGCGGACTGCGCGCCACACTGGTGGCCGAGGTCCGCGAGCGGGTCAGGGCGGCCTGGTTGCAGCGCGGCGCCTCAGCCCTCGAGCTCGGGTGGACCGAGTCGGTGTTCGATCCCGACGTGCTCACGGTCGGATTCGCCCGGCGGGTGCCGACCTACAAACGGCTCACCTTGATGTTGCGCGATCCACAACGGCTGCGTGCCCTGCTGCTGCACCCGCAGCGCCCGGTTCAGCTGGTCGTCGCCGGCAAGTCGCACCCCGCCGATGACGGCGGCAAGGCTCTCATCCAGCAGATCGTGCGCTTCGCCGACGACGCCGGGGTGCGCCACCGTGTCGTGTTCCTGCCCGACTACGACATGTCGATGGCCAGGTACCTGTACTGGGGCTGCGACGTGTGGCTGAACAATCCGATGCGACCCCTGGAGGCCTGCGGGACCTCGGGCATGAAGGCCGCGCTCAACGGCGGGCTCAACCTGTCGATCCTGGACGGCTGGTGGGACGAGTTCCACGACGGCGAGAACGGGTGGGCGATCCCGACCGCGGACGGCGTCGCCGACCCGAACCGACGGGACGACCTCGAGGCGGCCGCCCTCTACGACCTGCTCGGCTCCCAGGTCGCCCCGCTGTTCTACGACCGGGGACCGGACGGCGTGCCGGCCAGCTGGATGTCCATGGTCCGGCACACGCTCACCGCCATGGGACACGATCTGCAGGCCGCACGGATGGTCCGGGAGTACGTCGAGACGTACTACGCGCCGGCGGGACGGTCGGCGGCCGCCGTGTGGGCGGACGACTTCGGCGGTGCCAAGGAACTGGCCGCCTACCGTGCCCGGATCGGGGAGCGCTGGACACGGGTCAGGGTGGTCGAAGCGGATATGTCGGTCGACGGGGCGGAGGCTCCCGTGGTCGGGTGTCCGGTGACGGTGCGGGCCACGGTTGATCTGAACGGGTTGGCCCCGGCCGACGTGGCGGTGCAGGCCGTTGTGGGCAAAGTCGCCGATTCGGGTGAGCTTTCCGATGTCGTGACCACACCGATGGCACATGATGGCGCTGATTCCTACACGGCCGAGGTGGCATTGCCCCATGTCGGTGCGGTTGGATATACGGTGCGTGTGCTGCCTAGGCACGAATTGCTGGCGACTCCGGCCGAACTTGGGCGGGTCATCCTCCCCGACCAGTGATCGAACAGGTGAATTGCGGACCCTCGTCGCGCGAGCATGATCCGATCGTGCTTACGATCCCCATCGGGCACCGTGAAGACGCGTTTTCACACAACCAGTCTTCGTGCTGGTCGCATGCTGAAAACTGAATTGTTCGAGGGTTGTCCTGGGTTGTTCTCAAGCACGAGAGGACACGATTCATGCTCAAGAAACTGCTGGTCTGCGTGCCGCTGGTCGCGGTGGCAATGACCGGGCTCTCCTCGTCGGCCGGCGCGGCCTCGGCTCCGGCGGCAGATTCTGCCCGCGTGGTCTGCACCGCCGACACCCCCGAAGTCAAGGCGCTGGTGAATTCGATGGCCCAGTTGCAGGCCGCATTGACTCCCCAGCCCGATGCGGTCAAAGTGCAGACGGTCATCGGCGATATGATCACCGAATTCATCGCCCTGCAGAAGGCCGGCTGTCTGCCACAGTTTCCAGGAACGCAGGTCAAGGCCGATCCCACCGTCTGCCTGAATGCCGCGGTCAGCATCATGTCCAGTTTCTTCGGAGTGTTGTCCGCGGCCTTGAAGGCCCCGCCGGACGTCGCCGGAATCACCACCGCGATGGCGGCTGTCGGCAAGGCCGTGGCGGCGTTCAACCAGCTGAGCTGCCTGCCGTTCCCGCTGCCGGTGCCAGGCGGAGGTGGATTGCCGGGTGGGCTGCCCGCCCCGCCGTCGCTTCCTCCGGCGCCTCCGGGGCTGCCGACTCCCTGACCCTGTCGGTTCGTCCTAGTCGAGATCCAGGCGCGCCCGCGTGCCGGCGACTCGCGGCCACCACGGCGCGAGTCGCTCGGCCGCGCCAAGCACCTCGCGAGCTCTCACGTTGTCTCCGGCGGCCATGTACGCTCGGGCCAGGGTCGCCAGATCGTCAGCCCTGCTGACCGTGTCCTCGCCGAGCCCGGTCGCCGTGGTGGCCAGTGTGATGGCCCCGTCCGTGTCGCCGCGCAGCAATCGCACGAGTGCCTTCGTGCCGGTGAGACGGTGACTGGGATAGTTCAGCCGCTCGGCGTCGGCGATCGCCCGCTCGGCGGCCGGCAGGCCGAGTTCACCGTCGAGTTGGCCCGCCTCAACGGCGGCCGCCGAGAGCCCGGCCAGACCGGCCATCGTCGTGGTGAAGTCGAGCTGTTCGATCTCCGGGTCCCGCAGTAGGTCCAGCACCAGCCGCATCGCCTCCGCATAGCGTCCGTTCGCCTCGAGCACCACCACCCTGGCCAGCGTCGCCGACCGCAGTGCGGCATGGTCGGTGGCCAGCCGTTCGGCGATGCGTTCCGCCGCGGCGAGGTCCCCGACATGTACCGCGTCGGAGACCTCGGCGACCAGCGCCGAGGCGTCGAGTTCGGCCGCCTCCCGCCCGGTGAGACGCGGGTAGTTGACCAGTATCCAGCCGGTCGAGGTGACGGCGGCGTCCCGCCGGGGAAGCAGCACCAGGATCACCGCGGCCGTGCAGCCCACCGCCGCGCCGTGCCACAACGCCCCGGAACCCAGTATCGCGAGCCCGACGGCGACGGTGACTCCGGACACCGCCGACACCATCGACGCCCCCCACAGCCGCGGCCGGACCGGCGCCCTGCCAGGGCCGACGGCAACCGACAGCATCACCGGAACCGCCCGCAGCGCGACCGATCGTGTGCCGAGCCGCCACTGTCCGATCCGAGGGCCGACGCCGACCACGATCCTCCTCACCCGTGCCCGCAGAGCAACCGCGCCAACGAGCAGCCCGGCCTGGAGGACGGCGAATCCGATCAACGCACCGACGAGGCCGCCGAGGAGTCCGACGATACCGCCGGTGACCGACCGTTCGAGCACCACGATCACGATCAGGACGGCGACGGCGATCACGACTCGTGGGTGTATGCGGGGCACGACCTGCAGAGGCTAGCCCGTCCGCGCCCGATCACGGCACCGCGTTGGCGCGACTACGGCACCGCCGGCCGACCACCGGCGACCACCGGCAGGCCCTGCGCCGCCCATGCCCGGAATCCACCGATCAGGTCGACCGCCAAGGGAAGGCCGACTCTGCGCAGATCGCGTGCGGCAAGACTGGAGGCGTAGCCCTCGTTGCACAGCACCACGACGCGGGTGTCCGCGGTGACATTCGGCAGCCGGTGGTCTCCGGTTGGGTCGAGCCGCCACTCGAGGACGATGCGCTCGATCGGCACTGACCCCGGTATCTCACCTTCGGCCGCCCGCGCCGAGTGCGGCCTGATGTCGACGAGCAGCGCCCCGGCCCGGCGTAACTCGTCGGCTTCCCGAGGAGTGACCCTGTCCACTTCGGCGCGCGCCTCGGCGAGCAGGTCCTCGGCGCTCACGACGCGTCCTCGAGGCTGGCGTACTCCCGCATGGGCCGCAGCGGCGGCGAGTAGGCGTGCACGCTGGCCGCAGGTTCGGTGTCCAGGTTGCGCACCTGATGGGCGCGGCTGCCGCTGAATCCGACGCCGGCACCGGCGGCGAGTCGGTGACTCCTGATCGGGCTCTCCGGATAGACATAGTCCTCGATGAGTCCGCCGCGCAGCACCGTGAACGACCCAGCCGCGCCGCCGTGGTCGTGTGGCGGGGTGCCCTGCCCCGGCAGCCACGACAACAGCCAGATCTCGACGGAGTCGGTCAGCGCGAGCCGGGCCCACCAGCGTTGGGGTTCCTCATAGCGCAGTACGGACAGCAGCTGTGCGGTCAGTTTCGTGCTGACGGCTCTCGTCACGTCCCGCAGCTGCCGTGGTGTCCACAGTGACCGTCCAGAATGGATCAGACCGTGGAACGTCGGGACGTCGAGTTCAGGATGCAGCTCGAACTGGGCGGCGGTGGTCACCGGAGTCTCTCCTTGCGCTCATTCGCAGAGTGCTCGTACCGAGGGCGATCGGTGAACACGACGCAGCGAAGCCAGCCGGGTCAGCACGAGACCGGCCGCAGCCGAGAGGACGTTCCAGTCAGATGAAGAACCGGACGGGCGCGCGAAGGCGCTCAGTCGCCGCGTCGTGTCCTTGTACACCCGCAGGACGTGACCCTGACCAGGTCGACGACCAGGTCGCTCCAGCGGAACAGGGAACGGATCACGCTTGGATGGTGCCACAGACGTGCCGCCGACAGCGAGAAACTCCCACCAGTTGGCACGCTCCCCACCAGGTGACAGTTGACTGGGCCGCCTCCGGGATCATCGCGGGACCCGCAGCAGTAGCAGTGTCCTTCCGGGAAGCTCGAGCCGCGTGCTGGCCGGCCGAGGGGACCGATCGGCCGGCACGCCATCCGGGGTTCCGGTGTCCAGCACTGGTTCGTACACGTGGCCGTATTCCGCCGCGGGGAGCAGGACGTCGACCGGGTCCGCACCGGCGTTCATCAGGATCAGCCACGAACGGTCCGAAACCAGTTCGCCGTCCCTGGTGCGCGAAAGGCAAGTCGAGCCGTCGATCCAGACACCGAGGGTCCGACGGTTGTCGTCGAACCAGTCGGCCTCGGACAGTTCCGTGCCGTCTGGACGCAGCCACACCAGGTCCGGCTCGCCGCTCGGGGTGACCCGTCCGTCGAAGAACTGGGGCTGGCGCAGCGCCGGCGAGTCCGCTCTGATCCCGATCAACCGGCGGGTGAAGGCGAGCAGATCGGTCGCCTCCGGCTTAGTCTCCCAATCCACCCAGGACAGCTCGTTGTCCTGGCAGTAGGCGTTGTTGTTGCCGGACTGGGTCCGCCACAGTTCGTCACCGGCGAGCAGCATCGGTGTCCCGGTCGATAGCAGCAGGGTGGACAGCAGGTTGCGGACCTGCCGCGCCCGCAGGGCGTGCACGTCACCGTCGTCGGTCTCGCCCTCGACGCCGCAGTTCCACGTCCTGTTGTCGTCCGTTCCGTCCCGGCCATTCTCTCCGTTGGCCTGGTTGTGTTTGTCCTGGTACGACACGACATCACGCAGGGTGAACCCGTCGTGCGCGGTCACGAAGTTGATCGACGCCCACGGGCGCCGACCGCTGCCGGCGTACAGGTCGGATGACCCGGAAATCCGGTAGGCCAGGTCGCGCACCCCGACCGCACCCCGCCAGAAGTCCCTTGCCGTGTCGCGGAAGCGGTCGTTCCATTCGGCCCACTGGGCGCCGAACCCGCCGACCCGGTACCCGTCGCCGGTCGCGTCCCACGGCTCGGCGATCAGCTTGCGGCGGCACAGCAGCGGATCACAGGAGATCGCGGTGAGCAGCGCCGCGCCGGGATCGAACGGTCCTCCACCCGGCCGGCCGAGCGTGCTGGCGAGGTCGAACCGGAACCCGTCGACACCCATCTCACCGGCCCAGTACCGCAGCGAGTCGGTGACAAGCCGGACCACCGTCGGTGAGCCGGCGTCCAGAGTGTTCCCACAGCCGGTGAGGTCGATGGCGGCGCCGGTCTCGTCGTGCAGGTAGTAGGCGCGCGAGTCCAGTCCGCGCAGGCTCAGCGTCGGCCCGTCGAGTCCACCCTCACAGGTGTGGTTGAACACCACGTCCATGATCACCTCGAGGCCAGCGGCGTGCAGCGCGGCCACCATGGTGCGAAACTCCTCCACTTCCCTGCCCGGCTCGCTCGCGTAGGCCGCGTGCGGCGCGAAATAGCCGAGCGGCGAATAACCCCAGTAGTTGCGTCGTCCGGTCCTGATCAGCGACGGTTCGTCGACGAAGGTGTGCACCGGCATCAGCTCGACCGCGGTCACGCCGAGCCGGACCAGGTACTCGATCACCGACGGGTGGGCGAGGCCGAGGTAGCTGCCGCGCTGCCGCGGCGGCACCTCGGGATGGCGGCGGGTGAATCCGCGTACGTGCAACTCGTAGATCACCGACTCCTCGAACGGCGTGTCCGGTCGGTCGCCGGTCGCCGGCCCGCCCGGCGAGGTCACCACCGACAGCGGCACGGCGCCGAGCGAGTCGGCCGTCGAGGCGGGTCCGGTCATCGGGTCGCCGAAATAGCCCAGTGCGGTCTCGAGGTCGGTCAGGCCGCCCGTTATCGCGGTCGCGTACGGATCGAGCAGGATCTTGGCCGGATTGTGGCGCAGCCGGCGCGCCGGGTCATACGGGCCGTGCACCCGGTAGCCGTAACGTTGGCCGGGGAGCACGCCGGGAACGACGCCGTGCCAGACCCCGAAGGTCCGCTCGGAGAGTTCGATCCGGCGTTCGTCGCCATCGGGGCCGATCAGGCAGACCTGCACTGCCTCGGCGTCGGCGGCGACAAGCGCGAAGCGGACGCCGCCGGCCTCGGGATGGGCGCCGAGTGGGAACGGTCGGCCGGCGAGGATGGCCGGACCTGCGGAGAGATTGGTGACCACGTGGCGATGGTCCCTGACCGATGGCCCCGGTGCCAGGTTCGGGCGGCAGTGTTGTGGACAATGGGCTCGTGACCGAGCGGAGCGCCGAAGACCTTGTCGTGCGGATGGCGGGGGTCAGTGTCCGCCGCGGCCGTACCGCGCTGGTGCGCGACATCGACTGGAGCGTCGAGCTGGACGAGCGCTGGGTCGTGTTAGGGCCCAACGGTGCCGGTAAGACGACGATGCTGCGCCTCGCCGGCGCCGAGCTACATCCGACCACCGGGACGGTGCACGTGCTCGGCGAACGGCTCGGCCGCACCGACGTGGCCGAGCTGCGGCCGAGGATCGGACTGTGTTCCGCGGCGCTGGCCGCCCGGTTCCCGACTGACGAAACGGTCATCGACGTCGTGGTCAGTGCCGGCTACGGCGTTGTCGGACGGTGGCGCGAGCAGTACGACTCGATGGACACCGGGCGTGCCGAGGAGCTGCTCGCCGCCCTGAGCATCAAGCACCTCGCCGACCGCACGTTCGGAACGCTCTCCGAGGGCGAGCGCAAGCGCACGCTGATCGCGCGGGCGCTGATGACCGATCCCGAGATGCTCCTGATGGACGAGCCGGCCGCGGGGCTGGACCTCGGTGGCCGGGAAGACCTCGTCGCCCGGCTCGCCGAACTGGCGCTTGACCCGGACGCACCGGCGATGGTGCTCGTCACCCACCACGTCGAGGAGATCCCGCCGGGGTTCACTCACGGTCTGCTGCTGCGTGACGGCGGGATCGTGGCGCAGGGACTGCTCGCGGACGTGATCACCGACGGCAACCTGTCCGCCACCTTCGGGCAGGACCTGGAGCTGTACCGGTCCGATGGCCGTTTCTTCGCCCGCCGGCGTGCCGGTGTTGGTGCTACTGGGAGGTAGCCTGCTCCCTATCGGGTGACCCGTGCGACTTCGCCTGGCGGGAAGGTGCGGCGTGCGGCCGGGAAGAAGGGAACGGCGTGGCTGAGTTCGTCAAGCTGACCTCGGACGGCGGCATCGGCACCATTCGACTGGATCGGCCGCCGATGAACGCGCTGAATCTCCAGGTCCAGGAAGAGATCAGGGCAGCGGCCCATGAGGCGGGCCGCCGTGACGACATTCGTGCGGTGATCGTGTACGGCGGGCCGAAGGTGTTCGCCGCCGGTGCGGACATCAAGGAGATGGCCGAGCTCACCTACGGCGAGATGTCGGCGCGCGCCCACCAGCTGTCCTCCGCGATCAGCGCGGTTGCCGAGATTCCCAAGCCGACCGTTGCCGCCGTCACCGGCTACGCCCTCGGCGGCGGTTTCGAACTGGCGCTGTGCTGCGACCGCAGGATCGCCGGTGACAACGCCAAGGTTGGTCAGCCGGAGATCCTGCTCGGCATCATTCCCGGCATGGGTGGCACCCAGCGGCTGGCGCGGCTGGTCGGGCCGAGCCGGGCAAAGGACCTGATCTACACGGGTCGGTTCGCCGACGCGCAGGAGGCGCTGCGCATCGGCATGGTGGACGAGGTCGTCGCCCCCGATGACGTCTACGCCGCCGCGGCCCGGTGGGCCGAGCAGTTCACGGCGGGCCCGGCCAAGGCGTTGGCGGCGGCGAAGGCTGCCATCGACGGCGGCCTCGACGGCGATCTCGCCAGCGGCCTCAAACTGGAGAGCCACCTGTTCTCCGCGCTGTTCGCCACCGACGACCAGAAGGCCGGTATGCGGTCGTTCATCGACAACGGGCCAGGGAAGGCGACTTTCGGTGGGAAGTGACGGCCGGGAGCTGGCGCCGAACCCACACGCCACCGCGGACCAGGTGCGTGCCGCCTGGACGGATCCCAAGCTGGCCAACGTGCTGTACCACGACTGGGAGGCAGGCAGCTACGACGAGAAGTGGTCCATCTCCTACGACCAGCGCTGCGTGGACTATGCCACGGACCGGTTCCGACTGGTGGCGGGCGGTGCCGGGTGGCCGTACCGACATGCGCTGGAACTCGGCAGCGGCACCGGCTTCTTCCTGCTGAACCTGATGCAGGGCGGCGTGATCGGCAGGGGATCGGTGACGGACCTGTCTCCGGGGATGGTCGAGGTCGCCCTGCGCAACGCCGCCCAGCTCGGCCTCGACGTGGACGGCCGGGTCGCCGACGCCGAACGGATCCCCTACGACGACGACACCTTCGACCTCGTGGTCGGGCACGCCGTCTTGCACCACATTCCGGACGTGCCGGCGGCGATGCGCGAGGTGCTACGCGTGCTCAAGCCGGGCGGGCGGTTCGTGTTCGCCGGTGAGCCGACGAAGATCGGCGACCGGTACGCGCGCTGGCTCGGCCGGCTCACCTGGTGGCTGACCACGAACGTGACCAGGCTGCCGGCACTGCGCTCGTGGCGGCGGACCCAGCGCGAGCTGGACTCCTCGTCGCGGGCGGCTGCCCTCGAGGCCGTCGTCGACCTGCACACCTTCGACCCCACCGAGCTGGAGCGCACCGCACGCGCGGCCGGTGCCCGCAACGTCCGTGCGGTCACCGAGGAACTGTCGGCGGCCCTGTTCGGCTGGCCGGTGCGGACCTTCGAGGCCGCGGTGCGCAGGGAAAGGCTCGGGTTCGCCTGGGCGATGTTCGCGTACCGGACCTGGCTGGGCCTGTCGTGGGTCGACAGGAACCTGCTCGCCCCCTTCGTGTCGCGGCGGCTGTTCTACAACGTGCTCATCACCGGAACCAAGTAGTGGCATACGACTTCTCCGCCGCCGACGTGAGGTTCCTCGGTTCGGCGGCCGGCCGGGACGCGCTGGCGGCCATCGCCGGGTTCGACCTGGCTCCGGCCTCCTGGCTCGCCGACGTGTCCTCGGCGCGCGCCCTGTTCCCCGGGCACGCGCCGGCACTGCTGGAAACCGTCGTGCTGCGCCGGAAGGCGCGCGTCAAACTGGCCGGCGCCGACGACTGGCTGCTGACCGACGCCGCACTGCAGCAGGCAACACCGACCCCGGTCGCACTGCACAGGGCGCAACGACTGCGAGGTCGCGACGTGCATGACGTGACCTGCTCGGTCGGTGCCGACCTCGCCGTGCTCAGCACGGTGGCCCGCCGGTGCATCGGTTCCGATCTCGATCCGATCCGGTTGGCTATGGCACGCCACAACTGCGCGGTCGTCGGCGCTGACCCGCTGCTCGTGCGGGCCGACGCGCTGCGGCCGGTGTCCTCGTCCGCGGTCGTCGTGGCCGATCCCGCACGAAGGGACGGCACGGGGCGACGCGCGTGGCGTCTCGGTGACCTGATGCCGCCGCTGGACGAGCTGGTGGCCGCCCATCCCGGCCGAGACCTCGCGGTGAAGTGCTCGCCCGGCATGGACTTCGGGGCGGCGGGCTGGGCCGACGAGGTGGAACTCGTCTCGTTGGACGGCAGGGTCCGGGAGGCATGCCTCTGGCGTGGCTCGCTGGCCACCTCGCGCAGGCGCGCCACTGTGCTCCGGTCCGGGCTCCCTTCGATGACCGTCACCGACGCCGATCCCGACGACTGCCCGGTCAGCGAGGTCGGTGCCTGGATCGTCGATCCGGACGGTGCCGTGGTCAGGGCGGGTCTGGTTCGCCACTACGCGGCACGCCACGGACTGGCGCAGCTGGACCCACACATCGCCTACCTCACCGGTGACACACCGCCGCCGGGGATCAGGGCGCTGCGGGTGGTCGAGCACGGGCGTTACGGCGAGAAGGCACTGCGGGCCGCGCTGCGCCGCCACGACGTCGGGGCACTGGAGATCCTCGTCCGCGGTCTCGACGTCGATCCGGACGCGCTGCGGTCGCGGCTCAAGCCGGCCGGCTCGACTGCGGCGACGGTGGTGTTGACCAGGGTCGGGCGGACACCCACGGCCGTGTTGTGCCGGGCCTCGCCGTGACCTGGGGCCGCGCGCAACCGGCCAAGGGGGTCAGACGTCCTCTCTACGGGTACTCGTGAACAGTGAGTACGTCTGGAGGCGATGACCATGACCAGGTCAACCGGCGCGGTGCTGACCGTCGGTGTGCTCGCGGTCGGACTGTTCGCCGCGGGCTGCGGGCAGCGGGGTGACACGGGGGCGTCCTCATCGGGGACATCCCAGCCGGGAACCAGCTCGGCACCGGCCAGTCACTCGGTCGGTGCCGCACAGACCGGCCCGGCCAAGTGTCTCACCGGCGACCTGAAAGTCACTGTCGGCAACGGAGACGCCGGGGCGGGGCACGCGTTCCTGCCGATCGTGTTCACCAACATCAGCGACCACGAATGCGTCATGAGTGGATATCCGGGTGTGTCGTTCGTGACCGGTGACAAGGGAGCCCAGGTCGGCGATCCGGCCAGTCGCGAGCCCGCGCCGGCCGGGACCGTGACACTGGCCCCCGGCAAGGCGGCCTCGGCCATGGTGGAACGCACCAACGTGGGCATGTACGACCCGGCGCAGTGCCAGCCGACCGACGTCCGTGGTCTGCGGGTATATCCGCCGGACAACACCGATGCCGTCTTTGTCGAGGTGGGTGGGCAGGCCTGTGCCAAGTCGGTGCCGAACCAGACCCCGCTGCGGGTGAAGCCGGTGGAACCGGCGTAACACGTATCGGCGTGACCCCGGCGGCCGCCAGGTGTGGTCTGGTGGCGAACGGGTAGTCGTATTGGGACTACTGGGGAGATGATGCCTGTGTTCAAGCCGAGTGGTGGTGCGCTGGCGTTTGGCGCACTGACGGTGGTGCTGGTGTCCGCCGGGTGCGGCTCGCCGAGTACCGCTGCCGGTGTTTCTTCGACGGCTCCCTCGTCCTCGTCGGCCGCCGTGTCGGGAAAGAACGCGCCGGGACCGACGGCCCAGCCGGCCGGCACAAAACCAACCGGCCCGAGCACATGCGCGACAGCGGGCCTGAAGGTCAGCCTGGGGCAACCCACAGCCGCTTCGAACCGGCAGTACGTGCCGATCGTGTTCACCAACGCCACCGATCACACCTGCACGATCACCGGATATCCCGGTGCCGCCTTCGTGGCCGGGGACACCGGCGCGCAGGTGGGAGATCCCGCCCAGCGTGACGAGGAGCGGAAGCCCACAACGGTGACGTTGGCGCCCGGGCAGGCGGCCTCGGCCACCTTCAGCACTCCGAACACCTCGGTGTTCGACCCCCCGTCGTCGTGTCAGCCGACCCCCGTGCGCGGGTTGCGGGTGTATCCGCCGGACAACACTGACGCCGCTTTTGTGGAATACGGCGGATACGAGGGAGCATGCGCCAGAACCCCGCAGGGCGAAAGTATGGCGCTGATCAAGCCGGTGGTTCCTGGCGTTACCGGACAGTAATCGCGGTCCCCTAGTTTGGGCTTTCCTGTCCAGACCCCAGGAGAGCGGAATGACCACGCGTGCCCGTTTCGTGAAGACCGCCGTTGTGGCGACGCTGGCCGGACTGGTGGTGAGCGGTGCGGTGGCGGCCGGCTCCGAGCGGCCGTCCACCGCCGCCGGCTTCGGTGCTCAGCCGGCCAACCTCGGCCAGGTCAAGAACGATGTCAAGGCCTACTACGGCGACTCGGTGGACCAGGCCGGTCACCACCACGCGTCCGACGACAGCGACTGGGCAAGGCAGACCACCAGTGCCCTCGCGCAGGGCAAGGCGTTCCTGCGCATGCGGCTGGCCCAGGGCGTTGCCCACCCGGCGATCGTGATCGACGTGGACGACACCGCACAGCTGACCTACGGCTGGGAGGCCGACCACGACTTCGGCTACAACGCGGCCGCCGCCGAGCAGGCCATCCAAGCCGACGAGTTTCCCGCCATCAGGCCAACGCTGGAGCTGGCGAGCTGGGCCGCCCAACACGGAGTCCGGATCTACTTCCTGACCGGACGGCCTGAACACCAGCGCACTGCCACGCTGAAGGATCTGGCCGACGACGGCTACCCGGTGCCGGCCGGCGCCTTCCTCAAGCCGGAAGGTGGTTCGCCGCCCGCGTACCTCACCTGCGCGCCGACCTGCACAACAGTGCAGTTCAAATCGTTGACCAGGGGGTACGTCGAGTCACTCGGCAACACCATCGTGCTGAACCTCGGCGACCAGTTCAGCGACCTCGAGGGAGGGCACGCCGAGCTCCCGGTCAAGCTGCCCAATCCGATGTACTACCTGCCCTGAGTGATCCGGCCCAGTACGAATGCCAGCAGGTCGTCAACGTCGGTGTCCACCGCGATCTGGACCGTCTGGACGCGGGGATCGGCGGCCAGCCGCCGATCGGCCACGGTGGCGCCACGGGACGGGCCAAAGGAGCACTCGACGGCCACCGGACAGGCGGCGGTCCGCAGGATGCCCGGCCGGATCACCTCGGCCAGCGCGATGGCATCGTGCAGCACCAGACCGTCCCGGCCCTGATGCTGGCGGTAATGCTGACGGTAGGTCTCGGTCAGCAGGCTCAGCCCCTTGGCGACTGGACCACCCCCGGCGAGCGCGTCCAGCCAGGCCGCGTCAACGGCGCAGCGGTGGGTCAGGTCGACGGGGACGAGGACTGTCGGCACGTCCTCCCCGGAGAGCACCCGATGCGCCGCCTCGGGGTCGCTCCAGACGTTGAACTCGGCAGCGGCGGTGGTGTTGCCGCCGGCGAGTCCGCCACCCATGATCACCAGTCGGCCGATCTTGGGTTTGACCTCGGGGTGGGTTGCCAACAGCAGGGCGATGTTGGTCAGCGGCCCGATGGGCGCGATGGTGACCGGTTCGGTGGCCGCGTTCAGCAGTGCGGCCATCAGGTCGACGGCGCCGCGCGGGACGACACCCCTCGTCGGCTCGGGAAGCGTGCCGGACTGGCCGGAAAGGCCGTCCATGCCGTGGACGTCGGCGGCCCGATGCGGACAAGGGTGCACCAGCGGCCGGTCCGCCCCGCGGGCCACCGGCACCTCGGACCGCCCGCACAACTCGAGCAGGCGCAGCGCGTTGGCCGTGGTGTGCGCCAACCCCACATTGCCGAACACCGTGGTGACCGCGAGAAGGTCGATCTCCGGGCTGGCCGCGGCCAGCGCGATGGCGAAGGCGTCGTCCACGCCGGGATCGGTATCGATGATCAACGGGGTCATGCTGTCACCACTCCTGCTCCGGTGCTCTACCGTCGTGCGCCATGAGGAGCACGTGGAACGCGTCGCTGGTGTCCGGGTGGCGGGCGGGCCGGCGCGACCCGCATCAGGCGCGGTTGCTCACCGTCGCATCACTGAAGTGGATCGTCCGCAACCGCGCGTACACCCCATGGTATCTCCTCCGGTACTGGCGGTTGTTGAGGTTTCGGCTGGCCAATCCTCATGTGGTCCTTCGAGGCATGGTGTTCCTCGGCCGCGGGGTCGAACTGTACTGCCGGCCGGGCTACGGGCGGCTGGAGATCGGCCGCTGGGTGCATATCGGGGACGGCACCTCGATCCGGTGCCACGAGGGCTCACTGCGGATCGGTGACAAGGTGGTGTTCGGCAGGGACAACACCGTCAACTGCTACCTCGACGTCGAGATCGGGGCGGCGACACTGGTCGCCGACTGGGTCTACGTCTGCGACTTCGACCACGTGACGGAGGACATCCATCGGCCGATCAAGGACCAG
>JAFAZC010000149.1 GCA_019239965.1 Kutzneria sp. | reverse complement strand
AGCCACCTCGACGACGAGTCCGTGTTCGGCTTCCCGCACCTCCACGACGTCGTACAGGCCGAGCGCCATGCCGAGTGCGTCAAATCCCGAGCCGAGGTTGGCCGTCGAGGCGGGCACCCGAACGCGTACCGTCCTCATGCCAGCTCCAGTGCCGCGGCCACCGCCGCCGGAGCCGCCGGCAGGACGGCGGAGCCCCGCGGTGAATCGAAGCCGTGGGCCTGCTTCATGGCGATCTCGGGGTCCTTCAGTCCGTGTCCGGTGACGGTGCACACCGCGACCGCTCCCCTCGGCAGCCGGCCGTCCGACGACGTGCGGAGCAGCCCCGCGACGCTGGCCGCCGACGCCGGCTCCACGAAAACACCTTCCTTGCGGGCAAGGAGCAGGTACGCGGCGAGGATCTGCTCGTCGGTGACCGAGTCGATCAGGCCGTCGGACTCGTCGCGAGCCGCGATGGCGCCAGCCCACGAGGCGGGATTGCCGATCCGGATCGCCGTCGCGACCGTCTCGGGCCGGGCGACCGGTCCGCCCGACACCAGGGGCGCGGCGCCGGCGGCCTGGAAACCGAACATCCTCGGCCGCATGCCGACGACTCCGCTTGCCGCGTACTCCTGATAGCCGCGCCAGTACGCGGTGATGTTGCCGGCGTTGCCCACCGGGAGCAGATGGACGTCCGGGGCTCCACCAAGCGCGTCGCAGACCTCGAAGGCCGCCGTCTTCTGGCCCTCGATCCGGGCCGGATTCACCGAGTTGACCAGGGTGAGGGGGTATTCGGCCGCAGCCTTGCGCGCCAGCTCGAGGCAGTCGTCGAAGTTGCCGTCGATCCGCAGTATTCGGCAGCCATGGGCAACGGCCTGTGCCATCTTGCCGGCGGCGATCTTGCCGGTGGGCACGAGCACAGCACAGGTGAGTCCCGCCCGTGCCGCGTACGCCGCCGCGGACGCCGAGGTGTTGCCCGTCGAGGCACAGAGGACGGCCCTTGAGCCGCCCGCCCGGGCCAGCGTCACGGCCACCGTCATGCCGCGGTCCTTGAACGACCCGGTCGGGTTGGCGCCCTCGACCTTGAGCAGCACGCGGCAGCCGGTCAGCTCGGAAAGGTGCGGCGCCGGCACAAGGGGCGTCCCCCCTTCGTGCAACGTCACCACCTCGGCACCGGCGAGCGTCGGCAGGCGGTCTCGGTACGCCGCGATGATTCCCGGCCAGCCAGGTCGAATTCCAGTGATCACGGATCGCCTTCCACTCGCATCACGCTGGCGACGTCGCGGACCATCGGAAGTCCGGCCACTTTGTCCACAGTGGACCGAAGTGCCTCGTCGGTGGCCTCGTGCGTCACGATGACAAGGCTGGCGTCGCCGTCCAGCCCCTCTTGACGCACGGTCGCGATGCTCACGTCGTGCTCGGCGAACACCGCGGCCACCTTGGCGAGCACGCCGGCGCGGTCGGCGACGTCCAGACTGATGTGATACCGGGTGACCGCCTGCCCCATCGGCATGGCCGGCAGGTTCGCGTACGCCGACTCCCGCGGGCCGTGCCCGCCCGCGATTCTGTTGCGTGCCACGGCGACCAGGTCACCGAGCACAGCGCTCGCCGTCGGTGCGCCGCCCGCCCCCTGGCCGTACAGCATCAGCTGACCCGCGGCGTCGGCCTCGACGAAGACGGCGTTGAACGCACCGCCCACCGAGGCGAGCGGGTGGTCATCAGGGATCATCGCCGGATGCACCCTGGCCACCACGGCCCGCGACCCGTCCGCGCCGGTGACCCGCTCGCAGATGGCCAGCAGTTTCACGGTGCGTCCGATCACCCGTGCCGCCGCGATGTCCGCCGCGGTGACCGCCGCGATCCCCTCGCGGTACACGTCGGCCGCCGTCACCCTGGTGTGGAAGGCCAGTGAAGCGAGAATGGCCGCCTTGGCCGCGGCGTCGAACCCGTCGACGTCCGCCGTGGGATCGGCTTCGGCATAGCCGAGTCGACCGGCCTCCTCGAGGGCCTCGGTATACCCGGCCCCAGTCGCCGACATCGCCGACAGGATGTGGTTGGTGGTTCCGTTGACGATCCCGATCAGCTTGGTGATCCGGTCGCCGGCAAGAGACTCCCGAAGCGGTCGCAACAGCGGGATGGCACCGGCGACGGCCGCCTCGAAGTAGATGTCGGCTCCCGAGGAGTCGGCGGCCGCGTACAGCTCGTGGCCACACTCCGCGAGCAACGCCTTGTTCGCCGTGACCACGGACTTTCCCGCGTTCAGCGCTGTCAGCAGCAGCCCGCGTGCCGGTTCGATCCCGCCGATCACTTCGATGACGACGTCCACGTCGGACTCGACGAGCGCGGCGGAGTCGGTGGTGAGCAGCTCGGCCGGTACCGCACGGTGCCGGTTGGGCCGCCGCACCGCGATCCCGGCCAGTTCGACGGGGGCGCCGATTCGCGCCGCGAGGTCGTCGGACTGCTCACGCAGCAACCTGGCCACCTCGGTTCCGACAACACCGCAGCCCAGCATCGCCACCCTGATCACCTTGGCCGACGTCACGGGCCGGCCTCGAGGCGGAACAGGTCGGCGGTGGTCTCCCTGCGCAGCAGCAGCCTCGACTCGCCGTCCGCCACCACAGCGACGGCCGGCCGCGGCAGCCGGTTGTACCCGTTGGCCATGGAATAGCAGTAGGCGCCGGTCGCGGCGAGCGCGATGAGGTCGCCGGGGGCGATGTCGTCGGGCAGCCAGCAGTCCCGGACCACCACGTCTCCGGACTCGCAGTGCTTGCCGACCACCCGGCACAGTGTGGCGACGTCGGACTCGACACAGCGGGACACCAGCCGACAGTCGTAGACCGCGTCGTACAGGGCGGTGCGGATGTTGTCGCTCATGCCGCCGTCGACGCTCACATAGCGGCGGCCCGCCCCGCCGCCCAGCACGACATCCTTGATCGTGCCCACCTCATAGACGGTCACCGTGCCGGGACCGACAATGGCCCGTCCCGGCTCCACGGCGAGCCGGGGAACCGACAGGCCGGCCGCCTCGCACTCACGGCGCACGATGTCGCGGAGTTGGCCGGCGAGCCCGGCAAGGGACGGCGGGTCGTCCTGTGCCGTGTAGGCGATACCGAGGCCACCGCCGAGATCCAGGGTGGCGAGGTCGACCAAGGCCTCACCGCCGTGTTCGGCATACAGTTCGGCCAGCAGGCCGACCACTCGGTGTGCGGCGACCTCGAACCCGTCCGCGTCGTAGATCTGTGAACCGATGTGGCTGTGCAGGCCGACAAGGCGGAGCCCTTCGGACTTGAGCGCTCTGCGAGCGGCCTCGGCCGCATCGCCTGCCGCGAGCGAGAAACCGAATTTCTGGTCCTCGTGCGCGGTGGCGATGAACTCGTGGGTGTGCGCCTCCACACCGACGGTGACCCGCACCATCACCGGCTGGCGAATGCCGTGTTCCCTGGCGATCTGGTCCAGCCGCGCGATCTCCAGGTACGAGTCGACGACGATGGTACCGACCCTGGCCTGGACCGCGGCTGTCAGCTCGGCGATGGACTTGTTGTTGCCGTGCAAGGTGATTCGCTCGGCCGGGAAGCCGGCCCGCAGCACGACGGCCAGCTCTCCCTCGCTGCACACGTCGATGCCGAGCCCTTCCTGGGCCACCCAGCGTGCGATCTCGACGGAAAGGAAGGCCTTCGAGGCGTAGTGCACCGAGCCGGCGTCACCGAAGGCTTCGGCGTGCTCGACACAGCGGGAACGGAAGTCGGCCTCGTCGATGACGAAAAGCGGGGTGCCGTACCGCTCGGCCAGGTCGCGGACGTCGACCCCGGCCAGCTCGACCACACCGTCGGCGCGGCGGGTGGCGTTGCGCGGCCACACCGCCTGGGGCAGCGTCGCCAGTTCGTCGGCTGTCGAGGGTCGGGGGCCGGCCGTGTTCGCCGGTGCCAGGACGTCGGCGTGTCTCGGCCCGGCGGGGTGTGCGCGCACCGGCCTACATCCGTTCCGGAGCGCTCACACCGAGCATGCCGAGACCGTTGGCAAGGACCTGCCTCGTCGCCGAACATAGCTGCAGCCGGGCCACCGTCAGCGGGGTGGCTTCCTCGTCGCCCTGCGGCAGGATCCGGCAGTGGTCGTAGAACTTGTGGTAGGCGCTGGCCAACTGCTCGAGGTACCTGGCCACCCGATGCGGCTCGCGCAACTCCGCGGCGGCGGCGACAACTCCCGGAAACTCGCCGATCGTGCGGATCAGCGCGCCTTCCCTGTCACTGGCGAGCAGCGAGAGGTCGGCTCCTGCCGTGGAGTCGATGCGGAGCTCGGCGGCGTTGCGGCCGATCGAGGCCAACCTCGCGTGGGCGTACTGCACGTAGAACACCGGATTGTCGTTGCTGCGCTTGCGGAGCAGGTCGAGATCGACATCGGCCGGCGAGTCGACGGAAAGCCTGATCAAGGCGTATCTCGCCGCGTCGACACCGACCGCGTCGACCAGGTCGGCCAGGGTGACCACGGTGCCGGCCCGTTTGCTCATCCGGACCGGCTTGCCGCCGGAGACCAGGTTCACCATCTGCCCGATGAGGACCTCGACCCGGTCCGGATCGTCGCCGACGGCCGCCGCGATGGCCTTGAGCCGGCCGATGTAGCCGTGGTGGTCGGCACCGAGCATGTAGACGCACAGATCGGCGCCGCGGGCCCGCTTGTCCTGGAAGTAGGCGATGTCGGCGGCGACGTAGGCCGGCCGGCCATCGCTCTTGATGACCACCCGATCCTTGTCGTCACCGTAGTCGCTGGAACGCAGCCACCACGCGCCGTCGTGCGAATAGAGCGCTCCGGACTCCCTGAGCGTCTTGACCGCCCTGTCGACGGCACCTGAGGTGTGCAGCGAACTCTCGTGGAAGTAGACGTCGAAGTCGGTGCCGAACTCGTGCAGTGTCTGTTTGATCTCGGCCATCATCAGGTCGAGACCGATCTCACGGAATGCCTCGTGCATCTGCTGTTCGGGCAGCGCGAGCACATCGGACTTCCTGGCGACCACCGCATTGGCGATGTCCTTGATGTAGGCGCCGTGGTAGCCGTCCTCCGGTGCGGCCTCACCCTTGGCCGCCGCGATCAGGGAGCGGGCGAACCGGTCGATCTGCGCCCCACCGTCATTGACGTAGTACTCCCGGATCACCTTGGCGCCCTGCGCGGCGAGGATCCTGCCGAGCGCGTCACCGTACGCGGCCCACCGGGTGCCGCCGAGGTGGATGGGACCAGTCGGATTGGCCGAGACGAACTCCAGGTTGACCGTGGTGCCCGCCAGTGCGTTTCCGATGCCGTACCGGGAGCCGGCCGCGAGCACCTCGGTGATGAGGCGGGCCTGCGCATCGGCAGCCAGCTTGAGGTTGAGAAACCCGGGTCCGGCCACGTCCACCGCGGCGACCGCCGAGTCACCGGCCAGTGCGTCAGCCAACCAGGTGGCCAGCTCGCGGGGGGCGACACCCAGTTTCTTGGCGATCTGCAACGCCAGGTTGGTTGCGTAGTCCCCGTGCTCGGCGTTGCGCGGACGCTCGACGGTCACCGCGGCCGGCAGGACACCGGTGTCCATGCCTCGGGAGGTCAGTACGTCGGTTGCGGTCTTGCGAACGAGGTCGGCGAGCGCGGCTGGAGTCACCTCGGGAAGTCTAATGTGGCGCTTTCTGGCCCATCGAAGGCGTCTGCCGTGGTCGGCGGGCCGGCGAGCTGTCGGGCACATGCGTGTGGGGCAGGCGGCGCGGCACCTGCCCCACACGTGTTAGGGGAATGAAAGACCCCCGTCTGTATCCCCTCGACTTCCTTTTGTGGCACTCCTCCGCAGAAGCTGCGGTTACCCTATGCCACCACGGCCAGATTGACCTTCCGCCATTCGGGTGAAGAGACAGCGTTAAACCCCTCAACTGTCGCCTTTGGTGACTACCGAAACCGGCATGTCGCCCGTTACGACAGCGACGTCAGCCGACTGAGCTCGGCGTCGATGTCGACCCAGAGATGCTCTTCACCCGGCATGAGTACGTCGTATGTCGTGTCGAGGAAGTCGGCGAGCTTCTCGGCCGGCGCCTCGAACACCGCCTCGCCGGCCGGCGAGCGCAGTTCGACGACCACCATCTCGACGTCGCGCATCGACGGCCTGATCCTGATGTCACCGTCGCCGACGGCCCCGATGAGGCCGTCCGCGAGCAGGTCCCGGGAGAAGGCCCACTCGACGCAGTCCTCGCGGCCGGGTCGGAACGAGGCGACCACCGCGAACGGGTCAGTCGTGTCGTAACGCAACTCGACCTCGAGCGGAACTAGGAAATCGTGCGCGGCCAGAAAGCCGAACTCCACCTTCGACGAGATCACCTTGCGGTCCATGCCCATCGCTCTCATTCCCTCGCGCTCTCTCACATCTCATCACCTGTGACAGAGGTGGGACGCCCTACCCGCGCGGATACCTACGCGGTTCTCCGAAAAGCCACCCGAACGGGTGGGCTCACCAAGGCAGATCGCGACAGCGGCCGGCCGCGTCACCCGGCTCGACCTGCAGAGTCGCGTGGTCAAGCTGATAGGACTCCGAGAGCAGCTCCTGCGCCGCGAGCAGCACCGTCGCCTGATGGGCGCCCGGTTCCACCGCCAGGTGCGCGGAGGCGACCTCCATTCCCGAGGTGAGGGTCCACACATGCACGTCATGGACGTCGCGGACGCCGTGGAGCGCGGTCAGGTCAGCCCGCATCCGTTCGACGTCTACCCGCTCGGGAGCATGTTGGAACAGGATCCGCAGGGCGCGTCTTGCCATGCCCCAGGTCCGCGGCAGCACGAAAAGGCCGATCGCCACGCCAATCACCGGGTCCGCGTACCGCCAGCCGAACAGCAGGGTCAGCAGACCGCTGGCCAACACTCCGACCGAGCCCACGAGATCGGAGAGGACCTCGAGGTAGGCACCCCTGACGTTGAGGCTCTCCCGCGCACCGGTCCGCAGCAGTACGAAGGCGGCGGTGTTGGTGACTAGGCCGACCGCGGCCGTCAGCGCGACTGGAAGGCCGGGAACCTCGGGCGGATCGGCCAGCCGCGCGATGGCCTCGTAGAGCACGTAGCCGGCCACGGCGAACAGCAACACCGCGTTGGCCAGCGCGGCCAGCACTTCGGCCCGGTACCTGCCGAACGTCCGGCCGTCGTCTCGGCTGGTGCCGTGCGCCAGGATCACCGCGAGGAGCGCGAGGCCGAGCCCGACCACGTCGGTGACCATGTGCGCCGCGTCGGCCAGCAGGGCGAGGGACGACGTGAGGAACCCGACCACGAGTTCGGTGGCGAGGAAGACCAGACCGAGCCCCAGTGCGACCCACAGACGACCGACGTAGCGGCCCGAGGCGCTTACGGTTCGACCAGAGCCATGGCCATGCCCGTGCTCCATGCCCGTGTCCCCTCCGTTCCCCCCGGAAGAACATATAGCCACTTATGCATGGGTTCAACCCTGATCGGGCGTGCCGATCGTCTCGGCAGGCGGTTCACTGCCGGCCGAGACGATGCGCTAGGCTCGTCGCCGAACTACGGCCCCCGTAGCTCAGGGGATAGAGCACCGCCCTCCGGAGGCGGGTGCGCAGGTTCGAATCCTGCCGGGGGCACTCGCGATTGGGCGGTCTCCGTCCGCGGAAAGCGCGGACCGGGATCGCCCGTTGTGCTTTGTGGGGGTGCGACCCCCACACCCCGCCCGGAGGGTTGCACCCCGGACCCCCACAAAGCATCACGGCGGATACTCAGGAGAAGGCTCGTCGCTCAGGTCAGTCGCCAGCGTTGTCGGGTCTTCAAACTTAACCGGGCACGGTGACTTTGCTGGTCACGCTGTGTGCGCAGGCGTTGGTTCTCAGGGGTGTGAAAGCCGTGGGCGTTACGGGCGGCGAGTTCGACTGGTCTCAGCATTCAATCCGGCCGACTATGTTCCGTTACCAGCGATCACACTGCTCGGTTAACTTCGAAATCAGACCTGGTAATCCAGCTGCACACCTCGTCCGGACGTCGGTCACCGTGCGGTCATCAGGGCGACCGTGAATCCGGGGACCGTGGTCACCGTCGACACGGTGAAGCCCGACCGCAGCGCCGCCGCCTCGGCCGGGGCGGCGGGCTGGACGAACAGCAGCGGGCTGCCAGCCAGTGGGTCCCGCCGTTCGCCGACGCCGACGACCCACACCCTGCGCACTCCGGCCAGCCGCGTGGCGTAGTCGGTGTGCTCGACAGCCCAGAGATTGTCAGCCTGCACGGCGCTGCGGTCCAGCAGCACGTCCCGGGGCCGGTCGCCGCGCAGGTAGTAGTCGATTCCGGTGTCGGCGAACCAGATGCCCTGCCGGTTGGAGTAGACGATCGCGTCACCCGGCCGGTAGCCGGCTGAGATCACACCGGCGAGTCGCTCGTAACTCGCGTACTGGCCGGGCCGTTCCGAGAACATGGTGTACGGATAGAACGCCGCGTCGTGGGCGTCGGGGGATCGGACGGCGGCCTGGTCGGGAATCGTGACCGCGGCGAACGCGAGCAGCGCCGCCACGGAGACGACCGGCCACCGCAGCGCGGCGAGCCGGAGTCCGGCGGCGACGGCGAGCGACGGCAGTACGAAGAGCAGATAACGTGCCCAGTACACCGAGATCGGGCCTTGGGACACCAACCAGACGGCGACTATCGGCGCGGCGAACATCCCCACCGCGAGCCAGGCGTCCCGCCGGTTCCTGCGGCCAGTGACGACGGCCAGCAGCGCGAGCGGCACGATGATCCACGCGGCGGCCGTCGACCGGAACATCTGTGGCCAGACCGCGCTGCCCGGTGGGAACGGGTGCGAGACGCCAAACAGAGCGAGAAGATCGGGCGCCGGCAACATGTGGACCACCATCTCGGGCTCGCTCAGGCTGAGCACGGCCAGCGGGACCAGCGGCAGCATCGCGACGGCGAACGCGACGGCGAATCGCCAGAAGTTCCGCCGCCCGTGTACCAGTACCACGACAAGGTGGCCGGCGACCAGCGCCAGCGCGCTGAGCTGGCTCGCCCCGAGCAGCGTCATGCCGAGGCCGTACAGCGTCCACCGGCCCCAGCGCGGCTCGTCAACGGCACGCAGCAGCAGCCACGTCGACAACGCGGCGAACAGCACCACGAACGCGTAAGGCCGAGCCTCCTGGGCCATTCGCGTCACCATAGGGATGAGCGCGAACAAGGTCCCGGCGCACAGCCCAGCGAACCGGCCGAACAGTCGCCCCGCCACCAGCCCGACGACCGCCGCGGCCGCGGCGGCGGCGGCCAGGACGGAAGGCACCCGCATGGCGACTGCGGAATCGCCGAACACCGCGGTCCAGAAGTGCATGAACAGGTAGTACGGAAAGTAGAACGCGTCGATGTTCGGCGCCATCGCGGCCAGCTGCCCAATCGACCTGGACGCGGCGCTCCAGGTGGCGAGCTCGTCCCGCCAGAGCTCCACCTTGCCCAGACCAAGGAAGCCAAGTACGAGCACGATCCCCGCCGGGAGGACAACCGGGACCAGCCGCTGCCACGCGGGGGCGACCCGCGTCTCGCTGACGGACTCGGCCGGGTCAGTTTTAACTGTGAACACGAGCTCGGATTCTAACCGGGACTCCGCGCGTTCGTGCTGGTTACGACGGCCCAATGCGGGTCGACCTTAGCCGCGCACGGTTACCTTGCTGGTGATGCTGCGTTTGCGCAGGCGTTGGTTCTCGGGGTTGCGGAAGCCGTAGGCGTTGCGGGCGGCCAGTTTCACGGCTCGGTTGATGCCCTCGCTCTTGGCGTTGGTGATGCCGGTCTGCAGGAATGCCGCGATACCCTTCCACCAGGTCTCGATGGTGGCGGCCAAGCGCTTGAGCTCGGCGATGCCGCTGTCCGCGCACCACGTGTAGAGCGGTAGAGACGCGTGCGTACCTGGCCAGGATCGAACCGCTCCCGATTGCAGGCCAGGACACCACGCAACTCCTCCTTGGCGATCCAGGCAGTGAGGATGCCCGTGCCCACAGGCCCGGCCGCCTCCAGCTTGGTCCACATCCTCGTGACCTGCTCGTCGGTGAGATCTTCCCAGTTGCGGGTGAGGCGATTGCGGGAGATCCACTCCGGGTCGGTCTTGCGGCCGCGGCGACCTCGGTGCTGGAAGGTCAGGCGCCGCGGCACCTCGCACAGCGCCTTGTTGGCCAGCTGCACCACATGAAAGTGATCGACCACGATCGTCGCCGCTGGCGGGGCCTTGCGTACGGCGGCCCGGTAGGAGGCCGACATATCGATGGCCACGAACCTGATCCGCTTGCGCCACGACTCAGGTTGGTCGGTCAACCAGGCTGCGGCGTCCTCGGCGGTCCGTCCCTCGACCTGGCCCAGCAGCCCTTGCCCGCCGGTGACGTCGACGAACCCGGTATGCCACCGCCCCACGGTCTCCTCGCTCTTCCCGGTCAGCGGGTTGACCTCGTATTTCGGCTTGCCGCGCCGGGTCTCGTCGATCCCCAGGACCTCCACCGGTGCGGGCTGGGCGGGCAGCGCGGCAGCCTGGGCGGTGAAAGCGGCCTGCGCCACCGGCCAGGACACCCCCAGGCTGGCGGCCACCTCACAGACCACCCGCTTGGCGGTGGCCACCGCCGTCCCCGCCGCGTTCCGTAACCGTGTGGTCAGCCGAGCACGGGCCGGCACGGCCACACCGTCTCGGTGAACGTCCGCTTCGGGCATTCGGGAGACCGGCAGCGCCACCTGTGCTTGTGCCACATCAGTCGGATGTCGTTTCCGCCGAAGGACAGATCTCGTGGGTAAGTGGCCACCCTCTGCTTGAGCGAGGTGGAGGCCAACCCACATGAGGGGCAGCATCGGGCCTGCTCATCAGCGGCGATCACATGCACCACCGGTATGCCGTCGGTATCCAGTTCCACATGGTCGACGGCTAGGCCGTCCAGTCCCAGCAGCAAAGTCGTATCGTTGTTCACGCCCGTGGTTCTTCGGTCAGGTTGCTTCGAGAACAACCATGATCACAAAGAGCCACGGGTCTTTCGTATCCAGCCCACCCGACTACGGTCCGCTACCGGCGATCACACTGCCCGGACAACGTCGAAGACCCGCGTTGTCGGTCTCGAACATCTCCCGTACGACAGCGCGTCCGTCACAACCAGCGCGTCTGCACGAACTGAGTTTCCATCTGCTGAAGGCGATCCAAAAGTGTACTGATCCGGTCCTTTGCGGCCGTGAGTTCGCTCGCGGTGATCTCTGGAGGTAGTATCCTGACCAGTTCGCGGACTTTGTTGGTCACACTCACTGACTTGCCCCCACCGGGTCAGACTGCGCGGTGCTTACCACCGAGCGCCGCGCCAAAGCCGTGTAGCGCTCACCATGTTCAATCTTTCGCACACCGTGCATGAAGTCACGGGTCGCCGGAAAGGCCACTAGCGCACCCTGCGCTGGCCGAAGTTCCAGCGACGGCTCCTCGAAGTACAGCGCGCCGCCGCTGTACTCATCCGGATCGTTTAGGAACAGCACCGTCGTCAGGTCATCGCCGATGACCGGCTAACCGTTGCCTTCGGCTCGCTCCAGCTCGACTTCGGTCACCTCGTCACGATGAGTTACGAAGCCAACGCCCTGGCCGTACCCATAGATGAGTAGTGACTGCCCGGCGACGGGAATACTTTCAATGCCGAAATACTTGTCGACGTGTTGGTTCACAGCTTGTGTGACGAAATCTGCCAGCTCATACGGCACTTCAACCAACGCGCAATCGCGCTGAGACTCGTCCACGATGCCTTGATAGCTTCGTGGACGCTCGTCGCTTGACTTGAAATGCGGCAAGAGGTCGTTGCATAGTTGCGCTGTCAGGACTTCCTCGACAACAAGCGGACCACGCAGATGCCACGGGACTAAGGCCATAGAGTCTCATGCCTCCTTGAGCCACCAGCGGGTGCCATCGGGCGTGTCTTCAATGATGATGCCGCGTTCCTGCAAGCCGTCACGAATGGCGTCCGCTTCTTCGAACTTCCGCCCCTTTCGCAGCTCTCGCCGCTTTTCAAGCTCGGCCTCGATCGATGCGTCATCGACTTTGCGCTCTTCGATGACGAAGGCGTCGAACAAGTCTTCGATGTTACGAATCAATGCATAGAGTTTCGTCACTACGGTTCTGCTCACGAATGAACTCAAACACGGCGGCAAGAGCGCCAGGAGTGTCGAAGTCGTCGTCAAGCCGCTCGAAAAAGCGTTCGCGGGCCCGTTCGACCAGTGCGACGTTCGCTTCGCTTTCCGGCCTTGAGGAATCGATCAGGCGCGCAAAGTTCTCGACGCGGAGACGCGCGTTGCGAGCGTTGTCGACCGTTACTTCGTTCAGTTCCATTGATGAACGGTAGTGCTGACTGAGGAAAGCATAGCGCAGCGTCCGGAAATCCGTGACCTTGAGCGCGTCCCGGATGGTCCTGAAGTTGCCGGTACTCTTGGCCATCTTTGCACCTTCGACACGGAGGAGGCCAGTGTGCATCCAGTAGCGAACCAGAGGCACTTTCCTCGACGCGGCCTCCATTTGAGCGATTTCGGCCTCATGGTGCGGGAAAATCAAATCCACAGCCCCGCCGTGCAGATCGTACTGCGGTCCGAATAGCGCCTCGGTAATTGCTGTATCCTCGATGTGCCAGCCAGGCCGCCCCTGACCAAGTGGGGAGTCCCAATACGGCTCTCCCGGTTTACGCGCCTTCCAGAGCGCGAAATCGCCTGGATTGCGCTTCCGGTCATTCTCGTCGATACGAGCCACCGCGTCTTCGGCCTCGACCTCCGTCCGACCTGACAGCTTTCCGTAATCGGAAAACGTCGAGAGGTCGAAATACCAGCCATCGTCCAGTTTGTATGCGTGACCACGCTCGATGAGTTGCTGAACCTGCGCCACGATAACGTCGATATAATCGTGAGCGCGTGCGAAGACGTCGACATTGGTGTTGCGGAGCGCCTCCATGTCCTCAAAGTACAGCGCCTCATACTTCGCTGCGAGGTCACGCGGTTCCACGTCCAACTCATTGGCACGTCGGATGATCTTGTCATCGACGTCTGTCAGGTTCTGGGCATAGGTCACTTTGTAGCCACGTTTCTTAAGGTAACGTGCTACGAGGTCGAACTGGGTATAGGTTTTCGCATGGCCGACATGGCTCAGGTCGTAGACGGTGGGACCGCAGACGAACATCTTGACGACGCCCGGAGTAATCGGCGCAAAGTCTTCTTTGCGTTTCGTCAACGTATTGTATACTTTAACCGGCATTTTGTGCGGATCCTCCATCGATTATTTCTTTCCGATGCTCTCTAATCTGAGGCGCAACAGCCTGCCATGACCCGGAGGGCGAGTCGCCGCTCAGAGTCTCGACAAGCTCGACAGGAGATCCACATAGCGAGTAGTTTACTATATCGCGGACTGTATCGGCAGCTTGGGGTGCCATTTGAGCACTGACGGTATCGGCGAGCGTTTGGTCTCGAAGTTGGATCCACGCGTGAAAATCTCTCCGACTCGCAGTTGCCCCTGGCCCCGAGATGACAATCTCGTCGACGTGGCGACAAAATCCTTCCAGCGCACGGATTCGCCGTTCGAGGTCAGCCAGGGACGACGGATCGCAGCGCAATGCCTCCGTTAGTATCGCGGCCTGCGATTGCGTGATATGCGAGCGGTCGACGAGATGGGCCAACTTCCACTTTTTATTGGGGATGAATTGGCCGCGCGAGGCGTAGACGCAGTCGACAACCTCGTCGATGGCAATGTTCAGGATATAGTGCCCACTTTCCGGTCCGAGACGACGGGCCTGAGGCGATTAGTTTGTGGCCGGATATGAAATTCAATGGCGAACACGGCTCAAACGGCGCTATTTCTTTCCGAAATCGTGGTGCCACAAATTGTCCTCGTATGCCATGCTTTGCGCTTCTCGTCCGGCCTGAACGTTAAGCTTGCCACCGTTGATTCTTCACTATCGCCGTTCACTCTGGACAGAATGACAGTCGGGACTATGTCCCGAAACATTCGGTCGAGTGCGGCTTACGTCATCCGTGTCGATCGTCGGCCAGGCTGGCTGCGGTGCCACCTCTGCTTTATCTCGGTGACCGTGATGTCGCCCAGTGATCGGCACCATTGGTGGGTCGACGGATTCCCGCAGTTGGTGCTTGCCCACGATGCCGCCCGTAGGCTCAACCACTGACGCAGCGCGACGGTCTGCTTGACGCAGAAGCCTATGGCCTTGGCATCGACCGCACCATCCAGATCGTCAACGACGTGGCTCCCCCGGTGGGCCGGGTGCACCTGCTCGCCCCGATCTATGAAATCAGCGCGCGTATCGTCGTCGGCCTTCATTCCGACATCAAGATCATGCTGGGCGACCACCAGGCTAAGGTCATGCCTGCCGAGATCCTCGCCGATCCGGCTCGGTCCAATCGAGCTCCTCGGCCAGTGGACGTGCGCGCATGGTCACCAAGTGGTGCAAGCTCAGCTACGCGCCGATCTCCTCATCGGCCACGACCAAGCACCACCACACGGCAGCGCTGAGCCACCGCTACAGCCACCCCCTGCCATTGTCCCGTCATGCCGCGAGGCGGGCGGTTGTACCGCAGCGTTGCGCGAGGTGGGCACCGATGCCCTGAGCACTGTCGGCCGCCCGTAACCGGTCGGGATGCCCACGGCCCGATTGCCAGTATTCGCTGGTGAGCGGGGGCGGTGTCCACACAGGCACGCGGTAGCGGTTAGCGTGTCCGGTCGTGGCGAAGCTGTACTTCCGGTACGGGGCAATGAACTCCGGCAAGTCGACCGCGCTGATCCAGGTGGCGCACAACTACACGGAGCGTGGGCAGCGAGTCCTGGTGGTCAAGCCGGCGATCGACACCAAAAGTCCCGTGGTGCTCTCGCGGATCAACGTGACCCGGCAGGTCGATGTGATGCTCGCGCAGGACGCCGCTCTGCGCGAGGTCGTGCTGAGTGCGGGCGCGCCTGACTGCGTGCTCGTCGACGAGGCGCAATTCCTCACCGGGACCCAAGTCGAGGACCTGTTTCGGCTCGCGGTGCTCGATGGAATCCCGGTGATCGCCTACGGGCTGCGCAGCGACTTCCGCACCCGAGGCTTCCCCGGCAGCCTGCGGCTGATGGAACTGGCCCACTCCATCGAGGAGCTCAAAACGATCTGCCGGTGCGGGCGCAAGGCCACGCTCAACGCGCGCACCGTGGACGGCAGCTTCACCCAGGCCGGCAACCAGGTCGCCATCGACGGCGAAGTCGGTTACGAATCCATGTGCGGAACCTGCTACCTACGCAACGTCGGCACACTCGGCTAGCCCAACCCGCAGATGACGTGACCCACCCCGTCACGCACCACCCGCAGTTCGCGTGCCCGCAGAGTCGGGCCAAATGACCTGGCTGGGCTTCCACCCGGAACGCTGGTATGCCACCGTGGGCACCGAAAATCGGCGGGAAACACACCATGGAGGACTTGGTGGCACGACGATCCACGCTGCTCGCGCTCGTCCTGATCCTGCTCGGATCCTTCGCGCCCATCGCGGCGGCGGCAACCCCGCCCGCCCTCCGGATCATGACGTTCAACATCCGCAGCGGGACCGGCGAGGATGACCGGTTAGACCTGGCACGCACCGCGGACGTGATCCGGGCCAGTGGCGCGGACGTGGTCGGGCTGCAGGAGGTCGACCAACACTGGGCGGCCCGCAGCGAGTTCCGCGACGAGGCCGCCGATCTGGCCGCACTGCTGTCCATGCGGGTGTTCTTCGCGCCGATCTACGATCTGCCGCCGCTAAGCCCGGGAGCGCCCGACCGCCGGTTCGGGGTCGCCGTGCTCAGCCGGCTTCCGATCGTGTACACCGAGAACCATCTGCTCACCCGACTGTCCACACAGGATCCGAACCCAGTGCCGAAGCCGATGCCTGGGTTCGCTGAGGCCGTGGTGCTGTCCTGGATCGGCCCAGTGCACGTCTACGTCACGCACCTTGACTTTCGCCCGGACCCCGCGATACGCGCCACCCAGGTCGCCGACACGCTGCGCATCCTCGCTAAGGATCACCCCGGCGCCCGACAAGTCCTGCTGGGCGATTTCAACGCTGAGCCGGCGGCACCCGAACTCGCCCCGCTGTGGGATCGGCTGCACGACGCCTGGGCGGGCAACCCCGACCCGGGCCGCACCTATCCGGCCTCGGCCCCGGCCGAACGCATCGACTACATCACCGCCTCACCAAACCTGCGGGTGCTGAACGCCGCAGTGGTGAACAACGCGGTCGCCTCCGACCACCGACCGGTCCTGGCCGAGCTGGGGTCAGGCTGGCCTGGAGACTGAGTGCGCCAGGCGCCCTACTCAGGTGGGCGCCGGCGCGTTTCGGCCTCGCCGCTGCTGGCAGAGCGAAGTTCGACACAGCACTCGCCGGGGCGGGGAACCAGTACGGCGCTCACACTGCTGGCCGCCAACCCGGTGAGCATGCCCGTGAGAAAGGCGTGGTTGATGCCGCACACCAGCTCAGGCGCCTCGGCCGCGAGCGGGTGGAACGGGCAGTTGCGCAGCCGTAAACAGGCAGGAGACTCTCGGTTCGGCTCGAAACCGTGCCGAGCCAGCATGTCTTCGGTCAGGGTGAGTGCCCGTTCGACACCGAGCCGCCCCGGCCTCGTCCTCTCCCGCTCCGCGGTGCCGAGCTGCTGTCCGCGGTGACCGGCCACTCGGATGGCCGCCTGCCGGGCGTTCTCGCCGGTGTCCTCGGCGAGCACCGCGTCCATGAGGATCTCGGCGAGCATCTCGTGTCGGCGTTCCGGGATGGTGACCCGGATGTCGGCTTCTGTCGGCTCGTACACCTTCGGCGTGCGGCCAACCTTGCGAATCCCGCCGACGGGCTCATAGTGCGCCCGAAGCAGTCCGGCGGCGACCAGCTTGTCGAGGTGGAAGGCGGCCAACTTGCGGGAGATCCCGACCGAGGCGGCGGCTTCGTCTCTCGTCACCGGCCGTCGTGCCCCACGGATGAACACATACATCCCCCGGCGCAGCTCGTCGTCGAGCGCTGCCACCGCACTGATGGCGGGATCGGTCGTCACCTAGCCACGATAACGCCTACCTGCATGCTCAAATCCACGGCCACACACGATCGACTGGCTCGACTTGACCGCACCAACCTATAAGTCCAAAATCTATTGGCGTAACCAGGTGCGACGTGGAGGTCAACGATGACCAGTGGACTGCACCAGGCGAAACGGCCGGTGAGCGCGATGCTGGCTGGCCCGTACGGGCACCCGTTCCATCCGATTCTCGTCACGGTACCCATCGGGGCCTGGGTGGCAAGCCTCGTCTTCGACATCGCCTCCCACATGGTCGACGACCCGGGGTTCCTGACCAAGGGCTCGCTCTGGCTGATCGCCATCGGAGTCATCGGCGCCCTGGCCGCGGCAATGATCGGCTTCCTCGACCTGTTCGCCATCCCGACCGGTACTACGGCGTTTCGCACCGGCTTGAGCCACATGACCCTGAATCTGCTCGTCACGGCCGCCTATGTCGTCAACTTCTTCTGGCGGCAGGCCGACCACGACTGGTCCGGGGGTGTGGCGCTCGGCCAGCTGGTGCTGTCGGCGGTGAGCCTTGTCGCGCTCGCCGCGTCTGGATACCTGGGCGGCAAGCTCGCCTACCGCTACGGGGTGCGGGTAGCCGACGAGGCCACCCAGGAGTCGGGCTACCACCACTGACTGTCCCACCGCACTCACGTTTCCGTCATCGAAGGAGAACCGAATCATGGGTATCGCGGCACTGGTTACCTGGTTGCTCACCGCCGTTGGCGGCTTCGTGATGCTGGGCACCTGGCTCGCCAAGGGCGGTGCGCGCCAACCCCGTAACAGCAACTTCCCGCCGGCGCTGATCTTCGGACACTTCGTGCTTG
>JAFAZC010000113.1 GCA_019239965.1 Kutzneria sp. | reverse complement strand
CTGCGGGTCACTCATCAGGTTTCCAACCCCCTCGGGCCCTCGACATCACGTCGGAAGTAACGCTAGCGGATGCCCGTGGCGTGCGCGGTCCGCCCCGGCCCGCGGTGACCCGGTCGAGGTCACTTGCCGGCGAGGAAGCCGAGGATGTCGTGTCTGGTGACCACGCCGGCCGGCTTGCCGTCCACCAACACCATCGCGCCATCGGCGTTGGCCAGCGCGTGCATGGCGACACCGACCGACTCGCCGGCACCGATCGTGGGCAGCGGCGGCGACATGTGGTTCTCCACCCGGTCGGCCAGCTGGGCCTTGCCGGTGAACAACGCGTCGAGCAGGTCCCGTTCGTTGACGGCACCGGCCACCTCCGCCGCCATCACCGGAGGTTCCGCGTTCACCACCGGCATCTGCGAGACCTCGAACTCGCGCAGGATGGCGACGGCCTCGGCAACCGTCTCGTTGGGGTGCACGTGCACCAGTTCCGGCGTCGTGCCGTCCTTGCGGCGCAGCACGTCGCCGACGGTCGCCCCGGAGTGGTCGGGCGAGAGGAACCCGTAGGAGGACATCCAGGTGTCATTGAAGACCTTGGACAGGTACCCCCGACCACCGTCGGGCAGCAGCACGACGATCACCGCGTTCTCGGCCTCGGCCTCGGGCAGACCGCGCGCCAGCTCGATGGCCGCCGCGGCGGCCATTCCACACGAGCCGCCGACCAGCAGGCCCTCCTCCCTGGCGAGCCGACGCGTGATGTCGAACGAGTCGGCGTCGGAGACGGGGATGATCTCGTCACAGATGTCGCGGTCGTAGGTGGTCGGCCAGAAGTCCTCGCCGACCCCCTCCACGAGGTAGGGGCGGCCGGTGCCGCCGGAGTAGACCGACCCCTCCGGATCCGCGCCAATGATCTTTACCCGACCGCCGGAAACCTCCTTGAGGTAGCGGCCGGTGCCCGTGATGGTGCCGCCGGTCCCGACACCGGCGACAAAGTGGGTGATCTTGCCATCGGTCTGCCGCCATAGTTCCGGGCCGGTGGAGTGGTAGTGGCTTGCCGGGTTCTCCGGGTTGGCGTACTGATTTGGCTTCCAGGCACCCGGAATCTCGCGCACCAACCGGTCGGAGACGTTGTAGTAGGAGTCGGGATGCTCCGGCGCCACCGCGGTGGGGCACACGACAACCTCGGCACCGTAAGCCTTGAGCACGTTCCGCTTGTCCTCGCTGACCTTGTCCGGACACACGAAGACGCACCGGTACCCCCTGCGTTGGGCGACGAGCGCCAGACCGACCCCCGTGTTCCCCGAGGTCGGCTCGACGATGGTGCCGCCAGGCTCGAGCTCACCGGCCCGTTCCGCGGCCTCGACCATGCGCAGCGCGATGCGGTCCTTCACACTGCCGCCGGGGTTGAAGTACTCGACCTTGGCAAGCACCAACGGCCGCAGTCCGCGCACCACGGAGCCGAGTCGCACCAGCGGGGTGTTGCCGACCAGGTCGACGACGTGCTCGACGTACTCCACCGGGATCCCTCTCGTTCGCGCTAGTGACCCGGCCAGCCTAATCCCCTTCGGAAACATCCCGGCCGCCAACCGTGTTGACCCTGGTGGGAGGCGAACGGAGAGTTAAAATCCCGTATTGGGGGTGCGGTCATGATCGGGATGCGGGGTCTGCGGACAGCGGCGGTGGCCGCCGGTGCGATGGGCGGCCTTTCCGGCGTCGCCTATGGACTACTCATGGGTCAGGCGAGACGGGCGGAGCAGGTCATCGGGCTTCCGGTGGCCCCGCCACTGCTCGCGGACGGGGTGTATCTGCCAGACGGAAGCGGACCGCTGGCACCGAGCGAGCTGGCCGTCGAACCCCTGCGCTTCACGATGATCGGCGACTCGATGGCCGCCGGCCTCGGCGTCGACGAGCCTGCGGAGCTGCCCGCCGTCGTGCTCGCCAGGGAGCTGGCCGAGGAGGTTTCCCGGCCGGTCCGGCTGGACACCTGCGCCCTCGTCGGGGCCACCACGAAGGATCTGCCCGCCCTCGTTGGCAACGCGCTGGTGATGGAGCCGGACCTCGCACTGATCATCATCGGCGCCAACGACGTCACCATCCAGCGGCCGATCCGCAGTTCGGTCGCGGCGCTCAGCCGTGAGGTACACCGGCTGATGGCCGCCGGCACGGAGGTTGTGGTCGCCACCTGTCCAGACCTCGGCGTGATTCGGCCGTTGGCCCAGCCGCTGCGCTCGGTGGCGAGAAACTGGAGCCTGCTGCTGTCCAGGGCACAGCACAGGGCGGTGGCCAAGGCGGGCGCGATCCCGGTGCCGCTCGCCGACCTTGTCGCGTCGGAGTTCCTCCTCCGGCCCCATGAGTTGTTCAGCGCCGACCAGTTCCACCCGAACGGCGCCGGCTACCGGATCGCCGCCTCGGTGATGCTGCCCGCGTTGTGTGCCGCCGCCGGACTGTGGGTCGGGAACACTCGGCACAGCGAGCTGGCCCTTCCCCAGTCTGACCCGCCACCCGCGTGAGCCAGCGGTTGTCGGTGACGGTGGGCCGGTGTCGCGCGCTTGCCTTTCCTGCTTGCCGAGCGCAAGCCACGGTTTCGTCGACAAGGTGCGTGCCGCCGGCTTGCGAGTGACCGACGTCGGCGACGTGGCTGGCGAGATGGTCAAAGCCGACGCCCCTGATGCGGCCGCTCGCAACATCGAGGCGGTCGTCCGCGTGGCGCGTTTGGTCGCCGTCGCCGTCGAGAGGGAGGCGCGGGCCGGTCGTGTACCCGTCGGGCTGGGCGGGGACTGCACAATCACACTTGGGGTGGTGGCCGGCCTTCAACACGTCCACCGCGATGTACGTCTTGCCTACTTCGACGGGACGCGGACCTGAACTCGCCGACGCGTACCCGCAGCGGAATCCTCGACGCCACCGGCGCCGCGCACCTGCTGGGAACCGCCGACACACCGCTGGCTGACATCGGTTCGAGAGCCCCTCTGCTCGAGGACCACCAGCCGGTTCTGATCGGTTACGACCCAACCGATCCCGACAGCTTCAAGGCCGGCGCGCTGGCGGCGCATCCCGCACTGCGACACTTCGACGACGCCACAGTCCGGGCCAACCCGATCGGCACCGCACGACTGGCCGTCACCGCACTCACAGGTCCGGACGCCGTCGTAGCGATCCACTTCGACGTCGACGCCGTCGACTCGCACGACCTTCCACTGGCGAACTTTCCGCACTACGGCACTGGTGTATCGCTCGCCGCGGCCGGGCAGGTACTCGAAGAACTGCTCGCTTCCCCCGGCGTACAAGCGGTGGTCCTCACGGAGGTCAACCCCACTCACGACCCCGCGGGCACCGCGCTCTCCCGCTACGTCGATACCGTGACCAATGCTATAGCACGAGTTTTTCATCGTTGACCAGCCCCCTACCCTGCTGCTTGTCCGTCAGTCGCCAGCGAAGGAGTCCCGCGATGTCCGAGGCTGTGATCGTGTCAGCGGTTCGGTCCCCGATCGGCCGGGCCGGCAAGGGATCGCTCGTCTCGATGCGCCCGGACGACCTTGCCGCACAGGTGGTGCGCGCCGCCCTTGACTTGGTGCCAGCGCTGGATCCCACTCAGATCGACGACCTGATCATGGGCTGCGGTCTGCCCGGCGGCGAGCAGGGCTACAACATCGGCCGCGTCGTCGCCGTGTTGCTTGGCATGGACCACCTTCCCGGCTGCACGGTGACCCGCTACTGCGCGTCCAGCCTGCAGTCGATCCGGATGGCCTTCCACGCGATCAAGGCGGGCGAAGGTGACGTGTTCGTCGCCGCCGGGGTGGAGACGGTGTCACGGTTCGGCAAGGGCAGCTCCGACGGACTGCCGGACACCAGGAACCCGCTGTTCGCCGACGCGCAGGCACGAACGGAACGCACTGCCGCGTCCGGCGCCGAGGATTGGCAGGATCCCCGTCTGGACGGCGAGCTGCCCGACATCTACATCGCCATGGGGCAGACCGCCGAGAACCTCGCGTTGGCCAAGGGAATCAGCCGCGAGGACATGGACGTTTTCGGTGTGCGCTCGCAGAACCTCACCGAGAAAGCCATCGCGAGCGGCTTCTGGGCACGAGAGATCACTCCGGTGACGCTGCCGGACGGCACCACCGTCTCCGCCGACGACGGCCCACGTGCCGGCGTCACCCTGGAGAAGACCGCGACGCTCAAACCGGTGTTCCGGCCCGACGGCCGGGTCACCGCCGGCAACTGCTGCCCGCTCAACGACGGCGCCGCCGCGCTGGTGGTGATGAGCGATGCCAAGGCGGCTGAGCTCGGGCTCACACCGCTGGCCAGGATCGTGGCGACCGGGGTGTCCGGGCTTTCCCCCGAGATCATGGGTCTCGGTCCTGTCGAGGCGTCGCGGCGAGCACTGGCCGTAGCCGGCATGTCCATCGCCGACATCGACCTCGTCGAGATCAACGAGGCGTTCGCGGCCCAGGTCATCCCCTCATACCGGGAGCTCGGCGTCCCGCTGGACAAACTGAACGTCAACGGCGGTGCCATCGCGGTCGGCCACCCGTTCGGCATGACCGGCGCGCGCATCGCCACCACTCTGATCAACTCGCTGCGGTTCCACGACAAGCGGTTCGGGCTGGAGACGATGTGTGTCGGCGGTGGCCAGGGCATGGCGATGATCCTGGAACGCCTGAGCTGACCCGGAACCGCCGCCGACCCGCGCCCGTCGAAGGCGCCGTGGCGGACGGACAGACGAGAACGACGCATTTCGTACTCGCGGTTGTGGGCACAATAGTCATGTGCCCGGTGTGCCTGTACATGGTTGCCGTCGGGCTCCTGGCGGGAATGCTTCCTCACGACGGCGGCACGGTGCTTGTGATACTGGTGGGCGGCACGCCGGTCGTTTCGACATCCGCCTTATTCCTCACCTGGCTGCCAGGGCCACGAAACCGCCGGCGAAGCACAACCGCCGCCCTGCGCGACGCGCCTGCCCGCGCACTGTCCGGTGCCGTGCCCGCGCAGCCGGTGCCCTACCAACCCCGTGGCTGGGCGCCATGGGCCGGCCTGGCATGCCTCACCGTCCTCTGGGCGTTCGCCGAACAGCTTTCCGGAGGCCTGGTGTGACCTCGGCACCCGCCTGGGTTCGGGGGATGCCGGTAGGCACTGGCCGGCACTTCACGACGGGTCGGAACTGAGTTCCTCCTCGTACGCCGCCCAGTTGACTTCGCCGTACCCCTCACCGACGTCCGCCGGGTCGCTCAGCATGCCGGTGGCCCGCCGAAGCAGCGTGATCGCGCCCGGATGTCCGGGAACGTGGTTCAACACGGCCGAGCACTGCTCGAGCGCCTCCGTCGCCTCACCCCGATTGAGCATCACCGAGGCCACGTACAGCCGCAGCGACACGTCGTCGGGGCTGGCGGCCACCGCATCGAGCAGCCTGCGGAGCACGTCGTCTCCGGCCACGGTCAGCCACCCGCTGCTTCAGCCCGGCAGGCGCTTGGCAGGAACGCGGATATGACCACATCGACCACCTCTTCCCCGAATCCGGCCGACCAGGTCAATCTAACGCACTCAACCGAGATCGTCCGGCCGAAACGGCGCGACGGCGGCCTTGCCCGATCAGGACCCGTCTCGGTCAGGGCCGGGCAAGGCCACCGTCATGGCCGTCAGTTGCGCTGCAGTGAGGCCAGCAGGCGCAGCATCTCCAGGTACAGCCAGACCAGGGTGACCATGAGACCGAAGGCGATGTACCAGGCGAACCTGGCCGGCACACCGGCGCGGATGGCCCGGTCCGCCTGATCGAAGTCGAGGAGGAAGTTGAACGCGGCGATACCGATGAACACGAGGCTGACGATGATCGACAGTGGGCCGCTGCCATCCCGCAGGTGGAGGTTGACGTGGAAGAGGCCCAGCAGCAGGTCGACCAGCATCAGCCCGGCCGCGCCGGCGGTCGCGCCGATGACCCACTTGGTCAGCCTCGGCGTCACCTTGACCGCGCCGGTCCGATAGACGACCAGCATGGCCGCGAACACCACAGATGTGCCGAGGATCGCCTGCAGCGCAATGCCGGGAATCAGCCGGTTGAACACACCGGTGATCGCGCCGAGGGCTATACCTTCGGCAACCGCGTAGCCAAGCACAAGGCCGGGGTTGGCGCTCTGCTTGAAGACGATGATCAGCGCGAGCACGAGGCCGACGATCATCGCCGGCACCATGAGCGCATAGCCGCCGAGCGCGGCCGTGAGAACACCGGCGACCAGCGCCGTTGCCAGCGTCACGCCGGTCCTGGTCACCACGTCGTCGATGGTCATCGGGCGGTCGGCCGCGGTCGACGTCGCCGGGTAGCCGACGGTCCCCTGCTGGCCGGGTCCGAAGCCGGCGTAGCCGCCGGGTCCGACTCCCGGCAGGTTGCGGAACGCTGGATTGCTGGTTGTGCGCACCTGGTCCTCCTGGAACGTGTGGCGCCTTCAGTGGTTCAACGGCGTTGCCCGCCGATCAGTTCCCCCTCACTTGGGCAGCGGGCCTCGATCGTGACCAACGGTAGCCGCCACCCCGCTCCGCGCTAGTCCGGGCTGGTGGCAACTTCACGTTCCCTTGACATGACAGAGTGTGCTCGGCAGTCTTCGCTAGACAGCGGTGGCGTGTGCTCCCTGTTCGGCGCGGAACGGGGGTCGTCCGGTAGAGGCAAGTCCCGGACGCCACCGGAATTCCGACTATGAGGAGCACAGGACTGCCCATGGGACTGAGCAGACTGGCCGCCGGGATGGCCACGGTGATGGCGCTGGCCGGACTTCCGCTCGCGCTGGCACCGACGGTCGCGGGCGCGGCACCGGTGGACGGACACGGGTACGAAGTGCCTGCCCAGCCGTACAAGGACAACCCCGACAAGACCGACTGGCTCGGGTCGTACCAGGTCGGTGGCAACCAGGTGTGGTGCGTCCAGTTCGCCTACAAGGCGCCGAACAGCGACGAGAAGTACCAGCCGGGCGACGCGCTGAAGGACAAGTGGGGCGCCGTGCTGCCCGACGACATCGCCGCCGACATCTCCTATCTGCTGCTGCGCTACGGCGGCACAACCTCCGACGACGACGCTTCCGCGCTCGCTCACCTGCTGCACACCTGGACTTCCGGGGTGCCGGCGGGTGACCCGAGGCTGGCCCCGACCAACACCTTCAAACAGGTCGGTTATGACATCGCCAGCCACCTCGCGGCACTGCCGGCCGGAGCGAAGGCCGCCGTGGACCGGCTGAAGGCGGACGCGGAAGCCAACCGCGGCCCATGGACCGCGGAGATCACCCCGCCGAACCGGTCGCAGACCATCGGCACCGCCGACAAGTGGACGCTCCGAGTCACCAACGCCAAGGGCAAGGGAGTCGGCGGGGTCCCGGTCAAGCTAACCGTCACCGACGCCACGGTGGCCGCCACCACCGTGACCACCCCTGACGACGGCGGGCCAGTGGCGGTCGACGTCACGCCGACCGGCCCGAATCCGTCGGTGTCCTACAGCCTCGACAGCCCGGCCGATCGGCCGATCGTGCAGCAGCCGGTCGACGTGAACACCCAGCTGGTGATGTCGACGGGAGGCGAGAAGCAGCTGACCGGAGCCGGGAAGACGGCCGCGACAGCCGTTCCCGTGGTCATCCCGGCGGGTGGGCAGCCGGTGATCGTCAGCGCCGCCGTGACCACCAGGGTCGCGCCTGCCGGGCTGGCCGGGTTCGGCGTTCTCGTGCTCCTCGCGTTGAGCGCGGCCGGCCTGCTCTCTCGCCGCAGCGCCCGCCGTGTCAGCTGATCGATGAGGCGGAACGAATCGGGAAGAACCCGCTGGCCGGTGCCGGCCAGCGGGTTCCCGGTCGCGTCACGGTCCCGCTACCGGAATCCGGCAGCCGCGACCGCGACGGTAGTGACCGGCGTCGCCGCCATGACCGCCATCGGACTCGCCGCCGTCCTCGCCTTCGCGGCGCGGGCGGGCGAAGTGCCGGGTGCGGCCATGGCGGCGACGCCGGTTTCCCCGGCCGCCACGGTGACCTCGACGTCGCAGTCGGCTCCCCCCTCCCCCGGTACACAGGCGAGCAAGCCGGCCGCCCAGTCTCCCGGCACCGTGCGGCTGCCCAAAGGTGGCACCGCCGAGCTGGTGCACAGTGGGATCGACAGCCATGGGGCGCTGGAGGTGCCCAACGGGGTCGGCAAGGCGGCCCTATGGGGCGCGGGCCTCGATGCCGCGTCCGGTGCGACCCTGCTCGCCGGACACATCAACTGGGATGGTGTGACCGGGCCGTTCGCCGAACTCTGGGGCGCCGAGAAGGGCCAGCTGGTGTCGGTGGTGGACGCCGCCGGTCAAACACACCGGTACCTGGTGAGCGAGGTGCTCACCCTCGACAAGAACACGCTGCCGGGCAGGGCCGCCGACCTGTTCGGCCAGACCGGGCCGCACCGGCTGGTCCTCGTGACCTGCGGCGGCCAGTGGGTCGGCGGTTCACTCGGCTACGACCAGAACCGGGTCGTCGTCGCCGTTCCGACCGCCTGATCGCGGTACGCGGACTCCTCTGCAACGCGCATGACGCGCCACGCCGCCTGCGCACCCGCGCCGGTGATCCGCGCGGGGTAGGGTCCGTCACGGTGTGCTGGGAGGCCTGATCAGCGACGATCAGCCGACCCGAAGAAGGGCTCCAGGATGCGCGCTGTCGAGACGGTCCTCCTGCTGGTGGTGCTGGCGACGGTGGTGGCGACCTCGGCACGCCGGCTGCGTGTCCCCGCACCGTCCCTGCTCGTGGTGGCCGGAGTGGCCGTCGGTGTGCTTCCCTGGACGCCCCCGGTCGTCGTCCCGCCTGATCTGGTCAGCCTCGTCGTGCTACCGCCGCTGCTCTACGCCGCGGGCGAGGAGATGTCCCCGCGGGACCTTCGCGCCGTGCGGCGGCCGGTGGCCATACTCGCCGTCGGACTCGTGCTGGCGTCGGCAGCCGCTGTCGGCATGGTCGCCGCTGTGGTCGCACCGCTGCCGGCAAGCATGGCGTTCGTGCTCGGCGCAGTGCTGGCGAGCACCGATCCGGTCGCGGTCGCGGCGCTCAGCCGCCGACTTTCGCTGCCGCCGAGGATTCGGGTGCTGGTCCAGGCGGAAAGCCTGTTCAACGACGCTACGAGCCTCGTGCTGTTCCGACTGGCGGTGTCGGCCGCGATCGCCGGCGGGGCGGTCTCGGTCGCCGGTGTCGGCGTGGAGTTCGCACTGCTGGCCGGTGGCGGTGTCGTGGTAGGCCTACTCGTCGCCGGGGGCGTGGCACTGATCCGCAGACGCACGGCCGATCCCGTGCTGGAAACGGTGATCGCACTGGTCACTCCCTATCTCGCCTACGTGCTCGCGGAGAGTTTCGGCGGTTCGGGTGTGACGGCTGTGGTGGTGACCAGCGTGGTGCTCGGAAGCCGGCTGTCGCGACTCACCACTGCCCATGTCCGGCTCCATCTCGACGCCGTCTACCAGACGGTCGTGTTCATCCTGGAGAGCGTCGTGTTCGGCCTGATCGGCCTGCAGCTGCCGACGCTGGTCCGGGCGCTGTCCGGAACCGACCCCGACTGGCCGGTGCAGACACTTCTGATCACCAGCGGGCTCATAGCCGTACGTTTCCTCTGGGTCTTCCCGCTCGGCTGGCTCATGCGATCCGGCATCGGTGCGCAGCGGCTGAACTGGCGGATCTCGACCGTGGTCGCCTGGGCAGGCGCGCGCGGAGTCGTCCCGCTCGCGGCGGCACTATCGATCCCGCTCACCGCCTCCGATGGCACCCCCGTGCCACAGCGGAACCTGGTGCTGCTGCTCGCCACCACGGTCATCGTGATCACATTGGTGGTGCAGGGATTCACCCTCGCTCCGCTGGTGCGGCGAGCCGGCGTCGCGAAGGCACCCGACGAGGCGAGGCACGAACGCACGGTGGCCGAACTCCAGCTGGTCAGGGCGAGTATCGCCCATCTGGAACATCTC
>JAFAZC010000198.1 GCA_019239965.1 Kutzneria sp. | reverse complement strand
ATATGGGGAGCCCGACTTGTGGTGACAGTCTTAGCCGGTGGCGCGATGATCTCCGCGGCGGTACCGGCTGGCGCCGACTCGCCGAGTCCGCGCGGTCCGTCGATACCCGAGGGGTACGCCTCGCATCGCACGCCGAAAACGGTGACCGGACCGGACGGCCTGCTGGTCCTGATCAATGCCGACAGCACCGTGGAGGAGTTCCGCACCGCCGAGGATCATTCCGTGCAGCATCGGCACGAGACCGGTGTGAGCACCGGGACTTTCGGGCCGTGGATCAGCCTTGGCGGCAACGTCCCCGGCACACCGGCGGGCGTGACCGACGCGGACGGTCGGCTGGAGATTTTCGTCACCGGCTTCGACGGTGCCATCTACGACATCTGGCAGCTCAGCCCGGGCGGGGCCTGGAGTGACTACCTGAGTCTCGGCGGCCACGTGGCCACCGACCCCGCGGCCTCGGTCGACGTCGATGGCAGGGCGGAGGTCGTGGTGACCGGTTTCGATGGCCAGCTCTACGACATTTACCAGACCGCCCCCAATGGTGTGCGCGGCTGGTCGAGGTGGGTCAGCCTTGGCGGCCGCCAGCTGCGCAGCGCACCGGAGCTGGTGCCCAACGCGGACGGCAGGCTGCAGGCTTTCGTCGCCGGTGGTGGCCGGCAGATCTACACGCGTGCCCAGATCACGCCCAACAGCGGCTACGGCGCCTACTACAGCCTCGGTGGCTACACCGACACGGCGCCGTTCTCGGCGGTGAACACCGAGACGCACCAGATCGCGATCTTCGCGTACCACCGGGTCGAGGACCGCTGGTACTGGACCCATCAGACAGCGCCCAACAGCGACACCTGGGCCGAGTGGGCCGAGCTGCCCCAGGGCAACCCCCCGCTCGGCCACCGGTGACGGTGCGCTGCCGCGGCGGTTCAGCCGAGACGGGTCAACTGCCAGACCTGGCAGCCGCCGAGATCACCCCAGTAGGGCCACATGTCGACACGGGCGGGATCGGTGCTGGAGCATCCCGCGGAGTCCAGGGCCTTGCCGCTGCCGCGGGAACTGATCCGGTACTGTCCGTCGCCAACGGTGTCGAGATACCACTTTTGGCAGTCGATGTTGGCGTCGGGCCGAACATCCACGGCGGCCCCGTTGTCCGGCGCGCATCCCGCCACACCGAGCAGCGCCCGGCCGGCCGATGCCAACTCGTACGACCCGCCGCCAAGATATCGGAGATCCCAGTGCTGGCAGGCGGTGTCCTGATAGGGCATGACGGTCACCTCGGTCGCGCCAGCCGAGCATCCCGCGCTGAGGGCGTTTCCGTTGAGCTGCGTGGTGATCTCGTAACGGCCGGGAAGCACTGGCGTACTACCGGGATCACCTGACGGCAGCGCCAACGAATCCCAACTAGCCGCCGGCACACCGAAGTTCGGCGTGCCGTCATCGTTGAAGGTGACCCGCTGGATTCGCGCGGAACGCCGTGCGTCGCAAGCGCCGACGGGGGCACTGTCGGACGGAGTCACGCCGTGGTAGACGATCCAGGTCTCACGGCCGTCGGGGGAGGTGAAGAAACCGTTGTGTCCGGTGCTGAAGACCCAATGTGCGTCGGAGCGGTGGAACACCGGCGTCGCCGACTTGGTCCAGGCCTTCGGTTCCACCGGATCGCCGCCAGGGGTGAGAGTCAGCATGCCCAACGCGTAGTCGGCTAGATCACAGGCACTCGCCGAGTAGGTCAGGAACACCCTGCCGTCGTGCTGCAGCACGGCGGGACCCTCATTGATGGCGAAGCTGGCCGGCGCGAGGGGCCGTGGCCGCCTTTCCCAGTCATAGGTGGGCTCGGACAGCAGGACCCGCGAACCACTGATCGTCCACGGATTGCTCATCGGTGCGATGTACAGATTCTGCGCGCTGGACGTGGCGTCGGATGCGCCCGACCAGATGAAGTACAGCGAGCCGTCAGGCCGCTCGAACATGGTGCCGTCGATGGCGAACGCTTCGATGGTGGTGTTCAACACGCCCTTGAACGTGTAGGGGCCCAACGGATCGGTCCCGGCACTCTGCAGAACGTACATGCGGTGGTGCGATGTGTCCCTCGGATGGACGCCCCACGCCGCGGCCACCGGCTCGTCGACGTCGGTGTAGTAGAGGTACCAGCGCCCGTCGACGAGATGCAGCTCGGGCGCCCACAGATTGCAGCAGCGGTTGGGAGCCGTGCTCTGCCACACCATGGTCTCAGGTGCCGCGGCGAGATCGGCCACCGAGGACGCCTTCGTGATCGTGATCCGGTCGGCTCTGGTCTCGGTCATGTAGTAGGACCCCTGGTAGAACTGGATCCAGGGATCGGCGGCGTCCCTCTTGATGGGATTGCGGAAGGTGCCGGCAGATTCGGTCCGGATCTTGTCGGTGTGGGGCGCCGCGGCGGCCGGCGAGGCGAGTGCCGCGCTGCACGCGGCCATCACGAGTGCA
>JAFAZC010000109.1 GCA_019239965.1 Kutzneria sp. | reverse complement strand
TCGACAACGACATCTCGGCCTACTCAGGCCGGAAGCGCCCTGACTACCTTCGGATGCTCGAGGACCTGACCGCCGGCGTAGCCAAGGCCGTGACCGTCTGGCACACCGACCGACTACACCGATCGGTCCGCGAGCTACTCGACTACATCGTCATCTCCGAACAACACGACCTCCTGACCCACTCAGTCCGCTCTGGTGAGCTCAACCTGTCCACGCCGACCGGCCGCGCTATCGCCATCACTCAGACCGCATGGGCCCGCCAAGAGAGCGAACACAAAGCCGACAGGATCCGCGCCGCCCGGCTCCAAGCCGCCCAAGCGGGCCGCTGGCAGGGCGGAGCACGTCCGTTCGGGTTCGAGGCCGACGGCGAGACAATCCGACCGGACGAAGCCGCAGAGATCGCCAGAGCGATTGAATCCATCGTGGCGGGCGCATCCCTTCGAAGCGCGCTCCGCGAAGTCAACGCACGTGGCTTCCGGACCACCTTCGGTAAAGCCGAATGGGACCCGGTCAGCTTCAAGCACATGCTGCTGCGCCCACGTAACGCGGGCCTGATGGTCTACCGCGGCGAGATCCTCGGTAAGGCCCGCTGGCCAGCTATCGTGCCCGAACAAACCTGGAGAGCCCTCGTGTCGATCCTCAACGACCCCAGCAGGCGTACAACCACAGGAAACCGCGTTCGTTGGCTCGGATCCGGCTTGTACGTCTGCGGGGTGTGTGAGTGGCCGGAGATCCGCGTGTCGACGGCTGGAGGCAAGCGCAAGCCCGCCTACCGCTGCATGGCACGCGAGCGCAAACACGGGGTCGGAAGCCCACAGGTCCACGTGGTACGAGACGCCGTGCTGCTGGACAACTTCGTCGAACGGGTCCTCGTCGAACGACTCTCACGCCCGGACGCGGCAGACCTCCTGACTGCCCCGGCCGACACGGTGGATACCGCCGAGAAACACGCCGAGGCCACAGCGGTACGCCAGCAGCTCGACGTCCTCGACGACGACCTCGACGAAGGCCGCATCACGCGCGTTCGGTGGGTGCGGCGTAACGAGCGCCTCAAGGCCCGACTGGCAGAGATTGAGAACGACCTCGCTACTGCGGCGATGGTGGACCCACTCGTCGGTGTCATTGGTGCCTCGGACGTCGCCGCTGTGTGGTTCGGCACCAAGGAGGACCGTTCCGACGGCCTCGATCTTGGACGGCGTCGCGCCATCCTCGACTCCATGGCGACGGTCACCGTGCTCCAAGCCCCACGAGGACCGATGACGGGCAAGGTCTACTTCGCCCCGAGATCGGTGAGGATCGAGCCGAAGCGGTAGCACGCTCGTTCGGCTCTCCGGCTCTCATCTGTTAGCGGCGGTGGCGATTGCTGCCGAGTTGTCGCAATATGGCATAGAAGTACCTCTTGTTGATGTTGAGCCGATTTTGTCTTAGCCTGCTCCCGTGACCCGCAACGACATTTTCGGCGCACTCGCAGCAGTGAGTACGCGGATTGTGTCGTCGGTGGCTCAGTCGAGTATCGCCGAGTCGCACCGGGCGCTGATGGACTCCATCGCCAGCGGGCCCGCCTCGATGCTGGCGGCCGTCGAGCAGGCCACGGCGCCCCTCGCGGAGATGACCGCGACTCTCACTCGCGTCGACTCTGGGCTAAACGACGCCATCGCGGACCTTCACCGGTACCAGCAGGAGATCGTCACCGCGGTTGCCGCACCCAATCAGGTGATGCGGGCCGCGATCGATGCCGTCGACGCCTTCCAGGCCACGAAACGCCGTGAGAAGACCGCCCGCATCCGCTACATCCGGAATCAACGTCATCGTCTGCGGATGCTCGGCGACGCCCAGGGTTTGCCGATCCGCATGCACAACGTTTTGATGGCTGCTGCCCCATCACCGTGGGCCATCCTGCGGATGACGCCCGAGGAGTTGATCAGACACACGTGGCCTGACGACGCCGACCGCCCCAACGATTCCGAGCTCCTCGGACTCGCTCAGCGGGCCTTAACGCTGTTCCGATGGCTCGCCGTGCTCGCAGTCGTTCGCACCTATCTCGGCGCCATCATCCTGTATCGCAGGCGTGTCTGTGTCGCCGAGCAATCTCGTCAGCTCGCTGTGCTCACGGCGAATCGGCCACCAGGTCGACTAGCACGGCCACCCGGTGGCGCTGTACTCGCCGAGCCTCACCCTGCCCGCGCGCCGGGCGGTGCGCTCCTCGCTGCCTATGTCAGTGAGGGCCGTACCCGCACCGGGCCATGCGCGTCTCCGAGGGACGCTCTAGCAGCGTAGACCGGGGCGGTGGCCCTCCACACAGGAGGAGCCACCACTGTGGCGGACGACAACACCGGCACCACCTACATCGACGTCGCTGATGCCGCGCAAGTGCTGAACGTCTCCAGGGCGGCGATCCGACGGCAGATCGCCTCAGGCAGGCTCCCATGCCTGCGATTTGGTCCGCGGCTGTGGCGGATCTCCCGCGCCGACCTCGAGGAGTTCGCCGAGCAGCTCCGTACCGGCGGCGATGAGGCATGACCGAGTACCCAAGCGCTCCGGACGAGGTCATTCCGACCGAGACGCTCGACGCCTACATCGAGCGCCTCGTGGACGCCTGGCCGCCATTGTCCCCAGAGGTCCGATCCAGGCTCACAGTCCTACTGCGGCCATCCACCATCAGGCGGTCGGCATGAGCACCGACGACGAGTTGGAATCCGAGGCGCTGGCGAGACTGCTCGGATTCCTGACCGAGGACGCCGACACCACCACCGAGCTTGAGCGGGACAGGGCCGGTGGTGACCTTGAGACCGCCTGAAACGGGTGATGCCCAGTCCCCCCAACAGGGACCGGGCACCAGCAGGACCGCGGCAGCCACTCCGATGGTCAACGCTGATATTAGCCGTCCAGGGCTCCTACTGGCGTGCCTACTCGCACAGGTCCCCGACGACCCGACCGAGCTGGCCGCGCTGGTCCTGGACGCCCTGGCATGGCGCCGTTGGTGGACGGCCGACATGGTCGCCCTCCGCGCCGAGCAGTTTGAGGCTGAGATCGCACAGCGCCTCAAAGACGCCGCCGTGGCCATCAGCAGCGGCGCCGACTGGGTACGCGTCGCCTACGCACCCAGCTACGCCGAGCTGGTGCGCCGCCGCGCCGTACTCGGACCGCTCGCACGCACACCCGACCGTGAGGCGCTCGCCGAGTGGGCCCGCACCGGCCGCACCTCAGCTACTGGGAGGGGCGCGGCGTGAACATCCCCTACGGCACCGACTACGACGATTCCGACGCATGGGCAGACGAAGATAGCCAAGTCCACAAGCACCAGCCACAAGAAGGGGTCTCGGACCGTGATGGCGGCAAGCGGGGTCCGTCCCAAGCGTCCCTGCTTGCCGCGCTCGCTCGTAAACGATACGACCTGTTTATGTCCGAAGACGGCCGCCCTTACGGGGTCAAGGTTGAGGGACCAAACATCGCGTTGCCGTTGCGCGGTAAGGCCGGGTTGCGCTCCCAGCTCGCCCGCATCTACACCGACGACAACGGCGGCGCGGTGCCCTCTCAAACTGCACTCGCCGACGCCATAACCGTGCTTGAGGGGGTCGCGATCTCCGTTGAGCCGCGCGTACCGCATCTGAGAGTGGCTCGGCACGGCGAGCACATCGTGATCGACCTGGGTACCGCGGACGGCCGATGCGCCATCATCGGCCCGGACGGCTGGCAGCGTGCACCCCGTTCGCCGGTGCTGTTCCGCCGCTCCGGGGCGATGAAACCGCTACCGGACCCGATACGGGACGGTGATGGATTGGCCAGGTTCCGCGCGCTGTTGAACGTCAGCGATACTGCGTTTCAGCTGCTGGTGGCGTGGCTGGTCGCCGGATTCATCCCCGACCTGCCGCACCCGATCCTAACGTTCCGCGGAGAGCAGGGCACCGGCAAGTCCAAGGCTGCCCAACTGGTTATCGGCATCATCGACCCGTCCGGAGCACCCAAGCGCACCGCGCCGCGCGACATCAAGTCCTGGGCAACCCAAGCGTTCAACTCGTGGGCGCTGTGCCTGGACAACGTCTCGGTCATCTCCGACTGGCTCTCAGACGCCCTGTGCCGCGCCGTGACCGGTGACGGCATCGTCGACCGCGCGCTCTACACCGATGACGACGTCGTGGTGCTGGAATTCCGACGCGTGCTGGCCATGACCACCATCGACGCCGGGGCGTTGGCCGGTGACCTCGCCGAGCGGCTGCTGACCATCGAACTGAACCTGATTCCCGACCACATGCGACGTGAGGAGGCCGAGCTCGACACGGCCTATGCCGATGCGCACGCCGGCATCCTGGCCTCACTGTTCGATCTCCTCGCCGACGTGCTCAAGGCGCTGCCAGACGTCCAGCTCGCCGAGCGTCCCCGCATGGCAGACTTCGCGCGCATCCTCGCCGCCGTCGACACGGTCAAGGGCTGGGACACGCTGGCGTCGTACAAGGCCAGCGCCCGCGACGCCGTCACCGACGTCCTCGACGGCGAACCGTTCGCTCAGGCCGTCGTCGCCCTGGTCGACAAGTCCGGGCCGAACGGCGTCCGGCTGACCGCTTCGGAGCTACTGGCCGCAGTGGAGGCACCCGAACGGCTGCCGAAGAAATGGCCGAAGGACTCGACCAGGGCCGGCGGCCAACTCAAGCGCTTGGCTCCGGCGCTGCGCACCATCGGTATCGAGGTCGACGACTCCGAACGGGGCCCGGCGCCCAAGCGGCAACGCCTGTACCGGTTGACCGCATCACCGGAGAGAAGGTCCGAAACAGCGTCCCCAGCGTCCAGTGGTGGCGAAAAAGGGGCACTGAGCAGCGGAAACATGATGGACGCTAGCCCTACCCCCTCAGCGTCCACCCCCGTCGACGGCATGGACGCTAGAGGCACCGTTATGGACGCTGAGCTATTCACAGCGTCCATCCGTGAGAACGACCCTGACCAGCAAGAACACCGCCGGGTGGACACTGGGGACGCTATGGACGCTGAAATGCATCCACTCTCTGAACCTGTCACCCTCAGCGATGGCGACAGGCCGTGTGATCGCTGCGGCACTAGCCCGACGCGTGTCGACCGCGCTGGTGCCCGCTGGTGCCGCACACACGCCCCGCACCTCTGGAGGACCGCGTCATGACCGGCCAACGACCGGACAGGGGGTACCTCGAAATCTCTACGCCAACCGGGCGACGCACCGCCTTGGTAGGCCCCTGTGTACGCAGCCAGAAAACCCGATCACTGGCGGACGGAGAAACCCCTATGTCTGGCCTGTGCCTCGTGTGCTCGAGTCCTCTACCGGGGCGCTCCGCGACCGGACGCCCGGCGGAGTACTGCTCGCAGGCATGCCGGCGAGCCCGCGAATACGCCATCAAACGCACCAATGCCGCGCTCGAGCGCGCGGAGGCCACCCTGACCGAGTGGCGACACGACTGTGACCTGAACGGACAGCGCCACCCCGGCAAGGTGGCGACGCGGGACTGGTGGGCCGCAGAGGTCACACGCCTCGAACGGCATTTGTCTCAGCTGCTGGCCGGCGAGCCCGATCGAAACGTTTCACCAGGAGGCCCTTCTCGTGACGTCACGTCGTCGCCTCACCCCAGCGCAGGCCCAACGCCGCGCTGAGGTCGTCGCACTCCGAACAGCACGACTGTCGTTCGCCGAGATCGGACAGCGGCTCGGCGTCACCAGCCAACGCGCCGGCCGGATTTACTCCGAAGCACTAGCGGCCGTCCCCCGAGCGAACGTCGACGAGCACCGCTGCGAGGAACTGGAGTTGATCGACACCGCGGTCCGCGAGCTGATGGTGATCGCCGGCGACCCCGCCACCTCCACCCGTGACCACATCCGGGTGTGGGAGGCAATCCGGGCGTGGGCGGAACGGAAGGCGAAGTTGCTCGGTTTGGATGCGCCGACCCGGACGGAAACGCTCACCTTGGACCGGATCGACTCGGAGATCGACACGTTGTCCCGCGAGATGGCCACCACGAGACTCGTCGAGTCCGGCACTGAGCTGTCCATGGAAGCTATCGACGCCGAGATCCAGCGGTTGACGAAAGAGCTCGGTGAGGACTGGTGAATACCCACCGTGGCAACGTCTGGCAGAGACGGGCTTCTTGCGTGCCGTGGCGGTGTCGCTCGAACGGTGGCAGCCACAGCGGACCGAACGGCAGGCGCAGCGGGTCGCCCGGCGCTCGTGGTGCAACTCGACCCCATGCACCGTGCACCGGCCCCAGGGACCCCATGCACCATGGACCACCGTGGGGGGCGAGCAGATCCGCTCGGATAGAACGGGCCTTGGACCGGTGACCCGCCCGGCGCCGATGGTGTTGCCTGGCGGCCACGGCTTGGTGGTGCCCGCCGAACTAGCCGCCGAGTTGGCCGCTGCACTGGACAGTCTGATCGGGATGCTGGCTCGGCCGGTGCCGGTCGGATGCCGCCAGCCCCGCGTCACTGCGGTGATACTCGCCGTGCGAGCCGCGGCCCGGCGGGCGGCCACCGAGCACGAGGCCGCCCGTCACCGGGCTGCGGCGTGGGGACACCCAACCCCGGTCGTGGTTGTGCCCGCCCAAACCCCGGCATCGTGGTCCCAGGAGATCACCACCAGCGACGCCGCCGGCTTGTCGGGGCTCAGCCAGGAGCGGTGGCGGCAGATCGCGGCGTCCGGTGCGGTTCCGGCTCGCCGAGTCGCCGGCCGGTGGCTGCTTGACCGCCGGGCCGTGGTCTCCCGTGAGGCGAGGAGGAACAGCGACGATGGTGGACACGACGAGCAGCCTGTCTGAGCGGCTGGCCGAGGCTGAACAAGGCGAACGGCCGCTGGCTGAGGAGGTCAACCGGCTCGCCGCGGCGAAGGACGACGCGGTGGCCCGCTCGGACTACACCGCGGTCGGTGAGCTTCAGCCTCAGCTGGACGCGTCCCGCCAAGAGCTGGCCATCGCCCACGCCACCACTGAGGCGCTGCGGGGGGCGCTGGCCGCGATCGCCGAGCAGCGCGCCGCCGACCAGCAGCAACTCAACCTGCAACGGCAGCGGGACCAGGCGCGCGCCCAGTATGAGGCCGCCGTGCTGGCCGAACACGACGCCCTCGACCAGACACAACGGCATATGGCCGCGGTGCGGGCTGGGCTCGACGCGGTCCGCCAGTCGATCGAGGCGGCCCTTGACGCCGAGCGGCTCGCCGGGGATGCCCGCTTCGACGCGCACCAGGCGCTCGTGCAGCTCGGGGAGCGGGAACCGGCGCACGTCGGGCGCCCCAACGCGGCATCCGCGAAGATCCACAACGATCCCCTGTTGTCGGCGATCTGGCGGTACCGGCCGTGACCTGGTCGTGTCGGCGTCAAACGGCAAGCCAGCAGTGGCCCCGAAGGTCGCGAGCGGTCCCCCTTTCGCCGCACAGACCGTCCTGCGTCGACGCGGCCACACCCACCAGAAGGGCACTCCCATGACTGACTCGTATCTCGCACCTGTGTTCCCGCCGGCTATGGCTCCGGCCGCGTTCGAGCGGCTGCTCGCCGAGGTGGCGGCCCGCCGTGCCGCACAGTTCACGGAGACGGCACCCGCACACTCCGACGCGGTGGTCGGGCCGGTGGTGACCGCCGAAGAGTTGGCGGCCATGAGCCGTGGCCAGCTCGACGCGCACGCGGCGCAGGTGTGGAATACCCGCTTCGCCGAGCAGGACGCCGCACGGTCACCGTTCTGGCGGGGCATCGGTCCGCTCGGTGACCCCGCCTGATCGGTGGAGGAGGGCGTGATGGTCGTGACAACTCAAGGCGTGTCGGCCGCGGTGGCCCTGGTCACGGCGCGGCTGGGTGAGGTCGACATCGCGCAGACCGACCTCACGGGAAACGCTGCGGATAAGGACGTGATGGCGGTGCTGGTCCTGATGCACTCCGCGCTGTTGGCGGCGACGTTCCCGCCCGAGGCCGCCGATCGATACTTGCGGCAGTTGGGGCGGGACGTGGCGCTGATCGAAGGGGACCGGCGATGACCGACGACGCGAGCGGCACCGAGGTGCGCGAACTCGCTGCCACGACCGGCCATCTGCGGACGCTGCTTGAGGAGATCAACGCCGGCAACCTCGGATGCTCGGCTGCGTTCCGGCACCGGGTCGAGGGCGCCATTCTCGCCTTGGAGGTGGTGGCCGGGGAGCGCGACAGCTTCCCCGGCCCTACCGCCACTGAGGTCTAGCTGGCCTTGGTGACGTCGAGTGCGCGGTACAGGGTCGCGCGGGAGCAGCCAACGGTGTCGGCGATCTGCTGGACGGTGTAGCGCTTGCTGTCGTACATCTCCCGCGCCGTGGTCAGCTTCGTCTCGGTCAGCTTGGGACGTCGGCCACCCTTGCGGCCACGGGCGCGGGCAGCGTCGAGTCCATCAAGGGTGCGCTCACTGATCAAATCTCGCTCGAACTCGGCGATCCCGGCGATGATGTGGAAAAACAGCCGGCCGCCGGGTGTGCTGGTATCGATGCCCTGGTGCAATACGCGTAGGCCGACGCCGCGCCGGTCCAGCTCGGCGGACAACTCGACGAGGTTGCGCACCGACCGACCGAGCCGGTCGAGCTTCGTGACGACCAGCGTGTCACCGTCCCGGAGGTATTCGAGCGTCTTGTCCAACTCGGGGCGACGTGCGAGCTTGCCGGATGCCTTATCGGTGAAGATCCGTTCGCACCCGGCCTCGGTCAGGGCGTCGGTTTGCGCTTCGGGGTGTTGGTCGCGGGTGGAGACTCTCGCGTATCCGATCAGGCTCATGGTCAAAGTGTTTCATAAAGGGTGTAGCAAGTCGATAGCGAGACGTAGTTTTCGGACATGAGTTGTGCAACACCTCTGACCGAGACGTCCACGGGTCAGTCGCGTGCGTCTCACAGACGATCGTTTGAGAGCTACCCACGCGCCGGTACACCACCGATGCCAGCCATCGGCAAGATATGGCCATGCCTCGTCTGTTGGTCCTTGGGTCGAGTTGGTTCCTTGGCCGTGCTGTCGTCGACGCCGCGCTGTCCGCAGGGTGGGAGGTGACCACGTTCCGACGCGGGCGCCACGAGTCCGGCGACGACCCCGCGAACGTGACAACCATTCGAGGTGACTACGCAGACCCGGCCGCTGTGGGTCGGCTGGCGAAGGCGGGCCCGTTCGACGCCGTGGTGGACAACCTGGCGTACACCCCACGCGAGACGCTGGCCGTGGCCCGCGCCCTGGAACCGGCCACCAACCGATATGTGATGGTCTCCACCGTCAGCGTCTACGAGGGCTGGCCGGTCGAGCCGCTGACCGAGGACTCCGCCGTCCTGGAGTGCGCGGCGGACGCCGGCCCGAACCCTGGATACGACGGTGACCCCGGGCCCTCCACCTACGGATTCGGCAAAGCCGGCTGCGAACGGGCCATCACCGAGACGTTCGGCCCGGACCGCGCCACGATCCTGCGGCCCGGTGTCATCCTCGGCCCACACGAGTACGTGGGCCGGCTGCCGTGGTGGCTGCGGCGAATGGAACGGGCCGGAGAAGTCCTCGCAGCCGGTAGCCCGGACCGATCCATTCAGCCGGTAGACGTCCGCGACGTCGCAGCGTTCGCGGTGCGGTGCGCCGCCGGACAGGCCGGCATATTCAACGTGGCGGCTCCTGGTGACGAGACCATGGGTGACTTCCTCACGGCCTGCCGCCGTGTCACCGGCTCGGACGCCACCATCACGTGGATCACTGATGAGCCCTGGCTGATCGACCAAGGCGTCAGACAGTGGACCGAGATTCCGCTGTGGCGCACATACGCCGGCGCATGGGCTGTGGACACCTCCCGTGCACGCGCCGCCGGGCTGGTCACCAGACCATTGGTCGACACGGCGCGCGACACGTGGGAGTGGCTGACGTCCGGAACCATGGTGGAGCACGAGCGAGCCGGTGAGCTGGGCATCAGCCCGGTCAAGGAAGTCGCAATCCTGCAAGCCTGGCGGGCCCGTGAGGCTGACCGGTGCGGCGCGCAGTAACCGGCAGTACTACTCGCTGGTAGGCAGCGCTGGGTGTGACACCGACCGGGACGGGCACAGGGCCGTGAATTCCTCGATCGCCTCGCCCATACGGTTGGCTTCCACCGCGCCGCGGAACTGCCTCGTGCCGAGCACCCGGCCGAGGTTGACCAGTCGCCGTGACAGTGCCTCGGTGCGACGCTCTGGGGCGAGGTCAAGCACCGGTTGTAGAGCGTTCTCGGCGCCGGCTAGGTCGCCTCGCAGCACGCGTGCCGCGCTGAGATCAACACGTGCGCCCAGTTCGCCCGCCTCCCAGCGGACCCGCTCAGGCATCTGGCCGAACAGTGCCAGTGCGGCGGTGGACTCGATCTCGGCCTGTTCTCCGTTGCCGAGCGCCACAAACGAGGCGCCGGCGCACAGGGCTCGCCGCGATCGGTCGAAGCCCAATTCGCCGCCGATCTCATCCAGGAACGGGTCGTCGCCGGCGCGGTCGAGCTCCTCCGCTGCGGCGGCCAGCTCGGCGGCGACCTCTTGATGGGCGCCCACGAGGGCAAGGGCCCGCGCGTTGACGGAATGCAGGCGGGCACGGGCGGTGCCAGCTGGTGCGGTGTCCAGCGCGGTCGACGCAATCGAGGTGGCCCGGCGTGGACGCCCTGACCAGAAGGTCACCGTCACCTGGAGCGCGCGAGCCCACGCCTGCAACGAGGGATGGTCGATAACTGAGCCGTAGGTGTGGGCGGCGCGCGCCTGCTCATCGGCAACGTCCGGATATCCGAGGTCCCAGGAGACCGAGGACAGCAGCCCGCAGACCTGGCCCGCAATCAGGTACAGCTCAGCCTTCTGGCGTGGCTTCGCTGTGCGGTCAAGCTGCTCGTAGACCGTATTACGCAGACGGACGAGGTCAGCCAGCATGGCCAGCGGCGGAGCGAAGTAGTAGGCGCGTGCGGCGCGCTGAGCCTCCGCGTGGAGCTGCTCCAGCGCGGACGGATCGATAGCAGACGCGGACCCGATCGCGTGCTCAACCGACTCTCGACCAGCAGTCATGATCATCTCCTCGCCTGTCATCGTCGGGCCCGGCTCAACGTCGGTAGACGGAGGACCGAAGAGCACGCCGACGGACTCGCAAAGCCAGCTTTCGAGCACCCGCCGGGCGCCGGCTCTGGGCAGCGCGGCGGCCCCAGCAAACCACCGTTTCGCCTGCCGCTCGGAGACAGCGACCTTCTCACCAGTGCTCTCCGCGGCTTCACCGAATCGCACTGTGAACTCGTGAACGTTCAGGTTGGCTGCCTGTATGCGCTGTTCAAGCCGTGTTCTTGGTAGTGATAGCTCGGCCATCGGCTGACCTCCGGTTCCCGCACCTCACCGTACGGTCGTAGTGGGCCGTGACCACCAGTGCTGACGGACAATGGCCCCCGAACGGCCCAAAATGGCCCGGTTGTGACATCTCGACGCCACCCGTCTGGGGTCGATTGTCTCCGCATGGCCGGGGAACGGATCTTCACAACGTGGCAGACGTCAACGGCAGACGGCCATGACCACGCTGTGACGGATGAGCAGATGGCGGCCGGGATGATGCCCGAGGCACGTACCGGCCGGTTCACTGCGGTGTGCGGGACCCTTGTACTCGGCGCGCTCATGAGTGACCCGCCGGGCCCGTGCTGCCCGCGGTGTGTGGCGTTCCTCCAAGCGCGTGAATCCACCCGGCCTGTCGGGCGACGGAAGACCGATCCGCAGCGCCGTCGCACCCTGTGGGACAGACTTCTCGGCCACGGCATCCTGCCCCGGATAGTTCCGGTGCAGCGGAGGGCCGGACACGAACTCCCCGGCGGCGGCGGGGTGCCACCAGTCGCTGCCGGGGACCTGCCCACGCCGACGATCAGCCCTGATACGGGCATCGTCGGCGTGGGTCCAGGGCTTCCGAACCCTGCCCCTGCTGCCCGTGCGGCAGCCTCAGCCCCGGTCGGTGCGGCGCTCCCCGGTGCCGCGTCGACCGGTTCCCAGCGGGTGATGTGCAGTGAGCGCTGACACCGACGCCGCGGCGATTCGCCGCTATCCCGAGCTGGCCGAGTTGGTTCGGCTCCGTGACGCCGGTATGCAGTTCGTGCCGATTCCTGACACGGACGGCCGGATCGCCGAGCTCGCGGGGTTCCATGGCTGGCCGAGTGGCCCTGTCGACGCGATTCGGGTGCGGTCGCCATATGACGCGGTAGCGCTTCGTATCAGCCGGGATGAGCGGATCCTGTGGGAGACCAGCGGCACCCTGTGTGACGTGGTGGCAGCGCTGCTAGCTCTGCCAGCTCCGGCCGATCGTTCTGCGCCGCATCTGTCCCTCGGCTCCGGCCCTGACCTGTGGATCCCGTAGACCCCTGGTGCTGGGGTGGAATCTTCCGCCCGTTGCTGCACGTGGCCGACCCCGATGTGGCGCCGATGGTGATCCGGGGTGTGCGAATCTGGTTCGCCTTCTGCGGCGTCCCTGTTGTACCTATCCCGAACGGCTCGACTGCGAGCCGCCGGTGGCCGCGGTGTGCACGCTGCATGCGGCGGGGAGCGGCTGATAGCAAACAGCCCCCGACCGTCTTGTCGGGGGCTGTCGTGCACAGCGCGGCTCAGCCGCGGCGCCAGCGGGAAAAGTGCTGCGCCGCCTCGATCACACGGTCGTTGGCCGCGACCCACTCGGGTGTCTCCTCACGCTGGCCCCGCTGGCGCATCTGCTTGCCCAGCGCCGCCAGGTCTGCCTTGGCCTCGCGGAATACCTGGTTGCCCTTCTTACCCATGTCGCTCGCTCCTTCGTGGTTGGTGTCGGGATGGTCGCCCGTGGCACGCCCCGGCACCGGGGCCGGGACGCACCACGACCGGCCAGTCAGCGCCACCACGGCCGGTTCAGCCGAGCGGGTGCACGCCGCTGGGCCACGGCGCGTTCCTGATCTCTTCGTCGGCCTGGGAGCAGGCCCTGTCCGCCGCGGTCTGGGCGGTGGGGGTGGCCGGGTGGACGTTGATGGCAGAAGCGCCGTCGCACTCAGCCGAGTAGGGAACGTCTCCACCGCTGGATTGGACTGCGGTCACTGGCTTCGTGGGGGCCGTGTGCTGGTCGCAGGCGGCCGGCGCGGCGCCCACAGCGGCGATCATGGTTACAGCGGCGCAGTACCGTCCGATCATGATGTTCCCCTTTCGTCGTGGCGGCCGGAGGTGGCCAGCCGGTGGGAGTGGATTGGTGGGCTCGCCTATCGCTTGCCTGCTTGGCATCCGGTGCCGAACGGGTTGGGCGCTCCGCACTTCTCGCACGTGTCGGTCATGGCGGTTCCCTTTTGGTGTGTGGGCTTTCTCCGCAGTCGCGGAAGGGTGCTCAAACCAGGTCTTGTGCCGGCCTGTGCGGGCCATCCGGGTGGGGGTCGACACGGCGGGCACAGCCCGCACAACCCCGGGAAACGCCAGCTCAGCCGGTTGTGAGGACCTCTGTGCGGACCCTCGGGCCGCCGACGCAGGCGTGTCGACCGGTGTGCGGACCCCTCAGCGGTCGACATGGGCGATCACCACCGCCCGCACGGTGTCCAGGTCGGTGACGCTGACAGGGTGGAGTGAGCCGTTGATGCGCTGGCGGGGCACCGCCGGTGCCGGTACCCCGGCCGCCCGCAGTGCTTCACCGAACGGCTTGGGCTCCCAGCCGATCCGAGTCGCGAGCTCGGCCGTGGCCACCAGTCCGGTCTCGTGCCCGTCGAGTACCTCGACCAGCGCGGCCAACACCGGCGGGAGGTCGTTGACGACCTCGGCGTCCTCGGCGTCCTCGATGTCGGCAGCCGCCGGGGCCGGTGGGGTGTCGTGGCGTTCGGCCTCGGCGTCGATCCTCGCGGCCACAACCGGGTCGACCTCGTCGATCAGCCGATCCCCGGCGGCGTCGCCGATCAGGGTTCCCGCAGCCTCGCGCAAGGCCCGGCCGCGTTCGCAGCAGGCGCGAATCTCGACGATGTCCAGCTTGTAGGTGCGAGCGGTGATCGCCTCGCCGGCATCCAACTCGGTCTCCCCGTCCGCACCCAGCAGCAACCCCACGCCCTTGTGGGCCTTGAGCAGCTTTGAGGCATCGAACCCGGCCTTGTAGGTGCCGGCACCCAGGATCGTCTCGGAGGCCTGCCAGGTCATGACCCGCAGCGCGAACCGGGTGCCCAGCTGGCCGCGGAGCTTGTCGGGGATGACCTGGCCGTCGGGCTTCTGGGTGGCCAGGTTGAGCATGTACCCGGCAGCAGGGCCCTTCTTGGCGATGTAGGTCAGCAGGTCGCACACGATCCGACCGCGGGGCTTGAACCGCGGTTTCCCTTTGGCGTCGACACCGACCTGAACCGGGGTTTCGTCCTCGAGGTAGACCTGAACCTCATCGACGTTGATCAGCACCAGGGGCATGTTCAGCGCCGGATTCCGGGTGATCTCCGGGGTGACCTTGGACTCCGGGCACAGCTCGTCGTCCATCTCGGCAAGCCGGTCGAACCGGCGAGCGACGTCGGCGGCGGCCCACCGGAGTGTGGCCAGCAGCCGGGTACAGGTCTCGTCGTCATCTCCGCGGCCATAGCGGTAGGCCACCTGCTCGAACGGGCGCCAGTCCTTGCCGCCCTTGCCGTCGAACACGATCAACAACGTGTACGGGTCCAGCGCGGCGCCGGTGGCCGGGATCCGGGCGCAGAAGGTCTTGCCCATGCGTGGAATAGCGCCCACCAGCAGCGACGTCCACACCATGGGCAGCGGCACGACCTGGCCACGGGCGGTGATCCCGAACGGGACCGGCTTCCAGAAGTCGAACGAGTCCGCGCTGGCCAGCGGCCAGGGCAGCGGCGCGGCCGCATACGGGTCACCGTCACCGATCCACAGCGACAACCGCCCGGCGTGCCCGGCATCGCCGCGGACCCGCTCGGCGATCAACCGGACCTCATCCACCGCCAACGCCGACGCGAGAGCCTCGCGGGAGGCCACCACGGTGGAGGCCCGGCGCGACGCGGGCAGGTCGACGACGAGATGCCAGCCGGCGCCGTCCCGCTTGGCCTGCTGCACGAAGATCAGGCCCTCGTCCTTGCCGATCAGCTTGGCCGCCCGGAAGGCGTCCACCAGGCTGTCTCCGGACATGGTGACCGTCCAGGACCGGGCGCCGAGCACGGCCTTGCGGCCCGCGCCAGCCGAGCGTCGACCGGCCACGGCCAGCGCGGCCGAGACCGTTCCGCCGGCCAGCCACCACACCAGCGGACCCTCGACCAGTTCGGCCACGCCCAGCACCGCGATGGCACCGGCGGCGGTCCCTAGCGTCCACCAGCGGCGCCGGACCCGGTGGGAGTGGATCTCGCCATACCGGGCGGCGAGCTGGTCACCCACCTTGGCTGCGGCGTATAGGTCCTCCACCCGCAGCCAGGCCCACCAGGCGCGGGCGGAGACCACCGCGCCGCGCATCGCGGCTCGGGGGTAGCGGACAGGGAGCAGCACGGCGTGGCTGGCGGCAGCCTTGGCGGTCTCGCTGCGGCCGTCCGGGGTCTGCAGGACTGCCGGCAGCTTGGCCACTGCGGCGTCGGCCAGCCGGCGGGCGCGGGAGCGTTGGTACTCGTCTTCGGTGATCAGTTCGCCGTCGAGCACGGGGCCGCTGGCGACCCGGTCGCCAGCCTGGCGGCCGGCTGGCGCCAGGTGCTCGCCAGTGGTCTCGAGGTCATCACCAGGCACGGTGGGGAAGGGCAGCAGAGCGGCCAGGTGGTCGTCGGGGTGGGCGATGCTCATGCGGGCTCACCGCCCTCGGTCGCCGGGCTGGCGCCAGCGTTGGCGGTCTGGTCGCCAGCGGTCGCCAGCATCGCGAAACCGCAGATGGTCATCAGGCCGTCGATCACCAGGGGGCCGACGCCGGCGCCCACTGGGGAGTAGCCCCAGGAGGTCAGGACGTCGCGGATGTGGCCGTAGGAGATGACCGCCGAGCCGAGAGCCACCGTGCCCGCACCGCCGTACTTGGCCAGCGCCCACAACCAGCCCTGAGGCCACCGGACACGGGACAGAACTTCCACAGACAGCAGCAGGCCAAGCGGCCACACGGCGGCACCGAGCTGAGCGTCCAGACTCGGCGTCCAGTCCTTCGGGGCGTGCTCGGGGGCGATCCTGGCGGCCAGCACGTTGGCCGCAATGGAGGTGACCGAGCCGAACAGGAACCCGGACCAAGCCACGAGCTTCCCGCCCGCTGGTGAGTGACTGGCGCCAGCACTGCCAGGGGCCGCCAACGCTGGCGCCAGGGATTCACCAGGGTCTGCCAGCTCCTCGCCAGCGGGCGCGGTGCCTGGCCCGCTAGTGGCCGGCTCGGGGATCTCGTGGCGGTCGGCATCTGCCAGCCGGGCGGACGGGCCGCCAGGCGAGTCGCCGGAGCTGGCGAACCTGGCGAACTCCTCCGCCAGCTCTTCGCTAACCGGGGTGTACGGCGGCAGCGTCGGCGTGGCTGCGGTGTCCTCGGTCGCCAGCACAGCGAGTGCCTGGCGAACCTGGTATTCGCTGGCGCCGACCAACTTCGCCAGCGTCGGCCGGCCCGGCGCCTGCTCCCCAGCTTGCCGGGCGGCGTCGAGTACTTGGCGAACCTGATCGACCAGTTCAGCTGTTGGGGCGCTCATTGGGCACCTCCGGTACGAGTACGCAGGTAGGCGGTTGTGGTGGTGGCCCACACACGCCGAGGCGCAGGGGTGATCACGAGGGGAGCCGTGGGGACGGCGGCAGCGGCGGCCGAGAGGGTCTGTGCGGCCCGCTCGCCGAACACGACACCGACCATCAGCGGCAGGGTGATCAGCTGGACCAGCAGCGCCAGGAACGTGAGTGCGGCGACCCGGATCAGGCCGGTGTTGTCGTAGCGGGACATCGCGGCGTAAGTCATTGGCTGGTCACCGCCTCGGCCCGACCGCGGTGCGCGACTAGGGCGTCGATCAGGGCCGCGTGCACCAGCGAACCCGGGACGACTTCCGGGCACGTCGCGGCGGTGTAGTAGAGGTCGGCCAGCGCCAGGTGAGCCGCCGATACTCGCGCCGTCCACTCGGCGTAAGGCGCCTCGGTGTCGTTGATGGCCTTCTGGAGCTCCTCCTGGGCTGCCGTAAACGGCTCGGCCAGCTCCGCCAGAGTGGTTCGTGTGGAGTTCACTGGGCACCACCAGCGGTCCGCTGCGCCAGGACACCGAGGTAGGGCTCGGCCACCGGCAGCTGAGCAGCGCGGCGCTCCAGTAGGTCGGCGAGGTCGCCCGCGCCGAGGTCGCGGGCACGCTCGACGGCTTCAGCGATGCCGTCAGAGCGCACTGCACGTGTCCGGGCTTGGAACCCAGGGTCGGTCTGAAGCTGGTCGAGGGCCGCAGCGAGCCCGCGAGTGCCGAACCACCGCTCGAGGTCACATAGCTGGGCAACACACTGGTTGACCTGCGGTTGGTCGGTGGATGGGCGAGCACTCTGGATCGCGGTGGTGTCGGACGGAATGATGGTCATCGGGTCTCAACTCCTGGTGATGTCAGGCGGTTGGGGTCAAGGCCCTCGGTTGGTGTTGGCTCACCGGCCGGGGGCTGCTTATTTGTGCAGGTCAGGCGGCTAGAGCGGTGGCTGCCGCGGCGAACGTTGCGGCTGCGGTGGCGTCCTTGGGGCGGTACACCGCCAGCCGGGCACGGAAGGTGGCCAGGTCGTAGACCTTGACCGGCACGGTCTTGGTCTTGCGGGACCGTCGGGTGAGCTTGACGCGGCCGGTTGTGGTCGCGGTGGGGATCACCGATCGGGAGAACGCCGGGGCGAACCGGGCTGCGGCGGCGGTGTCGACACCAGCGGCGAGTAGATGGGTCTTGGCGGTCTGCGGAGCGCCGGTGTTGACGTTGCGGCCGGCCCGGTTGTGAGCGCGAATCTCGCGGATCATGGCCCGGCGCTGCGCTCTGCGGTGACGATTCGAGGTGATCATCTGTACTGGCCCCTTCGACGAGGTGTCTATACACCGTAGCATCGGGTGTATAGACACCGCAAGAGTTGATACTAGACGCGGTGTATAGACGGGCATTATCGTTGAGCTGTGCCGGACCAACCCAAGACGCCGCAGCGCGCTATCCGTGTTCCTGACCACCGCTGGATAGCGGCAGGCCACGCCTCGACGTCCGTCGGCAAGAACCGATCGGAAATCATCAACGCCCTGCTGGCGTGGTACCTGCGCGAGCCAGGAGCCAAGCTGCCCAAACGACCCACCTTTGAGGATCCGCCCAGCGCGGACTGAGGCCAGGTTGCCGCTCAACATCGCAACGGTTCTGCTCACCGGGCATCACCCGCGCCGCCGACTAGGGCCGCAGTGGGCGGCTGGGAGCCACCATCGAGCTCACGCAGGCCAAGCTCGGCGGCCCCGATCACGGCAGGGGACAACTCCCGCCGTCGGCACTCAGCACGTAGTGCCGCCATCCGCCTAGCGACGTCAAACGCGTCCTTGCCAGTGGCCCCGTCGAGTTGAATGCAGACTCTGGCTAGCTCATCAAGCAGGTCCGCAGCGTCCCAGACAGCCCACGGATTCTGACCGCCGACGATGGTCTTGGCCGGCACTTCCTCGGCTTGGTTGGCTTCCTCGCGTACGCGTGGTTCCTGCTCCATGCGCGCGTCAGATGGGTCACCTCCCAACTCGAGTTCTCCGCAACCACCCGCAGAGTCCGGCAGGAGTTTTCGGGTCGCGGGGGTCCGGGGGCGCGCGACTGCGCCCCCGCTGTTCTTCTTCATGTTCTTCTTGAATTGGTCTTCTATAGACCTCCCGGAACCTCCGGTAGGTTCGGGCCGGTTGTCTTCACCTGCGGAAACACCCTGTTCTCGCTGGTCAGAACTACCGGCCCAAACGGGAGGTAGTCCACCGTCGTCCGGGTCTGTGTCTGACAGCGACGTCGCGGCTACGTCCCCGGATGGCACGTTGTCACGACCTGCGGTTTCGGTCGCGTATCGGGCGAGGATGATGGCGATCTCCTCAGGCTTGTCCGTGACGTACCACGTGTACGGGCCGAGTGCGCCGGAGATGTCCTTGCCGACAGCGTTGCGGGTGCCCTTCGGATACCGAGAACGCTCGCCGCGGTAGACGTAGCCAGCCGCGCGCAGCTCACCGAGCAACCGCCGCACGGTCTTGAGACCGTCGGTGGACTGGGAGGCCAGGAACTCTTCGGTGATCCTGAAATTCGCCGCGTGGCTGACCAGGTTCAGAAACAAGCCTTTGGCCGCGTAGGACAGGTTCCTGTCACGAGCGACTGAGTTAGCCACGATGGTGAAGTTGCTTGAGGCCAGTTCACCGTGCCGGAGACCGGCTGTGAACTCGGAGATGCTCACTGGCCATCACCGCACATCACGCACGCCAAACCGTCGGCCTGCATTGGTGCCGAGTGGGTGGAATTGGGAAGGAAGCACCCCTCTGGAGTGTCAGGGGTGGCAGGATTCTGAGCCACGGTCGGACCCTCGCTGTCCGGTCGAGGCCCTGGTGCGGTGATGGCGTCACCGACCGGGGCCGTCTACTAGGTGTGTCCTTCACCAAAGATCGCGAAGACCACCCTTCTCGCCGCGCTGCTCGGTGTTGTGCCGGCGACGGAGCGTGTGGTGTGTGTCGAGGACGCCGGCGAGCTTCAGCCAGATCACCCGCAGTTCGTCCGGTTGGTCGCCAGGCCGCCCAATGTCGAGGGCGCGGGTGAGGTGACCGTACGCGAACTCGTCCGACAGGCGTTGCGGATGAGGCCTGACCGAATTGTGGTCGGCGAGGTCAGGGGCGCCGAGGTCAGTGAACTACTCGCCGCGCTGAACACTGGACATGACGGGGGTGCGGGCACGCTGCACGCCAACTCGCCGACGGAGGTGCCCGCACGCATGGAGGCGCTTGCCGCGCTCGGCGGAATGCCCAGAGCGGCACTGCACAGTCAGCTTGCCGCGGCCGTCCAGATCGTGTTGCACATGCGCAGGGGACGGGACGGCGTACGCAGGCTTGTCGAGATCGCCGTGCTCGGCCGGTCGCGAGGCGAGGTGATCGTGCGTTCGGCCTGGCGACTGGGAGAGCGGCTGGACGGCTGGCCGATGCTGTCACATCTGCTTGCCGAGAGGGGGGAAGAGTGGTCATGTTGAGTGTCTGCGCGTGCCTGCTCGCCGCGGCGGTGCTGCTGTGGCCCGCGTATCCCGCGCCGCATCGACTCCGTGTGCTGGCGCCGGTCGAGCCGGCATGTCGACGGCCAGCCGTGCCGCTGCCTGGCAGCGTTGTGTCGGCCGTTCTCGGCGCCTGCGTCGGGTGGTCGGTCTTGGGTCCCGGCGGCGCCGTCGCGAACGCGGTGCTCTGCGTGACCTGCCTGCGGCGCTGGTCCTCGCGCCGGCTTGTTCGACGGCGGAAGCGGATCACCGAGGGGATGGTCGGTGCGCTCGGTGCTCTCATGGCCGAGCTGAGAATTGGTGCCCATCCCGCGGCCGCGGCCGAACGTGCGGCGGCCGACGCTGAACCGTCGGCCGCGAGAGCCATGACCGCCGTCGCGTCGGCCGCGAGACTCGGTGGGGACGTCAACCGCGTTCTGCTCGTCGGCGCTAAACAGGAGCCATTCCTGCGCGACATCCTCCGCCAGGTGGGACATGCGTGGCGGCTTGCCGCCGGCCACGGTGTGCCGCTCGCCGAGCTGCTCGACGCCGTGCGCCGGGACCTTGAGCAACGACACCGGTTCACCATGCAGGTCAACGCGAGAATGGCTGGCCCGAGAGCGAGCGCCGCGGTACTCGCGGTGCTGCCGGAGTTGGGTGTGTTGCTCGGGGAGGCGATCGACGCACGACCAATGCATGTCCTTGCCAACACGGTGATCGGCCAGACGCTATTGGTGATCGGTGCGGCACTGATCTGTGGCGGTGTCCTGTGGAGCGCGAAGCTCACCGAGCATGCGGTGTCACCATGAGCGCCCTTGCCGCCCTGCTGTTCGCGGCGGCGTTGATCCTGTTGCCTGGACCGCACCGGCTCGGATTCGGCTGGCCTGTGTTCGCGTCCGCTCAGCTTCCACGCCGCCAACTCCGCTGAAGCGTGCGACACGCCGGGCTTTCTGGCTGTTTGTCGTGGTATTGAGCGGATTCTCGGTCGCATTGTTCGGTTGGCTGGCCGGAGCGGTCGCCGCGGCGGTCGCGATCTGGTGCCGTCAGTGGATCGGGCGCCGCAGGCGCCGAAACCCCGACCCCCTGTCACTGGCCGCGACCTGGGACCTGCTGGCCGCCTGCCTGAACGCGGGCATGCCGGTTCCCACTGCGGTCCACGCGGTTGCCGCCGGTGCCCCGAGCCCCAGCAGGGAGGCGTTGCTCAAGTCGGCGGATCTCATGGCGCTCGGCGCGGACCCGGTTGAGGCTTGGGCACCCGCGCTGGCGGAGCCGTGCACCGCCGCGCTGGCTCGAGGCGCACGCCGAACCGCGAGATCAGGCACTGGACTGGCCAGGGTCGCCACCGGGCTGGCCGATGAGATCAGATCGGCGGCCGCGGACGTAGCCGAAGCGAAGGCACAGCGAGCTGGAGTGTTGATCGCCGGGCCTCTCGGCCTGTGTTTCCTGCCGGCCTTCCTGTGTCTTGGAGTGGCGCCGGTGGTGGTTGGCATGGCCGAGCGACTGATGGCCACATGGTGACGCGGGAAGTCGCGCACCAGCGGACCGAGATAGTGCGGACCAAGACAGTTGAGGAGAAGAAATGCGATTTCGCAGAATAGCCCGGTTCGGTGCCGTGATTCGATCCGACACGGGCATGTCGACCGCGGAATATGCCATCGGCACCATTGCCGCGGCGGCGTTGGCGGCCGTTCTCTACACGGTGGTGACCGGCTCCTCCGTGGTTTCGGCGCTCACCGGACTGATCGAACGGGCGCTGTCGGTGACACTCTGGTGGGCACTGACCGCGGTGCCGTCACCGTCGAGGCCGCGATCGCGCTCTGCGCGGTGCTCGTCGTCGTCGCCACTGCGGTGGCCGGGCTCGCGTCGGTCATCGGCTATCTGCGCTGTACGGATGCGGCGCGCGAAGCCGTGAGGCTGGTCTCCCGTGGTGATCGGGAGCGGGCGGAGCAGGCTGTCGGGCGATTGGCGCCACGTGGGGCGCGACTGGTAGTGCGCGTCGACGGTGACGAGGTCCGTGTCGAGGTCACGGCCCCGTCCCCCGGCGACTTCCTGACCGGGCTGCGCTTGCGTGCCGAGGCGTATTCGGTGCTCGAACCGGGAACGGACCTCGCGTGACCGCCGACGTGTTCGTCTCAGCGGAGGCGGCATCGGGCACCGCCGACGTGCCCGCCGAAGCACGCTGTCCCACCGAGGCGACGTTGGCGCTTGTCCCAGCGGAGGCGGTGGACAGTATCGCCGGGGCGAACCGTTGTGGCGATGAGGGGGCGGCGACGATCGTTGCCGCTGTGGCGATCGCGGTGTTGTTGTCGCTCGCCGCGCTCGGCGTTCACCTCGGCGCGGCGATGCTGATCCGGCACCGTGCCGCCAACGTGGCCGACCTGTCGGCACTGGCTGCCGCCGCGGCCGTGGCGGCGGGGCCGGACGAGGCCTGCCAGCGCGCCCATCGCGTGGCGGACCGCTCGGGTGCCCGACTGGCGGCCTGCCAGGTGCGCGGTCAGGAGGTCTTCGTTGAGGTGACGGTTCGGCCGCCGGACTGGCTGTCGGCGGCGGGTACTGCCAGCGCACACGCGCGGGCAGGCCCGGCTGAAGAGTCCGGCGCCGGGTGACCCGCGTGAGTGCGACAAGCGGTTCGTGGGGTGCGGTGAGTGGCACCCAGCCGGTCATTGTTGGCGCTGGGCGGTCGATGGGAGGACGGCTGACTGACAACCGCCGTTCGGCCCTTCGATGAACCGCCTCTCGTTCACCGTCCGATACCTACCAGTTGCCGACGAGGAGTTACAGCTCATGCCAGGTATGCCGTTGAGTGTCTCGTGGGCACCGGACCGATGCCCGGGAAGACCTCAGCAATCTGATGAAGCGTGGAGGCGACGAGAGATGGACTGGTCGGATAGCTGGCGCGGAGCGTTCCGCATCGAGCTGCGTGCTGAGGCGATGAACCTCGCGTGGCGCGGATGGCCGGTGCTGCCAGGTACCTACCCGACAGGTTCACACTGGTCCGGTCGTGACGGCGTCGTCGATGAAGGTCCGGTGCCCGTACATCATGACTGGGCGGACCGGATCGGCACCAAGCCGGAGCAGGTGGCTGCCTGGTGGACTGGCCAGCGATTCAGTCTGCTGGTGGCGACCGGATACGTGGTAGACGCCATCGAGGTGCCCGCGGATCTCGGCCGTCGGGTCGCCACCGTACTGCGGGCGACCGGCGTCCCGGTTCCGATCGCTGCGACGCCGACCGGACAGTGGCTGTTCCTCACGGAATCCGGTCGGGAGCTTGCCCCCGAGTTGAGTGGCCGCGGCGACATCGTGCTCCACGGCAGCAACAGTTGGATCCCGTTGCCGCCAACTCCTTTCCAACACGGGGTCGTGCACTGGAGGGTCAAGCCCGAGGTGTGCGGCGGGACGTTGCCGGCTTCCGGCATCGTCCAGGAGGCCCTTGTCGAGGCCACCCGGCTCCCCAGTGGCCAGGGCGAGCAACTCGACGAGCCGGCACTGGCCGGTGCTCAGCGGCTGGTCTCCTCCGACCGCTTGTCCTGACCACCGAGCCGGCCGTGATGGATTTCGTGGGACTGCCTCCCGCTGTCGATGACCCCGAGCACGGAGTCCACCACGGCTACCGCACCATGCTTGTCCAGTGGTTCGTTGCCATTCCCGCACTTGGGCGACTGAACGCAGGACGGGCATCCAGCCGAACACTCACAAGAGGAGATCGCCTCCCGAGTAGCGACCAGCCATGGGACCAGCGCGGCAAAGCCGCGGTCGGCGAAACCGGCTCCCCCGGGATGACCGTCGTGCACGAACACCGTTGCCTCCCCGGTGTCGGCGTGCAGAGCGGTCGAGACGCCGCCGATGTCCCATCGATCACAGGTCGCGAACAGCGGTAGCAGGCCGATCGCCGCGTGTTCGGCACCGTGCAGAGCGCCGGGGATGCGTGCCGGAGCGAGACCGGCGCCCCCCGGCGCACTGCCGGTCAGCAGCTCGTCGCCGGCCGTGTACCAGACCGCTCTGGTCCGCAGCCTCTGCGCCGGAAGGTCGAGCGCCACCTGGTCCAGTATCCGGCCCGACAGGGATGTGCGCAGGTAGCCGACGACCTGTGACGTCACGTCCACCTCGCCCAAACACACGGCTACGCGGGTGTCGAACCGTCGTTCCTGGATGAGTCCCACCACCGAGATGTCAACGACCGTCCTCGGCTGGGTGGTCCATTCCGGATCCTCGTTGTGCACAAGGGCTAGGCCGTCGTCGAGATCAAGCGTGTCAACCACGTACGACCTGCCCTGGTGCAGATACAGCGCTCCAGGGTGAACTGTCCGGCATGCGGATGCCGCATCCACGGTCCCCAGCATCCGTCCCGAGTCCCCCTCGACGACCACGACCTGGTCGCCGCCGGATCCACGGATGTCGACCTGGCCGTGCGGCCGGGTGGCCGAGGCCCAGTACCACCCTGTCGGTCTCCGTTTCAGCGCGTTGTCCGAGACCAAATCGTCGAGTACCGACGCCGCGATGTCGCCGCCGAGCGTCTCCAGACACCTCGGGGTGATCGGTAACTCCGCCGCGGCGCAGGCCAGCTGCGGTGCGAGCACATAGGGGTTAGTCGGATCGAGCACCGTGGTCTCGACGGGTCTGTCGAGCACCGCGGCCGGGTGGTGAACGAGGTAGGTGTCCAGGGGGTCATCGGAGGCCACGAAAATCACGAGCGACCCGCTGCCGGCACGACCCGCCCGGCCCGCCTGCTGCCAGAACGAGGCCAGCGTGCCCGGGTAGCCCGCCACCACCACGGCGTCGAGGCCGGCGATGTCCACACCGAGCTCAAGAGCATTCGTGGTGGCGACGCCGAGCAGGTCGCCGCTGTTCAGGCTCTGCTCGAGAGCCCGCCTCTCCTCCGGAAGGAAGCCTGCCCGATAGGCGGCGATCCGGTCGGCCCCCGAACAGCCGGACTCAGACAGGGTTCGGCGGGCGGCAAGGGCGGTCAGCTCGGCACCTCGTCGCGACCGGACGAACGCCAGTGTGCGGGCCCGTGCTCCAACGAGACCGGCGAGAATCCGCGCGGCCTCGGCACCCGCCGAGCGTCTGACCGGCGCACCCTGCTCGCCGACAGACTCCTGCTGCAGCGGAGGCTCCCACAGCGCCAGGGTGCGCGCACCACGTGGGGAGCCGTCCTCAGTGATCGCCACGCAGTCCACGCTTGAGAGCCGTCGTGCGGCGACGGCCGGTTCGGCCACGGTCGCCGAGGCGAGAATGAAGACGGGTGACGCGCCGTATTTGGCGGCGATCCGGCGCAGTCGTCGTAGCAGCAGGGCGACGTGTGAGCCGAACACACCGCGGTAGGCATGGCATTCGTCGACAACCACGAAACAAAGACGCCGGAAGAACAGCGACCAGCGGGCGTGTGTCGGCAGTATGCCGCAGTGCAGCATGTCGGGATTGGTGAACAGCCAGCGGGCGTGTGACCGTGCCCAGTCTCGTTCGGCGAGGGGGGTGTCGCCGTCGAAGGAGGCCGGTCGCACGTCGTCGATCCCGAGGGCGCGGACCGACCGCAGCTGGTCGGCGCCGAGCGCCTTGGTCGGTGCCAGGTAGAGCGCGGTCGAGCGTGGCTGGCGCAGCAGCCGGGAGAGCACCGGAAGCTGGTAACCCAGCGACTTTCCCGAAGCCGTGCCGGTCGCGATCACCACGTGGTGGCCGGCCCAGGCCATCTCGGCCGCCTCGACCTGGTGGCTCCATGGCTGCCGCACTCCGGTCCCTCGCAGAGCCGTGACCAACTCCGGCGCGGCCCATGCCGGCCAACTCGCGGGCCGTCCGAGCCGTTCTGGCTGGTCGGTGACGTGCGTCACGGGAGATTCATCGGGCGACACGACTGCCAGCACATGGTCGAGCAGCACCCGGCCTTGCCGGCGCCGATCACCTACTCCGCCCACAACAGCGAGCTTCGCACAACCGTGCGACACCAACCGTGGAAACGACGTGAACTGGACCGAGGTCCTGTATCGATACAGGGTTGCCCCTGTGGATAACGAGACGGTCATTGGATCGGGACTGGTCGTCAGGCCGCCTCGCCTGCCCAATAGACTCCGCCGTCATCGCATCCAATGTGAGGGTGCACGCGCCGAGTCGGGGCCGACGCACGAGAGCTGGCTCCTGGCGCCGAACGCTGAGACACGCATGAAGTAACCAGGAGGACGGATGTCCCGGCATGTACTCGCGGAGAGCCTCACGCTCTCCGGGGGTGACTACACCGTCGTAGGTGTGGTCGCCGCGGTCGCCCTCGCGGCCTTGGCCGTCGGCTATGTCCTGCTCAAGGAGGTCCTGGCCGCCGGCCAGGGAACGCCGAAGATGCAGGAGATCGCCAAGGCGGTTCAAGAGGGTGCGGCGGCCTACCTCAACCGACAGTTCCGCACGCTCGTCGTCTTTGTCGTTATCGTTTTCGTACTGCTGTTCTTCCTCCCGGCGGACAGCGCCGGCGAACGCGTCGGCCGGTCTGTGTTCTTCATCATCGGCGCGATCTTCTCGGCGTCCATCGGCTACCTTGGTATGTGGCTGTCGACCAGGGCGAACCTGCGTGTCGCCGCGGCGGCGAACGAAGGCGACGCCGGCCGCGAGAAGGCGATGCGGGTGGCTTTCCGCACCGGTGGTGTCGTCGGCATGAGCACCGTGGGCCTTGGCCTGCTCGGCGCGTCGATCGTGGTGCTGTCCTTCGCCGGCCAGGCCCCGAAGGTGCTGGAGGGCTTCGGGTTCGGCGCGGCCCTGCTCGCGATGTTCATGCGTGTCGGCGGTGGCATCTTCACCAAGGCCGCTGACGTCGGTGCCGACCTCGTCGGCAAGGTCGAGCAGAACATTCCCGAGGACGACCCGCGCAACGCCGCCACCATCGCCGACAACGTCGGTGACAACGTGGGTGACTGTGCAGGCATGGCGGCCGACCTGTTCGAGTCCTACTCGGTGACGCTGGTCGCCGCCCTCATCCTGGGCTCGGTGGCGTTCGGTACCCAGGGCCTGCTGTTCCCGTTGATCGTACCGGCCATCGGCGTGCTCACCGCGGTGATCGGTGTCTACATCACCAAGGCGCGTCCCGGTGAGAACGGCCTGCTGGCGATCAACCGCTCCTTCTACATCTCGGCCGTCATCTCGGCGGTGCTGAGCACGATCGCGGCCTTCACGTTCCTGCCGAGCAGCTTCGCCGGCCTGCGCGGCGGACTGACGGATCCGGGCAACCCGGCACTGGTCGCCGCGGTCGCGGTGATCATCGGTATCGTGCTCGCGGCGATCATCCTGTGGCTCACCGGCTACTTCACCGGCACCGAGCACAAGCCGGTCAACGAGGTGGGTAGGACCTCGCTCACCGGTGCGGCCACCGTGATCCTCTCGGGTATCTCGGTCGGGTTCGAGTCGGCCGTCTACACCGCGGTCGTGATCGGCGCGGCGGTGTACGGCGCGTTCCTGCTCTCCGGCAGCGTCGCGATTGCCCTGTTCGCCGTCGCGCTCGCCGGCACCGGACTACTCACCACGGTCGGCGTTATCGTCGCCATGGACACCTTCGGGCCGGTCAGCGACAACGCACAGGGCATCGCCGAGATGTCCGGTGAGGTCGAAGGCGACGGCGCAAAGATCCTCACGGAGCTCGACGCGGTCGGCAACACCACCAAGGCGATCACCAAGGGCATCGCGATCGCCACGGCCGTGCTCGCCGCGACGGCGCTGTTCGGTTCCTATGTCAACGCCGCCGGCCTGGACGCCGCGTCCAAGCAGATCGTGTCGACCTTCGCCGTGTTTACCCCGAGTACGCTGGTCGGCCTGATCGTCGGTGCCGCTGTCGTGTTCATGTTCTCCGGTCTCGCGGTCAACGCCGTGACAAGGGCCGCCGGCGCCATCGTGTTCGAGGTGCGCCGGCAGTTCAGGGACCACCCGGGAATCATGGACGGTTCGGTCCGTCCGGAGTACGGCAAGGTCGTCGACATCTGCACCAAGGACTCGTTGCGCGAACTGGCCACCCCTGGTCTGCTCGCGGTGCTCGCCCCGATCGCGGTCGGCTTCGGCCTCGGTGTCGGTCCGCTTGCCGGCTACCTCGCCGGCGCGATCGCCGCCGGCACCCTGATGGCGGTGTTCCTTGCCAACTCCGGTGGTGCGTGGGACAACGCCAAGAAGCTGGTCGAGGACGGCAACCATGGAGGCAAGGGCTCTGACGCCCACGCGGCCACGGTCATCGGTGACACTGTCGGCGACCCGTTCAAGGACACCGCTGGTCCCGCGATCAACCCCCTGATCAAGGTGATGAACCTGGTCTCGGTGTTGATCGCACCGGCGATCGTCGCCTTCTACGCGGACGGGGTGAACCCGGCATACCGGATCATCATCGCGGTCATCGCGGTCGGGATCATCGTCGGCGCGGTCACCGCGGCCAAGCGTCGGGGTACCGCGATCTCCGACTCCCCGGCCGAGTCGGTCAGCAACAGCAACAGCGCCGTCTGACCGAGGCGGCGTTGTGTGCCGCCCGCCCGGTCCACCCAGCTCTGGGGTGGGCCGGGCGGTCTGGTTCTGGACCGTAAACCAGCACTCGACCAGCGGATCCGTTCCGTTTTCGCGTAGGCTGCCCAGGTCGCCGTCTGGCGCCGTGTTGGTGAGATGTCACAGCGTTATGTCACCCTGTCCTGGAGTGGATCGGTGTGAACGGCCGCCCGGCAGGGCATAGTGGCGGCTGGAGACGAAGGCAACAGGAGAGCGGGACAGCGTGGCTGGGTCGACGAAGGCGAACAACAGCGGTGCCGGGGGGAACGGGTCCGGCAATCGCCGGCTGGTGATCGTCGAGTCCCCGGCGAAGGCCCGCAAGATAGCCTCCTATCTCGGCAGGAACTTCGTCGTGGAGTCCTCCAAGGGGCACATTCGCGATCTGCCCCGCAAGGCGGCCGAGATCCCGGCCAAGTACAAGGGCGAACCCTGGGCGAATCTGGCGGTGGACATCGAACACGGGTTCGAACCGGTCTACATCGTCACGCCGGACAAGCGTTCGACGGTCACCGAACTGAAGGAGAAGCTCAAGGGAGCCGACGAGCTCTACCTCGCCACCGATGGTGACCGCGAGGGGGAGGCCATCGCATGGCATCTGCTCGAGACGCTCAAGCCGAAGGTGCCGGTGCGCCGGATGGTCTTCCACGAGATCACCGAGCCGGCCATTCTCGCGGCCGCGGCCAACCCTCGTGACCTGGACACCGACCTCGTCGAGGCCTACGAGACGCGCCGCATCCTCGACCGCCTCTACGGTTACGAGGTCTCACCCGTGCTGTGGAAGAAGGTCATGCCGAAACTGTCGGCCGGCCGGGTGCAGTCCGTGGCGACGAGGATCGTGGTACAGCGGGAGCGGGAGCGCATGCGCTTCGTCACCGCCTCCTACTGGGACATCGGTGCGCAGCTTGACGCGGGCGCCGACGCCGAACCGCGCCAGTTCGGCGCGCGGCTGGTCGCGATCGACGACGTCCGCCTCGCCACCGGCCGGGACTTCGGGCCGAACGGTCAGCTGAAGTCGCCCGGCGGAGTGCGGGTGCTCGACGAGCCGGAGGCCCGCCGACTGGTGACCGCCCTCACCGACGCGCCGCTGTCGGTGGTCAGCGTCGAGGAGAAGCCGTACACCCGCCGGCCGTACGCCCCGTTCATGACCTCGACGTTGCAGCAGGAGGCCAGCCGAAAGCTGCGTTTTTCTGCTGACCGCACGATGAGCACGGCACAGCGGCTGTATGAAAACGGCTACATCACCTATATGCGTACCGACTCGACGACGCTTTCCGACTCGGCGATCACCGCGGCCATGGCCCAGGCCAGGGATCTGTACGGAGCCGAGTACGTCGCCGACAAGCCGCGCCAGTACGCCCGCAAGGTCAAGAACGCCCAGGAGGCCCACGAGGCGATCCGGCCGGCCGGCGAGGTGTTCCGCACACCCGGGCAGGTTGCCGGCGAGCTGGCCGCCGACGAGTTCCGCCTCTACGAACTGATCTGGCAGCGCACCATCGCGTCCCAGATGCGTGACGCCCGCGGCACCACGATGAGCGTGCGAATCGCGGGGACTGCCGCCAGTGGCGAGCGGTGCACCTTCGCCGCGTCCGGACGAACCATCACGTTCGCCGGCTTCCTCAAGGCCTATGTCGAGGCGATCGACTCCGAAGCCGGCGGCGAGGCTGACGACGCCGAGAGCCGGCTGCCGAGGCTGGTCACCGACCAGATCGTCACGGCGGCCAGGCTGGCCGCTGACGGACACACCACGACTCCGCCGCCGCGCTTTACCGACGCCAGCCTGATCAAAACCATGGAGGAGCTCGGCATCGGCCGACCGTCCACCTACGCCACGATCATCAAGACGATCCAGGACCGCGGCTACGTGTGGAAGAAAGGTTCGGCGCTGGTGCCGTCCTGGGTCGCCTTCGCCGTGGTCGGTCTGCTCGAGCAGCACTTCGAACGGCTGGTCGACTACGACTTCACCGCGGCGATGGAGGACGAGCTCGAGCGGATCGCCGCGGGCGACCAGCGGCGAACCAGCTGGTTGACCGGGTTCTACTTCGGCGGTGAGGTCGGGTTGCCCGGCTCGGTCGGCCGTGGCGGCGGCCTCAAGAAGCTCATCGACACCGGCGTCGAGGAGATCGACCCGCGCCAGGTGAATTCGATTCCGCTGTTCACCGACGCCAATGGCCACACCGTGGTCGTCAGGGTCGGCCGCTACGGACCGTACCTGGAACGTGAACTGTCCAATTCGGACGGAGCAGGTCAGGTCCAGCGGGCGAATTTGACCGACAGTCTGCCTCCCGACGAGCTCACCCCGGAGGTTGCCGAGAAGCTGTTCGCCACGCCCGCCGAAGGACGCTCGCTCGGCCTCGACCCGGTGTCCGGGCACGAGATCGTCGCCAAGGAGGGGCGCTTCGGACCGTATGTGACCGAAGTGCTCCCCGAGCCGCCCGACGGAAAGAAGGGGCCGAAGCCGCGCAGTGGCTCGCTGCTCAAGTCGATGGCGTTGGACACGATCGAGCTCGCCGACGCGCTCAAACTGCTGTCGCTGCCGAGGGTCGTGGGTGTCGACCCGGCGTCCGGTGACGAGATCACCGCGCAGAACGGACGATACGGGCCGTATCTGAAGAAGGGCACCGACTCCCGGTCTCTCGAGACGGAAGACCAGCTGTTCACGATCACTCTCGACGAGGCGCTGAAGATCTACTCTGAGCCGAAGAAGAGGGGCCGTCAGGCCGCCGCATCCGCGCCGCCCCTCAAGGAGCTCGGTGCGGACCCGGTCTCAGGCAAGCCGATGGTGGTGAAGGACGGCCGGTTCGGTCCGTACGTGACCGACGGGGAGTACAACGCGTCGCTGCGCAAGTCCGACTCGGTGCAGGACCTGACCGACGAGCGTGCGGCCGAGCTGCTCGCGGAGAAGCGGGCCAAAGGGCCGGCGCCGCGCAAGACACCGGCCCGCAGGTCGACCACGGCGAAGAAGACGACCAAGAAGGCGGCCCCGAAGAAGGCCGCCGCGGCGCGCGAGAGCTGAGGACCCAGCACGCGGGCAAGTCCTGTTGGCCGGGGCGGTGCCGGCGGCCATGGAGCACCAGTGCGACGACCAGAGCCATTGAGACATGCGGCGGAGGTGCTCGCCATTCCGGCGTTCCGCCGACTGTGGGTCTCCGCGTACCTGTGCTGTGTCGGCGACTGGTTGTCACTGCTCGGACTGTCATCGCTGCTCGCCGCGTTGAGCGCGGGCACGCTATGGCGGGACTTCGCGTTGAGCGGAGTCGTCATCACGCAGTTGCTGCCCGGCCTGCTGCTCGCGCCGTTGGCGGGGGTGCTCGCCGACCGGTTCGACCGGCGCCGGATCATGATCGCCGCCGATCTGGTGCGCTGCGGCCTGTTCCTGTCTATTGCGGCGGTGGGAACGACCGAGTGGCTCCTCGCGGCCAACTTCCTGGTCGGCTGCTGCTCGATGATGTGGGTACCGGCCAAGGACTCCTCGGTTCCCGCGCTGTTGGGCCGGCCCGAACAGATGGAGGCGGCCGGCCAGCTCACGTTGGTCACCACCTATGGCCTCGCCTTGCTGACCGGTGCCGGCCTCTTCTCACTGGTCTCCGTTTCGCTGCCTGGCTCCGGCGGCGGTCTCGGGCTCACCGTGACGATCGTCGTGATCAACGGACTGCTGTACCTCGGCTCGGCGATCCTGTTGTCCATCCGGGTGCCGGAGATCGCACGCGGACTCCGCCCGCGCAAGCCCGCCCGGCGCACGGTGACGAAGAGTGGCGTCCGGCATGTCTCACGGGCCAGACTGGTGCGGGGCCTGTTGGCCGGAGCGGCCGGCGCGTCGGCGGGAGCCGGGACCATGATCGCTGTCGCGCGTTCGTACGCCGAGAGCCTGCATGGCGGCGAGGCGATGTTCGGCATGCTGGCGATCGCCGTGTTCGCCGGCGTCGCCGCGGGCGTTGGATTGACGCCGAGGCTGGCTCGGTTGTCGCCGCACACTCGTCTGTTCGGGGCGGCGATCATCCTCACCGGCGTTCTGTTGGCCGTCACGGCTCTCGCCGGACCGCCATGGTTGGCATTGACTGCCGTAGGGGTGGCGGGAACCTGCGCCGGTGTGGCGTTGCTGACGGGCCTCACGGTCGTCGGCTCCCAGGTCGAGGACGCGATTCGCGGCCGGGTCAACGGCCTGCTGCAGGCCGTGGTGAAGGTCGTCCTGTTCACGGTGACGACCTCGGCGCCGGTGCTGGTCGCCTTCGCCGGCGTCCGCACCGCGTTGACGGCCGCTGGTGTGCTCGCCGTGCTCGCCGGGACCTTGTCCTGCCAACTGATGGGCGACCGGCATGATGACGAGGTGAAGCGGACGGTGGAGGCGACCCTGTGACCGTCGACGTGATTGTGTCAGGGGAGGCGGCGGGATGACCGTGTGGGAGGACGTCGTCGGGCAGCCCGACGCGGTGGCCGTGCTCACCGCCGCCGCGGACGCGGCCGCCGATGTGGTCGCCGGCCGGCCGGCCAATCTGGGCGCGATGACCCATGCCTGGCTGTTCACTGGCCCGCCGGGTTCCGGGCGGTCGGTGGCGGCAAGGGCGTTCGCCGCCGCCCTACAGTGCGCCGCCGCGGTGGGACCTCGTGGTTGCGGGCACTGTCCGGCGTGTCGCACTGTGCTCGCGGGAACGCATGCCGACGTGCGCCTGGTCGTTCCCGAAGGCCTGTCCATCTCAGTAGCCGAGATGCGTTCACTGGTGCAGGTCTCCGCGCGGCGCCCGACCGCCGGCCGCTGGCAGATCGTGGTCATCGAGGATGCGGATCGGCTTACCGAGGGCGCGGCCAACGCGCTGCTCAAGGCCGTCGAGGAACCCGCGGCGCGCACCGTGTTCCTGCTGTGCGCACCCTCTGATCACCCTGAGGACGTTTCGGTGACCATCCGGTCGAGGTGCCGGAGTGTCGCATTGCGCACACCGTCCCCGGCCGCGGTCGCCGAGGTGTTGGAACGCCGGGACGGGGTCGCGTCCGAACTAGCTTCCTGGGCGGCGTCGGTGTGTGGCGGCCATATCGGACGTGCCCGCCGGCTGGCCACAGACCCGGCCGCCAGGGAGCACCGTGAGGCGGTGCTGGGCATACCGATGGGGCTACGTCGGTTCGGCGATATCTTCGACTGTGCCGACCGCTTGGTGAAGTCTGCGGAAGCCGAGGCGTCCGTGGTGAACGAATCGCGTGACACCGCCGAGGTCGACGCGCTGAAGACGGCGATGGGCGCGGGCGGCACCGGCAAGGGCACCGCGTCGGCCACGAGAGGGACCGCGGGCGCGCTCAAAGAGCTGGAACGGCGGCAGAAGTCCCGGGCGACTCGGACTCAGCGCGATTCGCTCGACCTCGCACTGATCGACCTGATGGGTTTCTACCGAGACGTTCTCGTCGCTGGCACGGGCGCGTCGGTGGCGTTGAACCATCCCGACCGGGCGGAGGATTCGGCGAGTGCCGCCGCGGCGTGGAGCCCGTCCTCGACTCTGCGCCGGTTGGAGGCGGTGCTGTGGTGCCGCGAAGCTTTGCGGCAGAACGTCAAGCCCCGTATCGCCGTTGAAGCCATGGTCACCGCCCTGTATCAGGGTTGAGAGGATGGCGGGACGCGCCCGGAGGGAAGGGCCCACCGGGGGTGCCGTTATAGTGAGCGGGCACGCGTCGCCGCCTTAGCTCAGTCGGCCAGAGCAGCTCACTCGTAATGAGCAGGTCGTCGGTTCGATTCCGACAGGCGGCTCCCAGGTCAGAGGCCTCCTCGCGGGGCCTCTGACCTTTTTCGTGGGAAGACATGTGGGACGAACCGTCGTACGGTCGTCCCATGGCTACCGGTTCGAAGCCCCGTAGGCGCCCACGTGGCAGCGTCGAAGTCCTGCCCAGTGGACCGCTGCGTGTCGTCGTCTATGGCGGGATAGACCCTGTCTCCAAGAAGGACGCGTCTGTTGAACCAGGTGGACGAGCGTCGTCATCCTCGCACCCGTGCCACCGTGAACTAGCTCCTTGACCGCGATTCGAGTTGTCTACCGTGGAGCCCGAAACGCTAGCAGATTATTGGTCTCTCACGCGAAACCATATCCGAAAGCACGAAGCGCCTCAGCCCGTCGCTTCGCAGCCGCAAGCCCTTCACCATGTGCCGCAGCGAGCCCAGGATTGAAGCAACGGCGGAGCAACGTGGTGTCGGCGTCGCGTGAAACGGTGACCACTGTCGACGGGTGAAAACGGACCCGCCCGGCGACAGTAGGGAGTGCTCAACGTGGAGGACTGGGCGGAGATCCGCCGTCTTCACCGGGCTGAGGGGATGCCAATCAGGTCCATCGCCCGT
>JAFAZC010000176.1 GCA_019239965.1 Kutzneria sp. | reverse complement strand
GGCTCGTGTCGGTCAACGGTACCGATCGCTGGATCTTCATGACGGCCGCCACGGAGGACCGCGCCGAGGGCGAATGGGTGGACCTGATCCGGACCGCCCTCGGCGCGGCCGGGGTGGACGTGGAGATCCTCAGCGTCCTGCGCTGGGAGCCGGGCATGTTCGTGGCCGACCGTTTCAGCGCGGGGCGGGTGTTCCTCGCCGGCGATGCCGCACACGTCATGCCGCCCTACGCGGCCGCCGGCGCGAACACCGGTATCCAGGATGCCCACAACCTGGCGTGGAAACTGGCCATGGTGCTCACCGGCGTCGCGGCACCGGAACTGCTCGAGAGTTACCACGCCGAACGTCGTCCCATCGGCTGGTTCACCGCCGACCAGTCCAGCATCCGGTCCGCCGATCTGCGCAGGCCGTACGCGGCCTCGGCCGACGGCACACCGCTTGCCGATCCGCTCGCGTTGATCCTCGGATACCAGTACCCGTCGGGGGCGTTCATCGCCGACGGGAGCACGGCGGCGACCGACCGCCTCGACCTGGCCGGACAGCCGGGCACCAGGTTGCCGCACCACCGTCTCAACGATGGTGGCTCAACCCTCGACCTGGTCGGCAGGCGCCTCACCCTGCTGACCGGTTCGGCAGCGGGACCATGGCACCCGGCAGCGGTCGCGTCGCCGGTCGAGGTCCGCCAGGTGGACGGAGTCGGCGTCGACTGGAACACGGAAGTGGGAGTTGGCGAGAACGGCGCGATACTGGTGCGGCCAGACCACATCGTGGCGTGGCGATGCCCGGAACCCGGTGATAACCCGCGGAGCCAGCTCGACACGGCGCTCCGCCGCGTGCTGGGAAACTAGACCCGAGCCCCTCAGGTCTTTGCCTCGTCAGCGCAGCCGCGCGTCGAGAAAGGCACGCGCCAGCGTCCATGCGGCCGCCGCGGCCTCAGGATTGTGGAACATCGGCGCAACGCTGTTGTGGAATGCATGCCCGGCCCGCTCCTGCACGTGAATCTCCATGTTCTGGCGCCCAGCGACGGCTTCCTCCACCCGACGGACGGCATCGCGCGGAATGTAGGGGTCCCGGCCGCCGAAGTGGAACTGCACCGGGCAGGTGATCTGGTCCAGCAGATCCAGCTGGTCGGGCACGCTCGATCCGTAGAACGACACCACGGCATCGGGATCGTGGTGTGCCGCGAGCGCGTAGCCGAGCGAGCCGCCAAGGCAGAACCCGAGCGCTCCAGCCCTTCCGGTGCTCTCCGGCAGCGACCGCAGGTGCCGCAGCGTGGCTGCGGCGTCCGCCAGCGCCTCGACCGGGTCACACTTGCTCGCGACGGCCATTCCGTCGGCGACACCCGCGGCGTCGTGACCGCAGGACCAGCCTGGATTGGTACGCCAGAACAGGTCCGGCACTCCCACCAGGTAGCCGGCGTCGGCGAGATCGGCGGCCACGGATCGCAGGTAGTCGTCCAACCCGAAGATTTCCTGGAGCAGCACGACCGCCGGGCCGACGCCGTTCGCCGGCGGCCATACGGGCACGTCAAAACCGTTCACCCTGTCCACGCGCGTCGTCATGCGGCAGGTCTATCAGCGGCTCAGGCTCGCGTCGACGGTGGCCCTGGCTCGACGAGCTCGATCAGCACACCGCCGGCGTCCTTGGGGTGCACGAAGTTGACCCTGCTGCCGGCCGTGCCGCGTTTGGCTGTATCGAACAACACGCGCAGCCCCTTGCCCCGCAACACCTGGGCCGCGGCGTCCACATCGGTGACGCGAAAGGCCAGCTGCTGAAGGCCAGGGCCGCCGCGGTCGAGGAACTTCGCCACCGTGGAGTCCGGCCGGCTCGGTGCGAGCAGCTGGACCGCCGCGCCCGTCGGGTCGCCGGGCGCGCGCAGCATCGCCTCCCGGACCCCTTGCTCCTCGTTGGCCTCCTCGTGGACCACCTCGAGGCCGAAGGTGTCGCGGTGAAAGGCGATCGCCTCGTCGAGGTCGGAGACCGCGATCCCCACGTGGTCGACGGCGGTGACGAAGCCGGCAAGCTCCCCACGCACGTGTCCAGCCAAGTCCATGCCCATAGATCGACAGCCTAGAACCGAGGAAGGGCAAGGGCATCCCGGCCTGTGAGTGCCGGCACACCGGGTGTGCCGGCACCGGCCGGTATCGTGGAGGAGTTCGCTGTCCACATCGTCGCTGGAGGCCTGTCGTGTCCGGTTCCGTCATCGTCGCCGGAGCTCGCACCCCGATGGGGAGACTGCTCGGCTCGCTCAAGGAGTTCTCCGGTGCCCAACTCGGCGCGACGGCCATCAAGGGTGCTCTCGACCGGGCCGGGGTGCGTCCGGACCAGGTGCAGTACGTGATCATGGGCCAGGTGCTCACCGCCGGTGCCGGCCAGATACCGGCACGGCAGGCCGCGGTGGCCGCCGGCATCCCGATGGACGTGCCCGCGCTGACCGTCAACAAGGTCTGCCTCTCCGGCATCGACGCCATAGCGCTCGCCGATCAGCTCATCCGCGCCGGTGAGTTCGACATCGTCGTCGCCGGCGGCCAGGAGTCCATGACGCAGGCGCCGCACCTGCTCGCCAAGTCCCGCTCCGGGTTCAAGTACGGCGACGTGCAACTGGCCGACCACATGGCCTACGACGGCCTGTTCTGCGCGTTCGACCAGGTCGCGATGGGCGCCTCCACCGAGAAGTACAACGCCCGCTACGGACTGACCCGCGCTGAGCAGGACGCGTTCTCCGCCCGCTCGCACCAGCGGGCCGCCGCCGCGGCGACGAACGGGGTGTTCGCCGAAGAGATCGTTCCCGTTTCCGTCCCGCAGCGCAAAGGCGACCCAGTGCTGGTGTCCACCGATGAGGGCGTGCGCGCGGACACCACCGTCGACAGCCTCGCCAGGCTGCGTCCCGCCTTCGCCGCCGACGGCACCATCACCGCGGGCTCCGCCTCCCAGATCTCCGACGGCGCCGCCGCCGTCGTGGTGATGAGCAAGGCGAAGGCGGAACAGCTCGGGTTGACCTGGCTCGCGGAGATCGGCGCGCACGGCGTCGTCGCCGGTCCGGACCCCAGCCTGCACCAGCAGCCCTCCAACGCGATCCGCAAGGCCTGCGCCAAGGAGGGCATCGAGCCGGCCGACCTGGACCTGGTGGAGATCAACGAGGCGTTCGCCGCCGTCGGGATCGTCTCGGCCCGCGCGCTGGGCTTCGACGAGGCGGCGATCGACAGCAAGGTCAACGTCAACGGCGGTGCGATCGCGCTCGGCCACCCGATCGGCATGTCCGGCGCGCGCATCACCCTGCATCTCGCACTCGAACTCCAGCGCCGCGGCGGCGGCATCGGCGCGGCCGCGCTCTGCGGCGGCGGCGGCCAGGGTGACGCGCTGATTCTGCGGGTGCCGAAGAGCTAACTCCGCAGTATCCGTATCCGCTGGTCGATCCTTGCCCAGCGCTTGTCGCCAGTGAGGATCGTCTCGGCATCGTCGACGATGCCGGTCGCGATCACGAGTGCGTCCGACAGTCTGACAGGCCTGGCGCGGATCCGATCAAGGCCTCCAAGGGATCCTCATGACGGGCCAGTCTGAACACGCCTTCAACCACCACCTCCAGCCGCAGTACGTCGTCTGCCCTGACATGCGCGGCTGTCGAGGCAGGAAATGGACGTGTCACCTCGTTCTTGGTACCTACCTTCGTTGTTCTCGGGCTCTGCCTGTCGGATCCATACTTTGCCTCTGCGGTCACAGATGAAAGTTATGCGTGCCGCTGGCTGCGGGCCCCTGGCCAGGGGCCCGCAGCCGTGGAGTCAGCCGCAGTTCGTCTGGTAGATGTACTTGGAGTTCTGTTCCAGGTTGTCCCTGGTGATCGCGACAAGGTCGGTCGGGATCTGCCTGGTCACCTTTCCGCCGGTGAGTGCCGCGTCGGCCTGGTCAACGCCGATCCTGCCGATGGCCACCGGATCCTGCGTGATCAGTGCCTGGAAGTCCCCGTTCTTGAGGCCGTCAACCTCCTTGGGGCTGGTGTCGAAGCCGACGAGGGCGATCTGGCCGGTCTTGCCCGCCGTGCGCATGCCCGTCACGGCCCCTTCGCCGGTGTCCAGGTTCGTGGCGAACACGCCGACCAGGTCCGGAGTGCTCGAGATCAGCGCGGTGAGTTTCGAGGTCGCCTGATCGGCCTGGTCGTCGGTGTACTGCTGGCCAATGTAGTGGATATTGGGGTAGTTCTTGATCTGCTCGGCGAACCCCTTCTCCCGCGCGTCGGTAGTCGAGGTGCCCGCCCTGGTGTTGAGCACCGCCACCGACCCCGTCTTGCCGCCGACCAGCTTGGCCAGCGCGTCAGCGGCTTTCTTGCCCCCCTGCTCGTTGTCCGAGGACACCGTGGACAGGGCTATTGAGGAGTCCGCGAGTTTGGTGTCCACCTCGATCACCTTGATGCCGGCGTCCTTGAGCTGCTTCATCGGATCGGCGAGTGCCTTGTCGTCGGTCGGTGCGATCAGCACCGCACCCGGCTTGTTGGCGAGCACCCCGGTCACGATGGGGATCTGGCTGCTCGGGCTGAACTGGGTCGGCTCCTGGGTGGTGAGCTGGTACCCCTTGGCCTTGGCTTCCGCTTCGGCGCCACACCGCATCGAGATGTAGAACGGCTCGGCCGCCACGCCGGTGATCAACACCATCTGCTTGGTGTTGACTCCGCCACCGCCGGTCTGTCCGATCTGGCCGGTGTTGCACGCGGTGACCAGTAGCGACGCAGCGGCGAGTGCCGCGCCCGCGAGCACTGCGGACCTGGTGTTCACTGCCATCTTTTCCAGACCTTTCACCTGTCGCCGTGAGGGAAACGTGCTCTCCGGTGTCATCGAGAATCGCGTGCCTTGCGCCGTGTCTGGTCGAACCACACCGCCGCGACCAACACGACGGCCACCGCGATCGGCTGCCAGAACACGTTCACTCCAATGATCACGAAGCCCTTCTGCAGCACCGCGGGGATGAACACGCCGACAACCGTGCCCATGATCGAGCCGACGCCGCCGAACAGGCTCGTACCGCCCAGCACCACGCCGGCGATCGCGTTGAGGTTGTCGGTGCCGTGGCTGGTCAGTGTCGTGGTGCGGAAGTAGGCCAGCGACATGAAACCGGCGAGGCCGGCGAGCACGCCGGTGAGCAGGTACACCAGCACCAGGTGTCGAGTCACCGCGATACCGGTCCGGCGGGCGGCGAGCTA
>JAFAZC010000020.1 GCA_019239965.1 Kutzneria sp. | reverse complement strand
AGGAGAAAGCCACGAGACCGTAGCGCGACACGCCACCATAAGTGGGTTTCACCCCGACGGTTCCGGTGACCGCGCCGGGCTGGCGGATCGATCCGCCGGTGTCGGTACCGATGGCCAGTGGCGCCTCGAAAGCGGCGAGCGCCGCTGAGGAACCGCCACCGGAGCCGCCGGGCACCCGGTTGAGGTCCCACGGATTGCGGGTCGGGCCGTACGCGGAGTTCTCGGTTGACGAGCCCATCGCGAACTCGTCCATGTTGGTCTTGCCGAGGATCACCACGCCGGCGGCACGCAGCCGCCGGGTGACCGTGGCGTCGTAGGGTGGCACCCACCCTTGCAGAATGCGCGACCCGCAGGTGGTCGGCATGTCCCGGGTGGTGAGCACGTCCTTGAGCGCCAGCGGGACACCGGCGAGCGGCGATGCCACCCGTCCCTCGGCGAGGTCGTCGTCGACTTTGCGGGCGGCCGCGACCGCGCCTTCGGCGTCGACGTGCAGGAAGGCGTGCACACGTTGGTCGACCGCGGCGATGCGGTCGAGATGTGCCGTGGTCACGTCGACCGCCGAGACCTCCCTCGCACGGATCTTGTCCGCCAGCTCGGCCGCGGTGAGCCTGATCAGATCACTCACTGTTGTTCAGTCCTCCCCGAGAATGCGCGGCACCCTGAACCGGCCGGCCTCCACCGCCGGCGCGCCGGCCAGCGCCTCCCGCTGGGTCAGGCCGGGCCGGACGACGTCCTCACGGAACACGTTGGTGACCGGCACGGCGTGCGAAGTCGGTGGGATGTCCCGCGCGGCGATCTCGCCGACACGCGCCACCGACCGCAGGATCACGTCGAGCTGCCCGGCGAACAGATCCAGTTCTTCTCCGGTCACGGCCAGTCTGGCCAGCCGGGCGAGGTGTGCCACCTCGTCTCGGGAGATGCTGGACATCGGCGAAGGCCTCTCCAGGAATCAGCGGGTGTGGTGGACGGCTGTCGGCGACGGCACGGTCCTCCTGTCGGCCGACGAGCCGAGTCTATGGCCAGCTCACGACGTGCCAGGAGCGGGTATCGCCGAACAGGACAGGACAGGGACTGGACAAACCTGGTGGGAGGGTCGGAAACTCGTTCGCCATCTGCGACAATCGGCGCCCGGCACGCATTGCGCGGGCGGCCAGGTTCCGCGCACGAAGCAGGAGGCGTCCGCCTTGTCCTTCCTGATCCGGGTTCAGCTCCCGGACCGTCCCGGCACGCTCGGCGCGGTGGCCACCGCGCTCGGCGAGGTCGGGGCCGACATCCTCAGCGTGGACGTCGTGGAGCGCTGCCCCGGCTTCGCCATCGACGATCTCGTTGTCGAGCTCCCGTCAGGGCGCCTTCCCGACGTGTTGATCACGGCGGCGGAGTCGATCGAGGGCGTCGAGGTCGACGCGGTCCGACCCTATGCCGGGGTGCTCAACACCCATCGTGAGTTGGAACTGGTCGAGGAGGTCGCGGCCAAACCCGAGCATGGCTTGCGTATCTTCGCCGAGGGAGTACCCAGGATCATCCGCTCCGGCTGGGCCCTGGTGGTGACCAGTGATGCCGACGGAGTGCACCGGCTCGCCGCGTCCACGGCGGCACCGGAGACCCGGATGGCGGCGCTGCCGTGGTTGCCGCTGGCACGGGCGACCATTCTCGACGGTGAGGAGAACTGGGTGCCCGAAACCTGGCAGGAGCTGGGCACCGAGCTCGCCGCGACACCGCTGGGCAAGCCGGAGCGGGTCCTGCTGGTCGGGCGGCCGGGCGGTCCGATGTTCCGCGCGGCCGAACTGGCCCACCTCGCCCACCTCGCTGGCATCGTCGCGGTCGTGCTGCCTAGCTGAGGCCCGGTCGGGTACCCGGCTGACTCAGTCGCTGTCGGCGTCCTCGGCGAGCCGCCGCGCGGTGACGACCAGGTCGGCGTTGCCGGCCACACGAGCTCCGTCCGGACCGAACAGTGTGTCTTCGAGACCGATACGGGTCAGTGTGCCGAGCCGGAGCGCCTCGGCGAACACCGGCCAGGCAGTGTCATCCTCTCCGTGTAGCAGGATCGGTGCGTCGACCCATGACAGTTCGGCGAGCAGACCGGCGGCCTCGGCCAGCGGTGGCCGACCCGGCTGCACCTCGACGAGCACCCTGACAGTGCCCGGCGGCAGTCCGCGCTCCCGCAGCAGGCGGGCCGCCTGCTGGTGGAAGACGCCGAGCTCGATGCCGATTCCGCTGGCGTGTAGCGCGGCACTGACCTCGAGCCAGCCCGGCTCGTGCACGTTGACCGAGGCGAAGTCGGGACGTCCGGCCGCCAACCCACGCCACCCGGCGACCAGTCCGGTCCGCACGACCGGATCCGGCTCGATCCACGCCGCGGTGGTGACCCCGATCTCGACGTCGGGCACGGCCGCCCGCATCGCCGACACCGCTGCCGCGATATCGGGACCGGCGAGCACCTCGGCGCCCGCCGGGTCTCTCGGATGGACGTGCACCGACCGGACACCGAGCTCGGCCACGGCAACGGCATCCACGGCGAGCTGGTGGGCTGTGACGGGCAGTGCAGGATGGCTGCCCATCTGGCGGGCGCCGTTCAGGCAGGCCTGGGCCATAGGATCTCCCTCTCGTCCGCGCAGTGGCGACGTCGTGAATTCACCCGATTCAATTACCGAGGAATCCACACGATCGAGCTAACGTGTGGACCTTTGTTCACTGGTGTGGCACCTCAATCTCCAGTACGCTCCAACAGTTGACTAGGACGCCCGGCACTGACCGACGAGGAGAATCCGGATGCCTGGCCATCACAGATCGATGCACCCGGAAGCGGCACTGGGGGTGTCGGTAGGTATCACCGGCATCACGTTTGCGGCTGTCGTGGCGATCATGGCTGCTCAGAATGCCTCGGACCAGGCTGAGCATGCCCGTGACGCAGGTCCGATCTCGGCGACGGCCGCTCCCGCCGCGAGCCAGAGCAGCACCCCGGCACCGACACCGTCGCCGCAGGTCATGGTCGTCACTCACGAGGTGACCGTCACCAAACCGGCACCGCCGCCGCGCACCGTCTACACCCGTTCGGCGCCGGAAAAGATGCTGGAGGAAGCGTTTCCCAGCTTCAGCGGAAACGTCTACGACCACATTATGGACACGCGGAACTAGCTCGCTCGCGGCTGGGCCGCCCAGCCGCCAGGTCACGTGTTGCCTCGGCCCGGCCTCATGAGTCGTCCGCGCCGGCCCCCTGCTCGCCAACCGTGGCCACCTCGGCAGCCGCTTGTGGGCCTCGCTCCAGGAGCACTTGGAAGCCATCTTCGTCGAGGACCGGCACTTTCAGCCGCACGGCGTTGTCGTACTTGCTTCCCGGGGAGTCGCCGACCACCACGAACGCCGTCTTCTTGGACACAGAGCCGACAGCTCGGCCACCACGGAGCATGATCGCCTCCTTGGCCTCGTCCCTGGACAGCGTGGACAGCGTGCCGGTCACCACGATCGACATGCCGGCCAGTGTCCTGGGCACCGACTCATCGCGCTTTTCTGCCATCGTGACGCCGGCGACCGCCCACTTCCGCACGATGTCACGGTGCCAGTCCCACTCAAACCACTCGCTGACAGCGGCGGCGATGGTGGGGCCGACACCGTCGGTCGCGGCGAGCTCCTCCTCGCTGGCCTGTGCGATCCGTTCGACGGAGCCGAACTCGCGCGCCAGCGCCTGCGCCGCGGTCGGGCCGACGTGCCGGATCGACAACGCCACCAGCACCCGCCACAGCGGCCTGTCCTTGGCACTGCCCAGATTGGCGAGCAGCTTCTGTCCGTTCGCCGACAGTTCACCGGCCTTGGTGCGGAACAGGTCGGTCGACAGCAGCTTGCCCTCGTCGAGGTCGAAGACGTCACCCTCGTCGACGATCGCCCCGGACTCCAGCAGCGCGCTGGCCGCCTCGTAGCCGAGCACCTCGATATCCAGTGCGTTGCGGCTGGCCAGGTGGAACAACCGCTCCCGGAGCTGGGCCGGGCAGCCGCGCGCGTTCGGGCAGCGGATGTCGGCGTCCCCCTCCTTCTCATAGCGGAGCTCCGTGCCGCACTCCGGGCAGTCGGTCGGCATCACGAACTCGCGTGCCTCGGCCGACCGCAGGTCGACAATGGGCCCGAGCACCTCCGGAATGACGTCGCCGGCCTTGCGGATCACGATGCGATCGCCGATCAGCACTCCCTTGCGGCGGACCTCGGAGGCGTTGTGCAGGGTCGCCATGGCCACGGTCGATCCGGCCACCTTGACCGGCTCCATCACCGCGAACGGGGTAACGCGCCCGGTACGACCCACATTGACCTGGATGTCCAGCAACGTCGTCGTGGCCTCCTCGGGCGGGTACTTGTAAGCGATGGCCCAGCGCGGCGCCCTCGACGTCGAGCCGAGCCTGCGCTGCAGCGGCACCTCGTCCACCTTTACGACGACACCGTCGATCTCGTGTCCCGCGTCGTGCCGACGCTCTCCCCAGTACTCGATGTGCTTGCGCACCTGCTGAATGTCGGCGAGCAGCACGGTGTTGACGGACACCGGAAGGCCCCACGCCTCCAGTGCCCGATAGGACTCGGACTGGCGCTGCGGCTCGAAGCCGACACGCTTGCCGAGACCGTGGCAGAGGAAGCGCAGCGGGCGGGTCGCCGTCACCCGTGGATCCTTCTGCCGCAGCGATCCGGCCGCCGCGTTACGTGGGTTGGCGAAGGGGGCCTTGCCTGCCTCGACCAGCGCGGCGTTCAACTCGGCGAACGCGGCCACCTGGAAGAAGACCTCACCGCGCACCTCGATCAGCTCCGGTACGGGGAACTGCCCGCTGGGAGTCAGTCGCTCCGGGATGTCCCGCAGAGTGCGGACGTTGAGCGTGACGTCCTCGCCTGTCCTGCCGTCACCCCTTGTCAGCGCCCGCACGAGGATGCCGTCCTCGTAGAGCAGGTTGAGCGCGAGACCGTCGATCTTCAGCTCGCATAGGAAGTGTGCCCGCGAGCCGACCTCCTTCTCCACCCTGTCCGCCCAGGCGAGCAGCTCGTCCGGGCTGAAGGCGTTGTCGAGGCTGAGCAGGCGTTCGAGATGGTCGTGGGCGGTGAACTCGGTGGAGAAGGTGCCGCCGACGCGCTGGGTCGGCGAGTCGGGGGTGACGAGGGCCGGGTTGGCCTCCTCGATGGACCGCAGCTCCTCCAACAGCGCGTCGAACTCGCCGTCGGCGATGGTAGGCGAGTCGAGCACGTAGTACCGGAACTGGTGCCCCCTGATCTCCTCGGCGAGCTGGCTGTGGCGGGCCCGGATCTCCTCTGGCACGTCGGCGGGCTCTTCGGCGCTGGTCACAGGGGCAGGTTAACGCCGAAGGCCGACATTCGGGCGACGGCACCGGCAGGTGCTTGCCCGATCGGGTCAGGGCGGCGAGTCGGCCCCGGCGGAGGGCGCCCGCATCGGCCGGCCGGGTCAGGGGCCGGTGTCCTGCTCGGCGAGCGACCGCACGAGGGCACGCAGTTCCAGCAGAGTGATCGCCTGCTCGGGGGCGTGCAGTGTGGCCTCGACTCGGCGCAACCGCTCGGCCGCGAGCCGCTCACCGAGGGTGGCATCCAGCGGCAGGAACGTCATCGCCGCTCTCGCCTCCTCGGTCAGCGCCGACAGCTCCGGATGGTGCACGACCACGTCGACGACTCCCGCGCCCCTGTCCACCTGCACGACCACCCGGACGTCGGCAAGGCGTATCTGGTGTTCCCCGATGTGGATGGTGACCTCGGTCGGATCGGGTACGGGAGGAACCGAGTCGTGGTATTCCCAGATCACGTCCTCGTGCGGAGCCGCGTCTCGCCATGCGTCGGTGTACGGCCTCAACTCGGCGCGTTCCTGCCCGGTGACGACCAACGCGTAGAGCGCACGCTGTCCCCGTTCCACGGAGAAGTGCAGATCCGGGTGGATCGCGGTGACCTCTTCGCGGAGCACGTACTCGATGCGTGCGGGCGCGTCATCGCCGAGAGCGGAGTTGATCCTGGGAAGCAGTTCGTTCCAGTGCCGCCAGAAGCGTTCAGCCGCCTCGACCGGGGTGAGCTCGACCGAGGGGCTCCTGTCGCGCTCCGCGCGGCGCCGACCCCAGGGCAACCACCTCATCTCGCCATTGTCCGCCACCACAAGGAAGTGGCGAGAACATTGCGGCTGTTCGGCGCAGCGAAAGCGGCTGAACGGCGGGGCCGACCGTGACAGGACAGGCGGCGGGCCCTCATTACGCACGGTCGTCACCGAACGCCGCGACCGCGGCCTTCGCGGCGGCCGAAACCTGGCTGATTCCGGTCTGCTCGTCCGGCTACGAACTAGACAGCACAGCGACGAGATAGTAGTCGCCACCGTGCTCGGCACGGCCGATACTGTTGATCGCCCACAGATCGTCGTCGGAATCCACTGGCAGCCAACCGTTCTTGAGCACCGGCGTGGTGCCGGCGTCGGCCGCTTCGGACACACCCCACACCTGATCGGCCTCGACCTGACTCAGCAGGTCCGCCACGTAGGCGCGGGACCGATGCGTCAGTGGCCATGTCGAACTGGTCAGTGCCTTGAGCAGTCCGAGCTGATCCTGGACCGTCGTGATGGTCAGGCCCCAGAAGTCGTTGGGGTCGGACACGGTCCCGGTGAAGCCCAGCCTGGAGTTTCCCGCCCGCATGCCCGCGGCGCCCCCGACCGCGTCCCACAGCATCGTCGCCGAGTCGTTGTCGCTGCTGCGAATCATCTGAAAGGACGGCCAAGATGCCGACCTTGACCACGCTGGCCGCGACAAAGGTCTCGTCGGCGTTGTAGACCGCCGTGACGCCAGTGGCCTCGTCGGCCACCCCGACGGACAGTGCCGCCAGCATGGTCGCGGCACGGGTACGGGTCCATCCGGTGCTCGACTGCCGCATGTCGCAAGCGTGCGGTGGATGCCTGAAGACAGGCCGAAGGCGGCATGGGAAGACCCTGTGATCGTCATGTTGGGACCGGTCGAGCGGCGCTCACCACCCCTCCGGCGGCTCGACGAAGGCCCTACCCAGATCGCGAACCAGCGAGAGGACGCCGCGGACCCGGCCCTGGCTGGCGCCGGCCAACCCGCAGCACGGTGTCGGCACCGCGCGATCGGCGAGCAGCGAACGGGCGAAGCCCAACCTGTCGACCAACTCGAAAGCCGGTCGGGCGGCGTCTTTCACCGACGGTAGCGGCTCGGAGCCGGTGGGGGGCACCAGTCCGAGGAACAGCGTCATCCCCGCTTCCCATCCCTCGCCGATCTCGTCGAGCACGGGTGTCGACGCGTTCCACAGAACGGTCAGGTCGAACGCGACCGCGTCGGCGCCCGCCGCCCGCAGCAACGCGAATGGCGGCCGCTTCGCGCAGCAGTGCACGATCACCGGCTGACCGCTGGCGGTCCTCGCCGAGTCGAGTACGGTGGCGAGCACCTCGCGTGCCTCAGACTCAGGCACGGCGGCGACGGTGCCCAGTTTGGACGGTGTGGGCAGCAGGCCGGTGAGGACCGCGGGCAGCACCGGCTCGTCCAGTTGGACGACGACACGGGCTCCCGTCCGCTTGGCGACTTCTGCGACGTGCGCGGTGAGCCCCTCGGACAGGGACTCGGTGAACTCACGCAGCGCACCGGAATCGGTGAGCACCCGATGGCCCCTTGCCAACTCCAGCTGTGCCGTCAACGTCCACGGTCCGGCCAGTTGGACCTTGACCACACCGGGTCCCGTTCCCGCCCGCTCGACGGCCTCGCCGAAGGCGTCGAGGTCGAATCGGAGCAGGTCGACGGCCCTGCGATGGTCCCGACCGCGGTGCGCGGTGACCCGGTACCCGGACGGCGCGACCTCCACGGCGAGATCGACCAGCAGGCCAGCGGTGCGTCCGATCAGGTCCGCACCAACACCTCGCGCCGGCAGTTCGGGAAGGTGCGGCAGTTCGGGCAGCTCGCCAACCACGATGCGAGCGGCCTCGACGGGATCGACTCCCGGCAGCGAGCCGATCCCGGTCGCCGAGGTAGCCAGCCAGGGTGCGTTGTCCACGGGTCAAGTGTGGCGTGCCGTCCACCGACCCCGGCGTGCCCCCCACGTCATGGGGTCTGGTGTGGCAGCAGCCTGGATGTCGGCCCCGCGGCGAACCAGAGGTCGGGCACATTTTTTTCACATCAGATTCTGAGGAAATTCGCCTACCGCACCGAATAGCATCGGCGATATTACCGCCAACCTGCTCATGCGCGAGGAGTTTCCATAGCCGTGGAAACGAATACCGACAGAACAGCTCCGTTTACCGGTAATGAGTATCTCGATGGTCTCCGCGATGGTCGCGAAGTGCTGATACACGGTGAATGTGTTGCCGACGTCACCACTCATCCGGCATTCCGAAATTCGGCACGATCCGTTGCGCATCTGTACGACGCGATGCACGCCGCGACCGCTGACGGTGTTCTGAGTGTGGAGACGGACACCGGGTCCGGCGGCTGGACACACCCGATGTTCCGTGCGGCCCGCTCCGGTGCCGATCTGCTCAGGCAACGGGACTCGGTCGCGGCGTGGGCACGGCTGAGCTACGGCTGGCTCGCCAGGACACCCGACTACAAGGCCGGCTTCGCCTCCACCTTGGCGCACACCGCCGAGTTCTATGGTGACTTCGCCAGCAGCGCCCGCAGGTGGTACCGCATCGCACAGGAGTCCTGTCTCTACCTCAACCACACCTTCGTCGACCTCCCGCGAGATAGGGACTCCGCCGCGGCAGGACCGGACACCGCCGTGCGTGTGGTCGCCGAGCGAGACGGCGGCATCGTGGTCAGCGGCGCCAAGATGGTGGCGACCAACGCCGCGTTGACCAGTCACAACCTGGTCAGCAGCCTGCGAGGTACTCCTCAGGACGAACCGGAACGGGCGCTCTGCTTCATGATCGCGATGAACGCGCCCGGGGTGAAGACCATCTGCCGTCCGTCCTTCGAGGCCATCGCGAGGCGGGCCGGCACGCCGTTCGACTATCCACTGTCAAGTCGGTTCGACGAGAATGACGCACTGGTCGTCATGCAGGACGTTTTCGTCCCCTGGGAGGACGTCCTGATCTATCGGGATCCACAGCGACTCGCACAGTGGCCGCGGTGCGGCCATACGCAGAACATGATGCTGCAGGGCTGCACCCGGCTGGCCGTCAAACTCGACTTCCTCATCGGATGCGTCGTCGAGGCGTTGAAGACCACTGGCAAGGCGTCGTCGCCGGCGGTCCGGGCCACCGTCGGCGAACTGATCGGCTGGCGGGACATGGTGTGGGCGATGAGTTCGGCGATGGTCGGCGACCCGACGCAGGTCGCCGATGGAGCTGTGCTGCCCAACAGTCGCACGTCCATGGCTTTCCGCTTGCTCAGCCAGACGCTGTACCCGCGAATCCGGAACACCATCAACACCCTGTTGGCAAGCACCCTCATCGTGCAGCCCTCCGGATCGCAGGACTGGCACAACGCGGATATGCGGCTCCTATTGGACGTCTACTACCGGGGGCCGGGCGATCGCACCGCACAACAGCAGAACAAGATAGTGAGATTGCTGTGGGATGCCACGCAGACCGAGTTCGGCAGTCGCCATGATCTGTTCGAGCGCACCTACTACGGCAGCAACGAGGTGGTCCGTCTGTCCCAGTTCGGCTCGGCCGAGGCGGACGGAACCCTTGCCGCCGCGAAAGAACTCGTCGACGCGTGCCTCGACGACTACGACTTGGACGGGTGGACGGTGGCACACCTGAAGTGACCGTTCCGCGCCCACTGTGCGCTCTGACGACGCGGCACGACATCTGGATACCACTGACGGCGAGGACAACCGTGAAGATCATTGGCGCTGGTTTCGGACGGACCGGGACCCTGTCGTTGAAATACGCCCTCGAGCGGCTCGGATACGCTCCCTGTTACCACATGTTCGAGGTGGTCGACCGACCCGACCGGCTGCAAGCCTGGCTGAACCTCGGTGCGGGCGCCCGTCCAGACTGGGATCGTATGTTCGACGGCTATCAGGCCGCCGTGGACTGGCCGGCATCGGCGTACTGGCGTGAACTGGTCGACGCCTATCCGGACGCCAAGGTCATTCTGACCGACCGCGATCCGGAACGCTGGTACGACAGTATCGACAAGACTCTGTACCGCCAATATCTCAGGGTGCGGGCCGAAGGGACGCCGTTCGCCCGCATGGTCGGACCACTGATCTGGGAGGGAATCTTCGAGGGCCGGTTCGAGGACAGGCGCGCCACCGTCGCCCGATTCCAGCGGCATATCGCGGAGGTCGCGGACCGGGTTTCCGCCGATCGACTGCTGGTCTACCGTACCGGCCAGGGTTGGGACCCACTGTGCCGGTTTCTCGGGGTTCCCGTTCCGGACGAGGAGTTCCCCCGGTCCAACGACTCATCCGCGTTCCGCGCACGGGATGACCGCAGAGCGGCGAACACACAATCCAAGTCCTGATTGGACAGTCGCCGACTTGCGTACCCGACACGATGTGGGAAGCACATTCGCCGCCCGGTCTGAGGGAGCTCGGCCACCAGCCAGACTAGTCCGGTAATCTGTTTGGTCGTTGCCACCCTTGTACCGACCGTGTGCAGGTCCAGTACGTGTGGCCACGCTGGCGGCGTGCCCGCGGTCGCCGGGAACGCGCCACCGACAGCGGAAACCAATGGTCGACAAGTGCGGTGATATGACGGCTCGCTCGTTCGGGGCTAGTACTGCGTTCCCTCTCAGCCGATACTGCGTCCGTAGCCGGATCACACGCCGGGGTGCCGGGAGGGGGTGGCCATGAGCCGACCATTCCTCATCCCGCCCTCTCAATGGACGGTGCGCTCAGCGCCCAGGAGCATGCTCCTGTTCTATGCCGCCGTCGAAGTCGCCGCCATTGTGCTTTCCCTGCTCCCGTCCAGCAGACCGGCTACCCAGCAGGACTGGATCCGCTTGGCCATGCTGCTAGCGATCGGCGCCATCCAGGCCGAACTGTCCAGACGGACCGAGCGGCTGCGCCGCTACCTTGCCAGCAGCGTCAACGCGGACATGACCTCGGTATGGATCTTCGCGGGTGCGCTCGAGCTGCCGTCACCGCTCGCCGTCCTGCTCACCGTGGCGATCTACCTGCACCTGTGGGGCCGGGTGTGGCGCCAGCAGTTGACCCGACCGGCACACCGCACCGTCTTCAGCGCGAGCACGGTGATCCTTGCCTGCCTCGCTGTCGGACCGGTACTCGGCCTGGTAGATGGCGAGACGCCGTTCGTCGACACAAGTCCGAACCTGCGCGGACTTGCTGGAGTCTGCCTGGCGATCCTGGTATTCACGGCGACCAACAGTGCGTTGGTGATGATCGGCCTCAAACTCCGCAACCCAGACAGTGGTCTCGCGGAGGTGACTGGCGGCTGGGACAACAACATCCTGGAGTTGGCAACGCTCTGCCTCGGCGGAATGACGGCCGTTGTGCTGGCGCTACGTCCCTATCTGCTGCCACTGATCGTACTGCCCATCGTGATGCTGCACCGCAGCCTGCTGATGAGACAGTTTCAGGAGATGGCGACCCGGGACCAGAAGACGGGAGTGCTCAACTCAGTCGCCTGGCACGACACCGCGGTCAAGGAGCTTGACCGTGCCACCAGACAGCTGTCCAGCTTCGGCGTGCTGATGATCGACATCGATCATTTCAAACGGGTGAACGACACTCACGGTCATCTCGTCGGTGACACCGTGCTCAAACATGTCGCCGGCACGCTGGAGAACACCGTGCGCAAACACGACTCGGTCGGCCGCTTCGGTGGCGAGGAGTTCGTCGTGCTCCTGCCGGCGACAACGCACACCGAGGTGGTCATGATCGCGGAACGAGTGCGCCGGGCCATCACCGCTCTTGTCGTGCGCGACCACGGCACCGCGGTCAGCGGACTGTCCGCCTCGATCGGTGTCGCCGTGTATCCCAACTGTGGGGTGCTTGTCGACCGATTGCTGGTGTCCGCGGACAACGCCCTGTACGTGGCCAAACAAACCGGCCGCAACAGGGTGGTCAGCCTGATCGAATCGGGCGACACCGGCTAGCGCGGGTGGGGAGGCTTCTTGCCACACGGTCGAAGCCGACAATCCGGTCGAATCACCACCGAAGAGCAGGACGCCTGACACTACTTCAAGGTTCCCGCTGTCAGGCCGGCCTGAACCTGACGATGGAACAGTACGTACACCACGAGCATGGGCAGCATCGCGAGCGTCATCCCGGCGAAGAGGCCGGACCAGTCGGACTTGTACCCCTGTGACACAGCCAGGTTGAGAAGGCCCTGCGCGAGTACGGAATGGTCGGTGTCCGTACCGGACTGCCGCTGCATCAGCACCAGCGGCAACAGGTACTGGTTCCACTGCCCTATCACGTTGAAGATGCCGATGCTGAGCAGGCCGGGCCGGGCCATCGGCAGCATCACCCGCAGGAACAACTCGCCGTGCGAGGCGCCGTCGAGCAGCGCGGCCTCGGCCACCTCATTTGGCAACGTGCGGAAGAACGAGTGCAGGAAGAACACCGTGAACGGCAGCGAATACGCCACGTACACCAGGATCAACCCGAGATAGGAGTTCAGCCCGAGATAGGGCCCGATCCCCGGCAGCTGACCGAGGTTGCCCACGATCCGGTACAGCGGGACCAGCGCGAGGAACACCGGAAGGGTCAAGCCAGCAACGAAGACATAGTAGACGATTCGGTTGCCAGGGAACCGGTAGCGGGCCAGCACGTAGGCCGCCATGGAACCAAGAAGCATGGTCAGGAGGACACCGCCGGCGAGCACGATCACGGTGTTGACGAAAAAGTCACCGATGTGGCCGGTGGACCAGGCACGGCCGAAGTTCTCCCAGTGCGGCACTCCGGGAAGGGACCAGGGGCTGGACAAAATCTCGGCGTCGCTTTTGACCGACGACAACACCGCCCACAGCAACGGAAGCACGACCATCGCCGTCCACACCAGCAGGAACCCGTGGGAGAACAGGTTCAACGATCGCGACATCCTGCCGGCCATCAGAACTCGACCCATTCGCGTCGGGTGATCCGTAGCTGCACGACCGCGAGCAGCAGTGAGAACACCGCGAGAGCCACGCCCATCGCACAGGCGTAGCCGAACTTGCCTTGGCCGAACGCTGTTCTGTACAGCTCGATGGAGATCACCTCACTGGCATGGTTGGGGCCGCCGCCGCCAGAATCGGGGGTGAGGCCCGTGACGAGGGCGAAGCCGTCCAACGCGATGAACCCCAGGTAGACCCATGCCACCGAGACGGTGTCCCACAGCAACGGAAGGGTGATCCGGAAGAACGCGGCTCCCCGTCCAGCCCCATCAAGAACGACGGCTTCATAGATTTCCCTTGGGATCGATCGCATTGCCGCCGAGAACAGCACCAGGTAGAAGCCGACTCCAGTCCACACCATCACGAACAGCAGGCACCACAGCACGCTGTTCGGGTCGTTGAACCACTGTGCGGGATGCGCCGGATCGATCAGGCCGAGTCGGAGCAGCACGGCATTGGCGAGGCCAAGGGAGTCGGTGCGGAACACGGACTGGAACAGCACCACGACGATCGCCACCGACAACACCTGCGGAAAGAACAACACCACCTTGTACACCGACGAGCCGCGCACTCCGCGTACGCCTGCCGCTGCCCCGTGCCCACCGACGTTGAGCAGAAACGCGAGGAACAACGCGATCCCGATCGTGGTTACCGGCATCAGCAGCAGGAAGAAAGCGTTGTGGGCAACGGCATTGAGGAACACCCCGTCGGAGAGCAGGGCAAGGTAGTTTCCGACACCGACGAAGTCCTGCGTACCCGAGAATCCGCCCCAGTTCGTCAGTGAGTAGTACGCGGTCTGCACGAACGGCGACACCACGTACATGGCGTAGAGCGCGATGGGGACGAGCAGGAACCCGATGATGAACGGAATCTTGCCGTGGTTCACTGAGAGGCTACTTGGTCCGGTGGTACTTCTGCACTGTGGAGTCGGCGGCAATCGCGTCCGCCCCCGCTTGCACCTTGTCGATCCACTCCTCCACAGTGAACCGGCCGGCCATCAGCTCGCCCGTCGCGGCCTCCCACTCACTGCGAAACGGCTTATACCAGTCGATGAACGAGCGGAAGTGGATTATGTTGTCCCCCGCCGAGGTCGCGATACGGTTGGCCGAGGCCAGTGCCGTCGAGGCGGTGACACCGTCGGCCGCGCCCTTCACGACGCACAGCGAACTTGTCAGCTCGGAGAACTTCCTCGAGGCGTCCCTGCCGAGCATGAGGCGCAGAAACTCCAAGCCCCCGTTGACGTTGTGCGCCTTCGCAGGAACGATGAACGGCTCGCTGGCCTCCGCGCGAACAGCACCGTAGGGCATGGCGTCGTGGTCGGTGAGCGAGGGCATCGGAATGAGCGTGAGCTCCGTGCCTGGCGGGATCGTCTTGCGCATCTCGTTCTCCAGCCAACTGCCAACCGGGATGAACGCGGCCTTGCCGTCCAGGAAGGCCTGCTGTGACTCGGTGTGCGACATGCCTTCGGCACCGGGAAGCACCCAGCCGCTGCGCACCAGTTCCAGCGCGGCGTTCACCGCGGTACGCACCGCATCGTTGCGCCAGGCGTTGGGCTCCAGGTTGTCGATCGCGACGGTCAGCTGTTGGCCGCCGACCTTGGCCACCCAGTCGGTGATTGGCACGCCCATGTAGAAGGGGTACTTGCCGGCGTGCACGAGTGGGGCGATGCCCGCCGCTTTGATCACGGGAGCAAGGGTGGTGAACTCCGTCCAGGTTCTCGGCGGCCGCCACCCCCGTTCCCGGAACAACTTCGCGTTGTACCACAGCCCGTAGACGGTGTAGCCGTAGTTCAGCACGTATACCTTGTCGTTGTAGGTGCCGACGTCCAGGGCGCCTGGCAACAGCGTGTCCCGGACCTTCACCGCAG